>CAIQQM010000273.1 GCA_903873945.1 uncultured Verrucomicrobiota bacterium
AGTTCTCTGGCAATACGAAGTCCTCGACACCATCCCCGAGGAAATGTTCGATGATTTGACCGAGCTGGCCGCGCGCATTTGCGAAGCTCCAATTGCCCTGATTACCCTGGTGGATGAAAAGCGGCAATGGTTCAAATCGCGAATAGGGGCAACAGTGGTCGAGACATCACGGGATGTTTCCTTTTGCGCCCACGCCATCAACCAGCCCGATTTGTTCATCGTGCCGGACGCCACTCTCGACAAGCGTTTTGCCGACAACCCGTTTGTCACTTCGGACCCAAAAATCCGCTTTTACGCCGGCGCGCCGCTGATCACGCCTGATGGTTATGCCCTCGGTACGCTTTGTGTGATCGACAAGATTCCCCGCGAATTGCGCGCCGAACAGAAGCAGGCTTTGCAGATCCTGGCACGGCACGTCGTGTCTCAACTCGAACTGCGCCGCCGCTCCCGGGAGTTGGCCGCCACGCGTCAGCAGGGTGAGAAGCTCAGGAGTGATTTGGAAACCGTGCGCACCGAGCTGGCCAAGGCTCGCCGGGAACTTTCGCGGCGCCAGACCAAACGGCGCGCTGGCGTGCCTCGCAAAGCAAAAAAATCCCGCTAGTAAACGATCGCACAGCCCTCCCTGTGTCTGTCCAAACTAAACTACGCCAATGCGCAGCATTGGCAACCTTCCGGCTGGAATCTGGCCGGCTTTGTGCTATTTTGTATAAGCTTTAGTTGCTATGACAATTAGAAAACAGTTAGTTCTAAAGGGTTTCCCTTGGGGGTGCGAGCTGAAGTATTCGAAGCCTGTCCGCCCGGCTGTTTCGACTTACTTCGATGCCCTAAACCCGCCGATTCACTTGTGTTAATGAACATGTCGATCAAGTGGACACAACTAGTTGATTTTGCGGCTTGGATTCCGGGCCCATACCGTGATAGAATAACTTTTAAAAAATTGACGTCCTTAGGAAACACGCATGCTTAATTTCATAGTAAACAATAAAGAGGTAAGGACCGAACTTCCTCCGGGGAGTGCGTTGGTCGATTACCTGCGGGATGTTTTGCACCTCTATGGCACCAAAATAGGCTGCCGCGAAGGTGACTGCGGGGCCTGTACTATTTTGGTTGGCGATCTCAAGAACGGCGGAGTGAAATACGAAACGATGACTTCCTGCCTCATGCCGCTCGGCAATGCTAACCACAAGCACATCGTCACCATTGAGGGAATAAATGGAGACGAGTTGACGCCGATTCAGACCGAGCTTATCCAAAAGAACGGAACCCAATGCGGCTTCTGCACTCCCGGCTTTGTTCTCTCACTCTACGGGTTCTGTCTTGGTGACAAACCGAGGATCCTTGAAAACGCCGTTGAAGCTATGGGTGGAAACATTTGCCGTTGTACGGGTTACAAATCTATCGAAAGAGCTGCTGGCGCGATTGTTGAACAATTGAAGCCGATGGGAAAATCCGACCAGGTCCAGTGGCTGGTTCAGAACAAATTTCTTCCAGGTTACTTTCTGGAGATTCCGGAGAGGTTGAGAAAGATCAATGTGGGGAAGGTCGTCGAGATCAAAGACTCGGGCTGCATTATCGCCGGAGGGACAGACCTGCTGCTTCAAGATCCGGAGAAGGCAATCGAATCGGAAGCTAATCTCGTTTTCGGGGCAAAAGAGTACAAGCAAATCAAGTTTGTCGGGAATAAGTGCTATATTGGGGCGGCTTCAACGTTTACCGATATCAAGGAATCCAAAGAGCTCAACCGGCTTTTCCCAAAAATGGCCGACTATGTTAAACTGGTCGCCTCGACTCCGGTAAGAAATATGGCGACCGTGGGCGGCAACATCGCCAACGGCTCTCCCATCGGTGATGTTTCTGTCATGTTCATTGCCCTGGACGCAGTTCTGGTGATGAAGAACAAAGGCAAGACTAGGGAAGTGACGCTCAAGGATTTCTTCGCCGGATACAAGAAAGTGAACAAAGATCCCGAGGAACTCATTGAATGGATCTATTTCGACACTCCTGACGGGAAAACTCTTTTTAGTTTTGAGAAGATCTGCAAGAGGGATTTCCTCGACATGGCGACCGTTAATTCAGCCATGAGAGTGGTGGTTGATAACGGCATCATCAAAAAGGCGTCGTTCGCAGTTGGAGGACTTGGTCCGACGATTAGATACCTTGAGAAGGCCGCCGGGTATCTGGTTGGCAAGAGAATTGACAATCAGACGTTCAAACAGGCCAATCGCATCGCCCAGACCGAGATCACTCCCCGAAGCCGCGCGGAATACAAGCGCTCGCTGGTGCGCCAACAACTCTTTATCCACCTTATGAATTTTTCGCCCGAGACCATTTCTCTGGAGGCCTTAAGATGATAAATATCGACTCACGCACCCACGTTCGAGGGGAATCGATCTATGTTAACGACATTCCTCTCAGGGAAGACACTCTCTTCGGAGTCGTTTTTGCTTCACCGCTCGCTCACGGCAAAGTCAAGAGCATCGATTTTTCCGAGGCGCTGCAAATAGACGGAGTGGAAGGGATTATTTCGGTCAAGGATATCAAGGGAGAAAACCAGATCGGCGGCATCATCCAGGACGAAGAGCTGTTTGCGGATAAAACCGTGGATTACATCGGGATGCCCATCGCTCTCGTTTGCGCGAAGACCGAAAGAATCGCCAAGAAAGCAGTTTCCAGGATAAAAATTGATATTGAAGAGCTTCATCCCATCGTCACGGCGAGAGAGGCCTATGCGGCAAAGAAATTCATTGTCCCATCACGGACTTTCAAGATAGGGGATACCGAATCCGAATGGAAGAGCTGCGCCCACATCATCGAAGGCCAGGCGGAGATGGGCGGCCAGGAGCATGTTTATCTGGAAACCCAGGGGGCCTACGCTTACCTGACGGAAGACGACGGCATCAAAATTCACTCTTCAACGCAGGCAACGAAATACGTCCAAAGAGCTGCGGCGAAAGTCCTCGGAATGCCGATGCATAAAATCGAGGTTGACGTCAATCGAATCGGCGGCGGCTTCGGCGGGAAAGAGGACCAGGGGACTCCCTGGGCATGTATGGCTGCGCTTGCGGCTCAAACGTTGAGGAAACCCGTCAAGCTGGTTCTTTCGCGGGCCGAAGACATCAAGATGACCGGCAAACGGCATCCCTATTCTTTCGATTTCAAATTGGGCTTATCCAAGGATTTAAAGATCGTCTGTTACGAGGTCCAGTGTTTTCAAAATGCGGGCGCTTGCGCTGACGTTTCTCCGGCCGTGATGGAAAGAACCCTTTTCCACGGAACAGCCAGTTACTTTGTTCCCAACGCAAGAATTACCGTTCATAGTTGCAAAACAAACATTCCTCCCAACACGGCGTTCCGGGGCTTTGGCGCGCCGCAGGGGATGTTTGTGCTCGAAGCCGCCTTAATGAAAGCCGCAGTCACGCTGGGGGTGGACATGATGGAGATTCAAAAGAAGAATCTTCTCAGCGAAGGGGATCGCTTCCCTTATGACCAGGAGGCAAAAAACTGCAATGCTCGTAAATGCTGGGACACCGCCTGGAAAACATTCGGGGTGGAGAAGCTCAAGAAGGAGGTCGCGGACTTCAACCAGAAGAACGACCTGTTCAAGAAAGGCGTTTCGCTCTACCCGCTCTGCTTTGGCATTTCGTTCACGAAGACGAGCCTGAACCAGGGGCGCTCCCTGGTTCATATCTACTCGGATGGAACGGTCAGCATCACCACAGGCGTGGTCGAAATGGGCCAGGGAGTTAACACAAAGATTCTGCAAGCGGCCGCCCAGACTCTATCGATTTCCACAAGGCGCTTCACGATTCACAGCACAAACACTAGCCGCATTGCCAACCCGTCGCCTACGGCCGCGAGTTCCGGCGCTGATCTGAACGGCAAGGCCACAATCATGGCCTGTCAGGCTTTGCTCGCCCGCCTGAAGGGTGTCGCCTGTCAGGAACTCAAGGCCCAAGACCCGGGCGACATAGAGATCAAAGACGAAGTAATTTATCACAAAGGCAGGAAAACTGAGCTTACCTGGGCAAGACTCGTATTCCTGACCGAAGAAGCCCGCGTGTCACTTTCCGAGCACGCGCATTACGCGACGCCGATTATCCACTTCAACAAGGCGATGGAAAAGGGTCATCCGTTTGCCTACCACGTCTATGGCACAGCCGTAACCGTAGTGACCGTGGATTGCTTGCGAGGAACCTACAATGTGGACCTGGTCAAAATCATTCACGACTTCGGTTCGAGCATGAATCTCGATATTGATATCGGGCAGGTTGAAGGAGCTTTGCTGCAGGGAATCGGTCTCATGACCATCGAGGAACTGCTCATCGATCAAACGGGCAAGCTCGTTTATGATGATCTCTCGAGTTACAAAGTGCCGGACATTTATTTCACTCCCCGGACGCTTGAAGTAAAACCCCTCGACAGCAAACCAGACCCGCTGGCTCTTCTCGGCTCAAAAGCTGTAGGCGAGCCGCCGTTGATGTATGGCATTGGGACCTACTTCGCAATTTTGAAAGCGATGAGGGAGTTCAACCCACAGCTCAAACTGGAACTGTGGGCGCCGATGACCCATCAGAAATGTCTGATGTCACTTTACGACAACTACGGCGACCTCTTAAAATAAGAGGCGGCTCGGTGACGGGCAGGGGGATTTGCGCAGGAGGCGGGCGTTTCGGGACCTGTTGACAGGCGGGATGGTCTGCTCCGCAGGGTCTCTCACTCAACGAGCTCAAATTTTCCTGCCGGAGCGCCCGGCTGGTCGTAAACGAGTTCCGCCCGTTTATCAATAAACTGCGCCATGATGCTCACGGCGATTTCCTGCACGCTTTGGGAACGGATCTTAATCCCCACCGGGCAGGCAACGCGTTGAAGCTCTTCCGGAGTGGCGAGCTTTTCCTCGCGAAAATGCTCGAAGATTGTGCGCGCTTTGCGGGCGCTGCCGATCATGCCTAGGAAGAGAAACCGCTTGTGAATCCAGTTCTGGAGCACCAGCGCATCATGGCGATGCCCGCGAGTAACGATAAGCCCGAAAGCAGGCGCTTCGGGCAGCGGCAAACTGAGCAATTTCTCCCAAACCTCGGCCTTTAAGAAAACTTCCTGCGGAAAAAACTCGTAGCTAGCCAGTGCTGGACGGTCATCGAAAACAGTAACGCTGAAATCCAAATTTAATGCCAGTGGCGCTACCGCTTGAGCGATATGCCCCGCTCCGGCTATCCACAGGGCGCAGGGTGCGGTAATCGTCTCCTGGTACAACCAATCCAGGGCTGCCGCTTCGCTTGCCCTTCCAATGGAAAAATCGCTCTTAACACCCCATGATAAAGTTGTTTTCCGTCCGGCCAGCTCGGTCCAAAACCCCTCTCCGATGCTCTGCGCATTCGGTAAAATCAAACCGCCAACCTTTCCGCCGCACATTAACCCATCGTCCCAGCCGAAGTCATGGTCGAGCAGGAGATCGAACGTCGCCGGTTTATTGGCGCGCAAGGATTGGAGCGCACGCTTCTGGATTTCCGCTTCGAGACAGCCTCCGCCGAGTGTCCCTTTGATGCGACCGTCACTGTAGAAGAGCGCCTTTGCGCCGATTTTCTGCGGGCTGGAGCCCTTCGTTCCGGAGATAATGCCTAATACCACGGGCTCACTGTTGTGCGCGGCTTCGGCAAGTGCTCGGAAAACCAGATTCTTCATAGGCCAGAAAGAGGATAACCGCTGAAAGCCGATTTTCAATGTTTTCAGTCGGCTTTCAGCGGCGATTTGTTTGGGGCTTCGGGAATTTGTCGACGACGCGCGAAGTTGGTAAGAATTTTCTCAAACAACCACGGCTCCATGCTTGGTGTGCTATTACACAAATGAGCTTGTAGTGTCTGTCATTCCGAAGGCGCAGATTGCTTTTTTTCAATAACTCTCCAAATTGTGGCTCAACAATGTTTCGCAATCATCTATGAGAGACCTCCAGCAAAAGCTTGGCGTCGCCCGTGGCGAACAACCTGCCGAGCGGCTTTTTAGGAATGCCAATCTTGTCAACGTGCTGAGCGGCGAGATTTACCCAACGCATGTGGCTGTGGACGATGGGCGCGTGGTTGGGTTGGGAGATTACGAGGCGAAGAAAGTCATCGAGCTGGACGGCGCTTATCTCGCCCCGAGCCTGATTGACGGGCATTTTCACGTCGAGAGTTCGATGCTCACCGCGCCGGAGTTTGCGCGCGCGGCCGTGCCTCATGGCACAGGCGCGGTGGTGATTGATCCGCACGAATATGCCAATGTCCTCGGCCTGGATGGCATTCGCTATGTGCTCGAATCCACGAGAGATCTGCCTGTTGACTTCTTCATCATGCTGCCCTCCTGTGTGCCGGCCACGCCATTGGAAACGGCCGGTGCTTGCCTGACAGCGGACGATATCGCCCTAATGATTGCCGATGAACGCATTGCCGGCGTGGCTGAGCTGATGAATTTTCCGGGAGTCTATTTGGGCGCGGAAAGTGAATTGGCGAAGATCAAAGCGGGCAAGGGCAAGAGCATCGATGGCCACGCTCCCGGCCTCATGGGGAAGAATCTTAACGCCTACGTTCTGGCAGGGGTCGGTTCCGATCACGAATCCACGGAACTGGCTGAAGCGCGGGAGAAGCTGCGGCTTGGCATGCACGTCCTTTTGCGCGAAGGCAGCACTGAGCGCAATCTCGCCACGCTGCTGCCGTTGGTTAATTCGAACAACGCGATGAACTGTTCCTTTGCCACGGATGATAAATTGGCAGGCGACCTTGTTCTTGAGGGCCACATCGATCACTCCGTGCGCAAGGCTATTCGTCTTGGCCTGCCGCCGATGCTCGCGCTTCAAATCGCGACCATCAGCACCGCGCGGCACTATCGCTTGCGCAACTTCGGCGCCATCGCACCGCGCTATTGGGCCGATTTCATTGTCTTCGACGATTTGCAGAACCTGGTTGTCCGGCAAACCTATAAGAAAGGAATTCTGGTCGCCGAAAACGGAAAGTGCCTCGCTCCAGCACGCCCGCCGACGCCGCAGCCGCGCAGCACAATGAATCTGCGCTATAACGCGGCCAAGGATTTTCAGGTGCCGAGCGGCCACCCCGCGAAAATTCGCGTTATAGAAACCGTACCCCATCAAATCGTCACCCGGCAGGTCGTCGAGGTCCCGCGGATCAAAGACGGTCTCGTGGTGTCGGATATGGAGCGGGACATTCTTAAACTGGTAGTAGTCGAGCGGCATCGTGCCACGGGCAACGTCGGTGTCGGTTTCGTGCGCGGCTTCGGGCTCAAATCCGGCGCCCTGGGTTCCACCGTGGCGCACGACGCGCATAATGTCGTCGTTGTTGGAACGAATGACGGCGACATTGCGCGCGCGATCGAGGAATTAGAGCGGATGCGGGGTGGCCAGGTGGCCGTGCAAAACGGCCAGGTAAAGGCGGCGCTGGCTTTGCCGATCGCGGGTCTTGTTTCTGACCGCCCGCTCAATGAAGTAATCGAGGGTATCGCCGGGTTGAAGGCCGCAGCTCGTGAGATGGGGTGTGAACTGGATGCCCCCTTCATGTCCCTCTCTTTCCTTAGCCTCTCGCCAATTCCCGAATTAAAGCTGACCGACCAGGGTCTGATTGACGCGGTTAACCTGAAGACTACAAGCCTGTTTGCATAGGGAGATGCCTTAACCGCGGCACATCCAGTACATAAGGCCGGCCAGGAGGAACGAGACGAGCAGTCCCACTCCGATTCCCCACCACAACATAAATTTCCGCTTCTGTTGCAGTGCTTTGCCGCCCATTCCGGGCAACAGATAGAAGCGCTCGGCTTCCTTATCTTTTCCAAACCAACTCACGAAATTACCTTTCCGCACACCTATGACCCTCGGGCAGGCACCGATCAGACTTAGAAGTGCGAACGGGCAATTGGCAGCCTTAGAGGAAGCTTGCCACCCACATGTTCACCATTCCTGCCATCATGGGCTGAGTCGATATATAACACGCGGTTTGCATTTTGGCCAGCATAAAGCGAAACCACGTTTTTGCGAAGCAGGGTTGTCATGCCGAATCATGCAACCATTCCAGTTGTACGCCAAACAAAATCCGGATCACGCAATCAATGTCCTGATGGATTAGTCTGGTTGGAGCTGATTGTGTTTGCAATGAGAACTCGGATGAAGGTCTCTCGGGGAGTCGTCCTGCTCAAGAACGGCGGCGGTCTCGCCCGGCACGCCGCTTCAAGCCCTGAACTTTTCGTTTGCTTGTCGACGCCAGGAAACGCGGTATCAACGGTCAAGTGATTCTGCCTCCTCTCGCCAACAGATCACGGGAAACTGACGCCGCGGCGGGTGTCTGGGGCCACTCCTCGCAAGGCGAGCGAGGTTCGCTTCAACGGCCGTTTTTAGGATAACTGATAGGTGGCTTCTGAAAGATGGAATATCGTCACTTCGGTCGTTACCCACTTTCGGACCGGCTGCCTTACTTCGGCAGTTTTTCATTCACCATCTGGCGGACGAAATCAATGTGGCCGCGCAAGCCGTAGAATTGATCGGCAAAGGACGCCGGGACCTTCATCTTGTTGACGGCCCGTTCGATCTCCTCCAACCGCTGAAGCAACGGTTTGCGCTTCTCCACTTCTCGCTCCCGGAACAGCTCCCTTTCCAACGACAACAGGACGCCATACCACCGGTTGATTCTTGACCGAATGCGCCAGCGATAGAAGGCGGGAATGCTGCGCAGGAGCGGAATCATCACCACAATCACCGGCACAAACACCACCACGATGCGGCTGGTCAAGCTTGCCAGCCAGAACGGGAGGTAACGATAAGGCAACTTCTTACCCGAGTTGTAGAAACGGGTGGCATCGGCGCTGATTCGGAAGTCGTGCTCGATTGGGGCGGGGAACTCCTTCTTGCGTTGTAGCACGGTCGCTTGGCCATGCACGTCGCGCGCGGCGTCGAGCAGCAGGTCGGAGAGCGCCGGATGTAACGTTTCCCGCGCAACCAGTTCCACTGTTGGTCCGATCAGATGTACATCCTGCGCGGGCAGGTTTTTGCCGAAATCGATTGAGCCTTGCGGGAGTTCGAGCACGTTCAGGTAATTAAACCGCCGGGTGTAAGCCACCGCCTGTTTGAAGCTTAGCAGGTGGACGTCGGGTGCCCGCAGTAACTCGCGCATCATCGTTGGTGATGCGTCCTCGCCCATCAGGAACACGGCATCAACCTTTCCCTCCAGCAGCCCCTTGGACGCCTCCTTCGGTTCCCAATCCAACAAGGGAGTTGTCCCGTTGGTCGAAATGGCGTTCGCCTCCAGCAGAGTTAAGGCTAGCGCGCGAGTGCCGCTTCCCACTGGGCCGACGACAATTCGTTTTTCGGCCAGACTGGAGAGCAAATCCACCGGCTCACCGCGATAGAAGACCAGCAGCGGTTGGTAGGAAATGCTCCCGAGGGAAACCAGCCGGTCTTTCGCGCCGTTGGTGACTCCACCCTGAACCATGCCTATGTCCACCGGAAACGATGGATCGCTTAGCCGCTGCAAATTTTCCAGCGAGCCGCGGGAAGTGAGCACTTTCAGTTTCACGCCGTGACGCGCCAGAATCTTGGCATACCCTGAGGCGTTCGTTTGGAATATACTGCCCTCGGGGCCGCAGGTGATCGTAATCGTCCCGGGGGGAGCTGACTTTACAAAGAAGAACACCGCTCCAGCGAGCACGAGACATATAAAAAAAGCCGCCCCAATGGCGGCAATGCGGCTCACTCCGAAGATCTCCATCATCATCCCCAGGGGCTTGGGCGTTGGAGCGGGAACGGTTCCGGCCGCTGGTTGGCTCGGCAAATCGTCCGGTTCTTTTTCCTTGCTCATTAACCTGAAACGTAGGCGTCCACACCCCATGGAACAAGGTGAAAAATCTGGTGAAAAACCGGCTTTCCTATCGCGCTTGCGAACTCTCGCTTTGTTGCACGGAAAATGCCGACAGTTGACCTCCTGCAGTTCAGGTCCCATTCTGGACTTGTCGCATGACAACTGGCGCTACTTCAGAAAACAACGCTCGCCCGCTCCTCTACTGGGTGCTTCAACAGCATCCGGACACCCCTAAAACCCGTGCCAAACAGTGGATACTCGCCGGCCGTGTGAGCGTTGGCGGTGTGATTATCCGCAAACCCCATCACCTCCTCCCAGAACCGGGCGATACACTGGAACTGTTGGGGCGAACTGCCGGCACACTCGATTGTGGCTCCGGTTGGGAAATCCATCCGCGTGTCTCCTTGCTCTATCTGGATTCCTCCCTCGCAATTGTGAACAAGGGACCCGGCCTTATCTCGGTCCCCGCGCCGGATTGTAAACTCTCCGCACTCAGCATCCTCGCTGATTTCCTCGCGGGACGGCTCAAAGCCCGCGTTCGTGCCGTTGCGGCCAAGTCATTGCCCCCGGTCTATCGCCACCTCCAGCCTTTGCCGGTTCATCGTCTCGATCAGTACACCAGCGGCGTCTTTTGCATCGCCATGAATCCAACGGCTCGTCAGCACCTGATAAACCAGTTGAAGGCGCACACGATGAAACGGCAATACGTTGCCTTCGTGGAGGGCCGCCCCATTGCCCCGAAAGGTACCTGGCGCCAATGGGTTCGATTGAGCGACGATGAAATGCGCCAGCACATCCTTTCTGAAACTCAAGCCAGGTCCTCAAAATCCGAAGCCCGAGAAGCCATCACCCACTTTGAAGTGATTGACGAGTACTCTCTTGCTGGCGGCGTGGGCTTCGTCGCCAAGTTGCGGGTCAGTCTCGAAACGGGGCGCAAACACCAAATCCGCGTCCAGGCCGCCAATGCCGGGCTACCCTTGATTGGCGATCGCACTTACCATCCAAAATATCGCGAAGACGCTCAAAGCGGCAGGCTCATCGCTTTCCCCCGCCAGGCCTTGCACGCCGAAACTTTGACCCTCGAGCATCCTGAGCACCCGGGCAAGTTGATGACTTGGAAAGCCGAACTTCCCAAAGACCTCCGGCAGCTTGAAGCCTCCTTGCGAACTCGCCAGCCACCAGTTGGACATCCCGACCGTGGCTGAACGGAATTGGAAAAAGTTGAAACTTTCCCAGGTTCCCGCGTGTAATAATCCAGCGTGAAGGCGAGTTCTTTAAATTCGTGGCAGGCCGCTCATCATCGGCCTGGTTTTGCTGTTCACGCTGGTATTTGACGGCGGTGAAAAGGCAGAGCTGGGCAGAGGGTGATATTGCGTAGCTATGTGACAGACGCCGTGGCAAGGCTGGCCCCGAAAGACCGGTTGCCGGCGGCCAATATTCTTTACCTTGTTATGATGCGGAGTTTCAACAGGCGTGCGATGACGCAAGATGTTGATTTCGTTTGGCGCGTTGGTGGTCGCGAAGCGGCAGGTCGAGTGATGTGGCTGGTCGCTTGTTCCGGACAGTTGGGGAATTGACCCGGATTGTCTATGCCGAAGGGCAGTCGCCCTTGCATTCCGCGAACATTGTTGCATCTTACACCTGAAGAAATTGGAGTCCGGGACGGACTGGGCTCCGGTAAGAAAACTGAAACCACAAAGAAAGGTAAACTATGGCTTTGAGGAATGCTCCGGATCTGACTCGACAACCGCCCCGCAGTCCGCGCGTCCGGCTTGGGGGTTACGTCATCTTGCCGCGCATGCTAGACAAGGGCCGCGCGACCATCGCTCGCAAACAGGGCGAATACCATTATGACTGCCCGACCGACCAGCGCTTTCTCACGTTCGTCGGTATTAACGCCGCTGCTCTAAAGAAACAGCTCGCCACCGGCAAAGGCGACGGCGAGATCCTGCAGTGGATCGAAAAGAATGCGAAGCACAAGCGCACCGAGCCGGAGATTGCCGTCTGGTCCGCTTACTGCGCGCAACGGGCGCCAGAGGACACCGGCTCGCGCGAATGGTTTAATAGCCAGCATGCCAAACTCGCCCCTAAACGAGAGGATATTGTCACCTGGTTCGACCTGCTCGATCTGGATGATTACCGGAGCTTCGGCGGCAAGGCCTGAAAAAGGCTGGAACCCACACTCACTCTGAGATGCCATCGGGAGAGAAGGTGCGAAGGTTCCGCTTGCTTTGGCGGCGTAAAGGCGGGTCCTTTTGGACTCGCTTTGCAGGCAATTAGCGGGGCGTTTCACCTGGGAAACATCGCGGAGGTCCGCCTCGACCAATTAATTGTTCGCGCGCAACACAAGAGTTTTTGGCCTAAAACCTTCTATTTGGATAAGTATCCATACATGGTATAGATTTCCGCGTGAGCGAAGGGCCATCGTCACAACCACAGCTTGGCGCCCGCGAGGGCGTCAGGAAGCAGCCAAGCAGCCCTGTTCCCCCGGTTGCCTTATTAACTGGCCCGGTCTCATTGGAGGGCATGCACGGCACGGTGGAAGTGCCACCGGCGCGTTCTGGCTTCTGGCGGCAATGGCGCGCGTTCGTAGGGCCGGCGATCCTCATCAGCGTCGGCTACATGGACCCTGGAAACTGGGGAACCGATCTTGCTGGCGGC
This sequence comes from uncultured Verrucomicrobiota bacterium, assembly GCA_903873945.1. Classification (GTDB taxonomy): domain Bacteria; phylum Verrucomicrobiota; class Verrucomicrobiia; order Limisphaerales; family UBA8199; genus CAIQQM01. The sequence continues at coordinate 12,489 of CAIQQM010000273.1, forward strand.
GCTCAGTTTAAGTACGGCCTGCTGTGGGTTGTCGCGCTGGCAAGTTTCATGGCGGTGATCCTGCAGGTTATCTCAGCTCGCCTTGGCGTCGCGACCGGGAAAGACTTGGCCCAGTGCTCCCGCGACTGGTTCCCTGCGTGGACCCGGTGGCCGAATTGGATTTCAATGGAGCTCGCGATTGCCGCGACCGATCTCGCAGAGTCGCTGGGGAGCGCGGTCGCCCTTAATCTGCTGTTCCACATTCCCATGGCGTGGGCGATCGTCATCACCGCTTTTGATGTGTTGCTCCTGCTGGCCTTGCAGGGGCTGGGCATGAGGATGCTCGAGGCCGTGGTTGCGGTATTCGTCGCTACCATCGGCGTCTGTTATGGAATCGAGATTTTTGTGCTGCCTCAGACCCAGCCCGGTTTCTTGGAAATGGGCCAGGCTCTGTTGCGTCCCGACCTTCGCCAGAGCGGGATGCTTGTCGTGGCAATCGGGATTATTGGTGCCACGGTCATGCCACACAACCTGTATCTGCACTCGGCTCTCGTCCAGTCGCGAAAGCTGAAGCGTGATGAAAACTCGATCCGCAGTGCTATCCGCTTTAACACCATTGATTCGGCGGTGGCCCTGACGATCGCCTTCTTTGTTAACGCTGCGATCCTTGTGCTGGCCGCCATGGTGTTCTACGGAAAAACGAGCGTGAGTGTCGCGGGCGGACAAATTGTCACGTTTAGTCCCGACAGCGATTGGATAAGAATTGCCTACCTGACTCTGGCCCCGCTACTGGGTGCCACTCTGGCGAGCACGCTTTTTGCCGTTGCTCTGCTCGCGAGCGGCCAAAGCAGTACGATCACCGGCACCCTGGCCGGGCAGGTCGTGATGGAGGGCTTCATGAACTGGCGCATTCGACCCTGGATCCGCCGCATGATCTCTCGCACGTTGGCCGTGGCGCCGGCGATCTGGATCATCAGTGTTCGCGGTAATGGCAGCGTTACTGACCTTGTCAACCTGAGCCAGGTCTTGCTCTGCCTGGAACTGCCTTTCGCAATGTTCCCCTTGTTGTATTTCACCTCCTCCCGAAAGAAGATGGGCCGGTGGGCCAATGGTTGGTTTCTGCTGGCTCTGGGGTGGGGCAGTGCGTTGTTGATTACGGCAATGGACATCTATAGCCTGCCGGAGGCGCTCAAAACGGCGTGGCATGTGATCAGCAATGGATGAACGAGATGTAATCCTAAAACCGAAATCCCCAATTCATGTATAAAAAAATCCTGGTAACACTTGACCGGACGCGGACGGACCGGGCCATCGTGGAACACATTAAGGACTTAGCCAAACTGTTGCAAAGCCAGGTCGTGTTGCTGCACGTTGCAACGGGAGTGCCGGCCAAATACCACCGCTCTGATGCAGCCGGCAAGGAGATTGAAGAAAGCAGGACTTACTTGGACAAGGTCTGCTCGGAGTTCGTCGCTGCGGGTGTGGCTGCCGAGTCGGAATTGGCGTACGGCGAGCCGGCAGCTGAGATCATCAAGTGGATCAATCAAAAAGGCTGCGACCTTGTCGCCATGAGCACGCATGGTCACAAATTCGTCGCGGATTTATTGTTGGGGACCACCGCCATCCACGTCCAACATGGCGTTAGTGTGCCCGTTTTACTGCTCCGGGCGAAGCAAGCTAGGAATTAATTTGGAGCGTTAGCGCGTAAAACGTTAAGATGGTGCTGGTGAGGTGAGGCCGTCCCGTTTTCCTTTTGACATGGCTATCTACATCTCGTACCGCACCGGCAAGTAGTCCGGAAACCACATCGAACGTTCGACTCTCGCTTCCAGATTCGTGAGCATACTCGCGTCCGCATGGCCCTCGGCTGCCGCGCGCTTGATGACCGCGCACGCTACCGCGTGCGAACATTCCCGAATTCGGGTCAGCTCCGGATACACCGCGCATTCTCGCAGGTCATTTTCCGTTACCTTTGCCGCCAGCGCCTTTGCCGCGTCCATGAACATCCCGTCCGTGATTCGCCTCACGCCGCCTGCCGTTGCCCCCAACCCGACGCCAGGGAAGATATAGGCATTGTTGCCCTGGCCAATCCGGTAACGCCGTCCGTTGAATTCCACCGGCAAAAATGGGCTGCCGGTTGCCACAATCGCCCGGCCTTCCGACCACCGGATCGCATCCTCGGCCGTGCACTCGCTTAGCGAAGTGGGATTGGACAGCGGGAAAATGATTGGCCGCGCGTTCACTTTCGCCATCACGCGAATAACTTCCTCGCTGAAGGCGCCGCGTGTGCCGGACGTTCCCAGCAGGATCGTGGGCCGCGCATTCCGGATCACTTCGGGCAAAGTAAGCCGCATCTGGTTCTTGCAGTCATAGTTCGATACTTCGCCCGGATCTCTCGCGTAGGTGGCCTTGAAATCTTCCAGATCCCGCCGGTCGCGCGTTACTAGGCCTTTGCTGTCAAACGTCCAGATTTGCCCTCGCGCCTCCTTTAGCGTGAGTCCTTCCTTCTGAAGTGCTGCTGCAAAAAGATCTGCAATGCCTTGCGCCGCAGCGCCTGCCCCAGCTAGCAACATCCGTTGCTCGCGCAATGATTGATTGGTGATCCTCGTGCTGGCGTAGAGCCCTGCTACCACCACTGCTGCCGTGCCTTGGATATCGTCATTGAACGTGCATAGTTGGTCCCTGAACCGCGCAAGCTGCCGGAGCGCGTTGCCTTTCAGGAAGTCCTCCCATTGCAGAAGCGCTTCAGAGTAAACCTTTTTCACTGCCGCCACAAAAAGATCAATGAAATCCTGGTACGCCTCCCCGCGAATCCGCTTGTGTCGCAGGCCCAGATACAACGGGTCCGCCAGCCTTTCTGCGTTATCTGTTCCAACATCAAGCATCACCGGCAGTGTGTCGTAAGGTGATATTCCCGCGCATAACGTATAAAGGCACAACTTTCCGATCGGTATCCCCATTCCCCCGACTCCCTGGTCGCCCAGTCCTAGGATCCGCTCCCCATCCGTCACCACGATGATTGAGGGCGGCGTATCGCAAAAGTCCCGCAGGATCTTCTCAATCCTGCTTCCCTGGTTGTAGTCGATATACAGCCCGCGCGCCCGCCGGTAGATATGCGAAAACCGCTGGCATGCCTCCCCGACGGTTGGCGTGTATACTAGCGGTAGCATCTCTTCCAGGTGTTCGAGGACAAACCTGAAAAACAGCGTCTCGTTCCGGTCCTGCAGGCTGTTGAGAAATACATATTTTTCCAGGTTGTTCGGCTTGGCTCTGAAATTGTTGTAATTGCGCGCTAACTGTTGCTCTATTGTCGACACCGCCGGTGGCAGCAACCCGTGTAAGTCCAGTTCATCACGCTCTTGCGGTGTGAACGCCGTCCCCTTGTTGACAAATGGATTGTTGATTAGTTCCCGGCTCTTGACTGCGGCGGACATGTAGGCGCGATTTGTCTTCGCGTCGGTCTTTATGGAAAAATGCATAGCTCGCTCGTCTAAGAAACTCTCCCGCCGCGCCGCCCTTTTGCTTCCGGATTAAGTCCGCTTGGTGCCCGGCTCTGTCGTGAGCTGTTCCCCTCTCTCGGGTTGCGGCTTGCCCAGATTCAACACCCACACGTGTTTGCGAATTGCCTCCGCCAGTGTCTCCGCATTAGTTTGGTTCAGCCGCCGCAACACGCACTCCCAACGGTAGGCGAAGCTGCCCCGAACGTCATATTTGCAATGCTTGAAAAGCGTGTCGAAAGCTCGTCGCCGCTTTCGATAGTCCCCTTGAATGTGCAAAAGTTGCTCGCGAAACGCTGCTAGGTAGGCCTCCGCAAACTCTCTCGGTTCGGGCAGCATTTTGTCCCTCGTGTTGATTGGCCGGGCATAATGTGCCGCCGCTGCTTCCAACGGCAGCTTGTACTCGGCAAATGCTCCACTGTGGTCTCCCACTCGGATTTCTGCCGGTAGCCCGTCTTCCCCTTCGTACACCACTTCGTCCCCGTCATCAAACACCGGCCGTGTCCCCATCGCAAACGCTCGTCCTGCGATGATGTTCGAAACTGCCGCCCGCCCCAGCAGGGTCGCCAGCTTCACCGCGTAGCCTGCCTTCGCATACTTCTCCGACGGTAGTTTGTCCGTCGCAATCCCTTCCAAATATTCTCGCTCGAAGTACGTCGTTCGGATCACTTCCCCGCGGCGTCTCTCGTTCTTGCCCCCGTAGGTCTCGCTCAATCGCCGCATCACCACCCGCCGTGTCAGGTTCATTCCAAGCTGCCGGCACCCCAGCCGTCGATCCAGCCAGTAGTCGGTATAATCCTCGCTCTCGTTGATCGATTGCAGTAGGTCCTTCCCTTCATCGAGATGCTCCCAAACCCCCCATTTCTGCAGCCGGATAAAACGCTTGATCACCTCTCCCTCGCTTCGTGACCGGAATTCCGCGATGTAAACGCCCCGTCGGCTGCTCCGGTGCGGCCTCCCCAGTGACAGCGATTCCGGCAAACACCCGATGTTCACATAGTCCAGGTCGCCGTACTCGCGGATGATGTTGAAAATAATCCCTTTGATCCGCGCATCGCACAGCCGTTGCAGATCCTCATCCTCTGGATGGCTAGCCGCCTCGTCGAATATAGTGTCAAACTGAAACTCTCCCTCTTCAAATCTGCCCCCCGGTACCCAGTCCACCTGCAGAAAAAACTCCGGACTTAGCCCGCTCATAAGCTGTTCTGTCTGCGTCTCGTTCCCTTCCAGAAACAGCGTGGATAAAATCCGCTCGCACCACGCTTTGTTATGGCTATCGTCCTTCCGGAACGACTCGTGCACTGCTGTTCGGAAGTGCTCTCGCAATTCCCCGAATCTCTGCCGGAGTTGCTCTGGTGGCAGTTGCTCGTATGCCTCCCCTGCAAATTCTCGCCCGCCAAACTGCCGCAGGTCGATCCCGAAAAAGTCCACTTCCGGTCGCCCCGCCCGGTTCTTTAGGTTCGCGTGGGTCGCGATCTCCTGCAGGTGCCGCGCTAGGCTTGCATCATCCAGTTTACCAAGATTTTCGAATTCCTGGAATGTCAGCCAGCGCGTCCCTGTCAGCCGGTTGTAATAGTAAATCGGCAGCCCGCGAATCCCTACCTTCGAGCTAAACACCATCCGCTCCTTCGCCTCCCGCGACTTGGGGATGGCGCTCAGCCGCCAGCATTCCCCTCGCAGCTTGACCGCCTCTTGCACTCGTGGATCCAAAACCGATAGAAACCCGATCTGCCGCTTCGACACTAGACTTTGCAGCAACTCATCCCCAGCGAAGGTAACCTCCATCCGCTCTTTATTGGGCCGGATTAAAATATGGTCGGCCTCGAAGATCAAATCCAGCGAGTTGCCGCACAACTTCTCCTCCTCCTCGGTGCTCATCGGTGGCAGTCCCTTGCCGGTTCGTTCCACGTTGAGGCGCTCGATGAAGCCTAGCCGTTGCAAGGCGTGAACTCCCGGCTGTTGTGTCCAAAGCACCTTATGCTCCGGAAACAAGGTGCCTATCCGGGTTGCCTGTCTGCCCTGCTCATCCTTTGCGAACGGATGCGGTCCGATCAGTTCCAGTTGCATATTCCGCTCATGTCGCGCAAGCTGCAAGTAAGTCAGAATTCTGCAAAAACACCAGTCCAAACCGGCGCTGGCGGAATGCCTTGGATTTTGGTGTGGCACTTATACAAAAGGTCTTGCTCCTGGCAAAAATCAAACCTAACCTTTTGGCGGTTTATGCGGGGTTTTCGACGGCTAAGCCCCCGCTGGATCTGTCGCGCGCTTAGCTCAGTGGAAGAGCACTTCCTTCACACGGAAGGGGTCGCAGGTTCAAGTCCTGCAGCGCGCACCATCCTCAATAAGGCCGCCAGGGACTCGGCGCATCTGCTGCGGCCATCTCATTCCTGCGGGTAAACCAGGATCCGGTCATGGACCAGCACGATCAGGTCGTTCTTGCCATGGCCCGTCACATCGGCAACCACGGCTTCACGCGGCTCGGGCAAGTCATTCCTGCGGCTGCGGAAGGTTCGCTCTTCAAAGACCTGCCAGCGGTCGGCGGGCACAAGCTTGTGGTTGGCGTCGAAGATCACAAGGTCGAGGTAATTTCTGGCCGTTTCCAGAAACACCAGGTCCTTGCGGCCATCGTTGTCGAGGTCACCGGAGACCACGTCGTTAAGGTGACCATCTTTGATCGGCGTTTCGTAGCCATCCAGTTCAGTAAGCTGCCACGTCTGGCCATTCAGAGGCATGCAGGCAACCGCATTCAAACCCATGAATGCCAACGCATTGATATTGGTGCCGCCGAAAGCGAGGGGTTGGAGACCCGCGAAATCGGATACCGGCAAAGGCATATTCCGCACGATTTGCCAGACTCCCGCCCGGTCACGCTCGCACAAGGTCAGGACCTTGCGCTCAACGTCGAGCAGGAAGAGCGAGCTGGCGGCATTCGCCCCATTCGGCACCGCAGCGGCGCCTGCGAGTCGTGAATTGCTCCCCGCGCCGTTGATTTGCTCCTTCACTTGGAACGTCCAATCGCCCTTGTTGGTCGAGTTTTGAGAGGAAGCATCCCGCTTCAACACAACCGCGCGGACAAAATTCTTTTGCGTCAGCAACAATTCCGGCTTGCCATCGCCATCAATGTCAGCCGTGCTGAGCCAGGGCTGTTCGATAGCGCCGCCCGGCGGCGCCACATCCAGTTCTTCAAAATCCTTGCCGGGCACCTGCCGAAGCACCTTGACCTTTTCGTAAGGGATCAGGACCACCAGGTCTACAAGACCGTCCTGGTCAACATCGTGAAAGGCCAGCATGGTTGGATTGGACTTAAAATCCTCGCTCAGTTTCTGGGTCCTGCTCTTTCCATCCGCTGTGCGTGTCACCAATGAGCGCCTCCCGTCCTGGTCCACGATCACCGCCAATGTCGGCTTGGCGCCGGGCCGCAATGCGCCCACCGCCAGCACAAGCGGCTTGCCTTCCAAGGGAATCAATGTCGGAAATGGCAACCCCTGCTTTTCATCCAGGCGCGTTACACCCACCTGGCGTTCATCGGCGCTGAGCATGAAAATCTCCGGCCTCCCATCCCCCTCCCAGTCCGCCATGGCCAGGTCGCTGATGCCCGCCAGCGTCGGAAAAGTCTTTGGCGCGGCCAGAGTGCCGTCCTTCTGCTGAAGATAAATCGAAATCTGGCCGCTCTCGGGTTCAGCCACCAGCAGGTCCGGAAGCCCGTCGCCATTGACATCGGCCCAGAGCAACCCGCGCCGGGCCTTCTCCGTGCGGTTGAGGGGGAGGATTTGGAGCTGGCCCTGAAGAAATTGCGTCCCAAGCAGCGCCTCAGCAGGCGCACGTGAGAATTCGGAGACACTTGCCCGGCCGGAATTTTGCGCGATGGTGATAATCTGGGTTTTGCCGTTCGGCTCCAGATTGTCGGCCCAGTAGGCGCGGATGGGAGGGGAAGAGAAGTAAATTTCCGGACCGAGCTGGCCGCCGGGCCGCTGCAAGCGGAAACGGAAAGGATTCCGGTCTTCCCAATTCACGAGCAGCAGATCGCTGAGCCCATCGCCATCGATATCAATGATTTGCGCGGATTTTACGGTGCCGGAAAATGGTATCTTCTCGGGTTCTCCGAGCGTGTGGTCCTTCTGCTGAGGAATGAGGTACGCGAAATTCTCCGAGAGCAGCAGCAGGTTCGTGAGGCCGTTGCCCTTCAAATCCCCGGCGCAAAGAGCGTTGGGAGAAAGCTGGCCGTCCTCGATCGGGAAACGTTTGGGCGCGCTCCAGCCGTTGGTGCCCTGGTTGTAAAGCACCACGAGCTGTTTAGGCTCGCCATAATAGGCGATGTCCGGTCGGCCATCGCCGTTCAGGTCAGCGACAACGAGCGACGAGATGCGCATCTCGGAGGCAATCGATTCGATGCGGAAGCGGGCATCGGGCGGCAGCTCATTGAGTTCAAGTTTGCCCTTGATGGCCGCTTTGCGGGTCAAATTGGTTTTGCCCGTTTGGTTGTAAAGGAGGTTGATCCTCGAGCGCGCGTTATTGACCACGATGATGTCATTAAGACTATCTCCATCTAGGTCCGCCACATGAAGCTGGCTGATGGAGTTGTCGATGGGAAAGATCTCCGGCCCGCCGAAACTGAAGTGGTTGGTGGAGGCAGCAGCCAGACGGCACGGGAGAGCGAAGGCCGTCAGAACCACCGGAAATATACAGAAGCGAATCAAAAATCTGGGCAGATTCATATTTTTCAAGCGTAGCGGAACGTGCCATGCCGCTGCCCGGTTGGAAAGCGGAATGTCCCTCGACATCCTGCACGTCAGCCCGGCTCTGACCGGCGCAGGTGCGCCCTGCTGCCACAAGAGAGCCGCCATCTCCGCTGAAGAGCCGGCCCCCGGTTGACTTTTCAATTTCCAACTTCCGGCCCAGCCGCTATAAACCCCCGCATGTCACAGCACCAACACAGGATCGGCATCATCGGCGGCAGCGGTTTGTACGGCATCGAAGGCTTCGCCAACCAAAAGTGGCTTAAGGTCAAAACGCCTTTTGGTTCTCCTTCGGACGAATTGCTTGCCGGCACACTGTCCGGTCGCGAGGTGCTCTTCCTGCCCCGTCACGGCCGGGGTCACCGGATTCTGCCAGGCGAGCTGAATCATCGCGCCAACATTTGGGCGATGAAAAAACTTGGTGTGGACTGGATTGTCAGCGTCAGCGCGGTAGGTTCGCTGCAGGCAAGGTACAAACCGTGCCACATGGTATTGCCTGACCAGTTTATAGACCGGACAAAGCAATCCCTGGCTCACACATTTTTTGGCCACGGCATCGTCGGCCACATCGCATTCGCGGACCCGATTTGCGAAGAGCTGAGAAAGTTGCTGCTAAAGGCCGCTCGCGCCATCAGAGCCCGCGTCCACGACGGGGGCACTTATGTGAATATGGAAGGGCCGGCGTTCAGCACCCGGGCCGAATCGCTCGCCAACCACAAGCTGGGTTACGATGTGGTAGGTATGACCAACCTCGGCGAAGCCAAGTGCGCCCGGGAAGCGGAGATTGCTTATGCGACGATGGCCATGATCACCGATTACGATTGCTGGAAGGTGGACGAAGCTCATGTCACCACCGAGATGGTGATCGCCAACCTGACGAAGAATGCTGCTCTGGCCAAGGCGATGATTGCCAAAGCGGTTTCGCTTATTCCCACCGAGCCCAACTGGCCGTGCCATCACGCATTGAAGAACTCAATCATGACCGACAGGAAGCTCTGGCCGGCCAAGACGAAAATGGAACTGGAGCCGCTGTTGAGGAAATACATTTAATGGCACGAAGCTCAAGGCTTCGGGTAGCCAACGGATTGCGCCAATATGATGAGCTGATCTGGGCGGAGTTTGAGCTTCGCAGCAAGACTGGACCGGTCTACTGAAGCCCGCGCCCCCGTCACGAGGCCTTCAGAGGCGCAAAAGAGGTAAGCATTTTGCGAGATGTAACCGACATCAATGTTGGCAAAGTTCTTTTTGTCATCGATACTTCCCGTCCACATCCGGGTGAGGTCCGCGACAAACACCAGTGTGACCGGTGCGTCTTTCACGAAAGCTTGTGTCCCACCGAGGCTCCGAACATCTTCCGCCGCCACAAGGTTGAGCTTGTTGGATTTGGCGTCGTAAACATAGGCGCCCTCCTTCAAAAGCACGTAGATGTCGGTTTCCTGAAAATTCTTGGCTGAAGGTGCCGTGCGTTTTCCATCGGGCCGGCTGATGCCAAAAGAGGCCCAGAGCAGGCTGGAGAGCTGCTGACGCGACAGCGCCTTTGAGTCAAAGGCCCTGGCCGTGGAACGTTTCGCCAGCGCTTCCATCAAAGGCATCCCGCCGGATTTGCTGGGTGCCGGCAGGTCGATATTTTGCGCGCAGAGGCTGCCAGCGATAAAAGTAAGTGCGAAAAGAGTAATCGTCCGTTTCATAGTGGTTGAGAGTATAGGAAAAACGGCCACGAAGAACCACGAAAAACTAACAACCTGGCGAAACGCACCGAGACGAGATTCACCTTCCCTTCGCGCTCATGACAACCCGCTACTCCCCTGACCAATCCTCTTTACTGTCCCTTCAATGTCGCCACTCCATAATCCCGGTTCATCTTCGCGATGAAGCTCAGGCTGATTTCCTTGGGACAAACCGCTTCGCACGAGCCCGTGACGGTGCAATTGCCAAATCCTTCGTGGTCCATCTGTTTCACCATGTTCAGCGCGCGCCGATCTTTCTCGGCTTTCCCCTGCGGCAACAGGTTCAGATGAGAAACTTTCGCCGCCACAAACAGCATCGCCGACGCATTCTTGCACACGGCCACACAAGCGCCGCAGCCGATGCACGCGGCCGCGTCCATCGCCCGGTCGGCGGTAGTTTTCGGAACTGGAATGGCATTGCCGTCCGGGGTGCCCCCTGTGTTTACCGAGACGAAACCGCCCGCCTGGATAATGCGGTCGAAAGCGCTCCGGTTCGTGATCAGATCCCTGACCACAGGAAAAGCCTTTGCGCGCCATGGTTCCACGGTAATCGTCTGGCCATCGTGGAAATGGCGCAAATGGAGTTCGCAGGTCGTGGTCCCCGGCTGGCCGCCGTGCGGAATGCCGTTGATCACCAGCGAACACATGCCGCAAATGCCCTCCCGACAATCCGAGTCAAAGGCAATCGGGTCCCGCCCCCCCGCAATCAGCTCTTCGTTCACCACGTCGAGCATCTCCAGAAACGACATCTCCGGCGTCACACCCTTCGCCTCGTAAGTCTCAAAGCCCCCGGCCGCCCGCGGGTTTTTCTGCCGCCAAACTTTCAACGTGAGGTTCATTTGTAACTCCGCGTGCTCATGTGCGCTTCCTCGTAAACCAAGGGTTCCTTGCGCATCACCGGCGCTTTCCCGGCGCCCTGATATTCCCATGCGGCCACGTAGGCGAAATTCTCGTCATCCCGCTTCGCCTCACCCTCCGCTGTCTGGAACTCCTCGCGGAAATGTCCGCCACACGACTCCCGGCGATGCAACGCGTCGAGGCAGAGAAGCTCGGCAAATTCCATGAAATCCGCCACTCGCCCGGCATATTCCAGCGCTTGGTTCAGTTCCCCGTTTCCCCCTGTAACCGCCACGTTCTTCCAGAATTCTTCGCGCAATTCCGGAATCCGTTTGAGAGCCTCCGTCAACCCCGCTTCATTGCGCGCCATCCCGCATTTTTCCCAGAGCAGCTTGCCCAGCTCGCGATGGAATGACGTGGCCGTTCGCCTGCCTTTGACCGACAGCAGCCTGGCCGCGAATTGCCGGATGTTCTCTTCCGCCTTCTTGAATTCGGGATGGTTGGCCGATGGCTTTGCCTGTTTGGCTGACACAAAATAATCGCCGATCGTGTAGGGTAGGACGAAATAGCCGTCCGCCAGCCCTTGCATCAGGGCGCTGGCGCCCAGCCGGTTCGCGCCGTGGTCGGAGAAGTTCGCTTCGCCAATCACGAACAGCCCCGGCAGCGTGCTCATCAGGTTGTAATCCACCCAGGTGCCGCCCATCGAGTAATGCACCGCCGGGTAAATCCGCATCGGGACTTTGTACGCATTTTCATTGGTGATCTTCTCGTAAATATCGAAGAGATTCCCGTAACGGTCACGGATCATGCTCTCGCCCAGCCGCTTGATCGCGTCCGCAAAATCCAGGTACACACCGCGTCCGCCGGGACCGACCCCCCTGCCATCATCGCACGTCTCTTTGGCGGCGCGCGAGGAAATGTCCCGCGGCGCAAGGTTCCCAAAGCTCGGATATTTTCGCTCCAGGTAATAATCGCGGTCCGCTTCGGGAATGGATGCCGGAGGTTTCTGGCAATCTTCCTTGCGTTTGGGCACCCAGACCCGCCCGTCGTTCCGGAGCGATTCCGACATCAGCGTCAGTTTCGATTGATGCTCGCCGCTGACGGGGATGCAGGTCGGGTGAATCTGCGTGTAACAAGGGTTGGCGAAAAGAGCCCCTTTCTTCCAGGCGCGCCAGGTCGCGGTAACGTTGCAGCCTTTGGCGTTGGTCGAGAGGAAAAAGACGTTGCTGTAGCCGCCCGTCGCCAGCACCACGGCATCCGCCGCGTGCGAGGATATTTCGCCGCTCACCAGGTCGCGCACGACAATGCCTTTGGCATGACCGTCAATGACCACCAGGTCCAGCATTTCCGTGCGCGGATGCATCTCCACCGTCCCCAGCCCGATCTGGCGGGAAAGCGCCTGGTAAGCGCCCAGCAGAAGCTGCTGGCCGGTTTGGCCGCGTGCGTAAAACGTCCGCGAAACCTGTGCCCCGCCGAATGACCGGTTCGTCAGCAACCCCCCGTATTCGCGCGCGAACGGCACCCCCTGCGCCACGCATTGATCGATGATGTTTGAGCTGACCTGCGCCAGCCGGTACACGTTGGCTTCCCGCGCCCGGAAATCACCGCCTTTGATCGTGTCGTAGAACAGCCGGTAAACACTGTCCCCATCGTTGGCGTAATTCTTCGCCGCATTAATGCCGCCCTGTGCGGCGATGCTGTGCGCCCGGCGCGGACTGTCCTGGAAACAGAAACATCTGACCTTGTAGCCCAGTTCCGCCAGCGACGCGGCCGCCGAAGCGCCCGCCAGCCCGCTGCCCACCACGATAATGTCGAACTTCCGTTTGTTGGCCGGATTGACCAGCTTGAGGTCAAACCGGTGTTTGTCCCACTTCTGCGCAAGCGGACCCGGGGGAATTTTGCTGTCCAAACTCATAACGCTCACCTCAACACCTCCCGTCCGTAGCCGAACAGAATCGCCGCCGGAATCGAGCTGTAACCGAGAAAAATCAGCAGCGCCACCACCCGGGCGAGATTTTCCATCATTGGCCGGTAAACGTCATTTCTCCAGCCGAGCGATTGGAACATGCTGCTCGCGCCGTGGCTTAGGTGCAGACACAGCAGCGCCATGCCCAGAATGTAGAACCCGGACACCCAGCCATTGCTGAAGCCCACCACCAGCGTTTTGAAAATGTCGTGGCGGTCTTTCAGGTCCACAAAAACCCTGAAATCCCTTCCGGTCAGATTGAGGTACTGCACCTGCGCCGTGTAGTGCAGGAGATGATACACCACGAAGACGAAGATGATGCTCCCGCTCACCAGCATGGTGCGCGAAGCATACGTGGAACCCACCGGCTCATAAGCCGCATATCCCTCCGGCCGCGCTGCCCGGTTCTCCAGCGAAACCTTTGCCGCCGACCAGATGTGCAGCCCTAACATCAGCAACAGCCCAATCCGCGCCGGCCACAACAGCTCGGGGTTTGATTGCAAAAATGCGCCATACCGGTTGATCGCCTCCGGCCCAAGAAAAACCTGCAGGTTCCCCGCCAGGTGGCCGATGACAAAAAGAAAAAGCCCAAATCCCGTCACGGCCATGATGTACTTCTTGCCGAGCGACGAGGCAAAAATGTTCGCAATGGTCTTCATCGGAACACGACACCGGCCGTTACGAGTTGTTCCACGCTGCGCATGGCATGGAATCTAATGGTCTCCCCGCCACCGTCAAGAAAACTAAACTGATTTTGCGCAGAAGGATCGCTATCACTTGCTTGGAGCCTTGGCGCGCAACAAAATTCTTCCGGCAGCTTCCTTTTCCAGTTCAAACTGCTCCGGTGGCCACAATTGGCCGGGCTGCTGGTGGTGTGCCGCCCCATTCGTTCAGTTCGCGTTCGCGGCTCGCTTTTGACTTCGTGAGTTCGAGCAACTCCATCGCTTCGCCTATCAGGTACAGCGAGCCGGCGATCGTCACGAACCCGTCTTCCTTCGCGTCGGCCAGCGCCGCGCTGAGCGAGGCGTATTCTTCGACTTCCGCTTTCGGATTGGCTTGCCGGCAGGCCTCCCCGAGCTGCTGAGGGGTGGCGCTCCGTTCGCTGGGCCTGGTACCAACAGTATCCGCCCGGCCAGCGGAGCCAGAATTCCGCACATCGCCGGCCAGTCTTTATCCTGCAGGATGCCAAGGATCAGCGAGGGCTTGACCGATGGGAAATATTCCCTCAGTGCCGCGGCGAGTATCTCCGCCCCGCCCACATTATGCGCCCCATCCAGCAGAATCTTCCGGCCCGACGGTCGCTTTGCCAGTTGCAACCGCCCGTCCCAGTGAACATGCTCAAGCCCGGTGCGAATAACGCCGTCGCCCACAGGGATCTGAGGCTCAAGCACGCGCACCGCCGCAACTGCCGCGGCCGCATTCCGCCTTTGATGCTGGCCCAACAACGACAGGTGGACTGTGTTCAGCGGCGGCCGCTCTGTGTCCAAAGCTGTCAGGAGTGTAAACGGCGCGTTTCGCTCCCGCGCTGTTTCCTTGATTACTTTGAGCGCTTCAGGAGCGTCCGCCATCGTGATCACCGGAACGCCCGGTTTGATGATGCCCGCCTTTTCCGCCGCGATGCTTGCCAGTGTTCCCCCCAGCCACTTCTGGTGGTCGTACTGTATGTTCGTGATAATGCCCGCCAGCGGCGTCACGATGTTCGTCGCGTCCAACCGCCCCCCGAGCCCGGTCTCCCAAATGACCAGCTCGCATTTCTTCGCCGCAAAATGCTTCAGCGCCATCACCGTCACCACTTCAAAGAACGTCGGGTGTTCCTCCGCCGGGAATTCCTTCAGCAGCGGCTGCATTTCGGCCACCAGCCGCGTGACCTCCGCCTCGCGGATAATATGCCGGTTGACCTGGATGCGCTCGCCGAACGCCACCAGGTGCGGCGACGTGAACAGGCCCACGCGCAACCCGGTTGCCCGATAGATGCTCTCTAGCATCGCGCACGTTGAACCTTTGCCGTTCGTTCCCGCCACATGGATGAACCGGAGTTTGTCCTGCGGATTACCGGCTAGCGCCGCCAGCTTCCTGGTGTTCGCCAAACCAAGCTTCGCCCCGAACCAGCGCAGGCTGTACAAATATTGAATGGCTTCGATGTGCGTCATCTTTAGGCTGTCGGGCATGTGCTCGGGGCCGCTCGTGGCCAGCACAACTTCCAATTATCCTGACGGCGCGCTAAACGCAAGCCTGTCGCGCAAATGCCGCGCCGGGTCTGGGCATTCGCCCGGCGGCGGCTCCCTTGACATCAAGGCGTGCTTTGAGAGACTGCACGCCTTATGGCTGAACCGAAAGCCGGTGAATTGATGGAAAAGATCGTTTCGCTCTGCAAACGACGGGGCTTCATTTTTCAATCCTCCGAAATTTACGGCGGGCTCAACGGCTTTTGGGATTACGGCCCGCTCGGCGCCGAGCTCAAGCGTAATATCAAGGATTCCTGGTGGCGGACGATGACACAGTTGCGCGACGATGTCGCGGGGCTCGAGGCGACCATCATCATGCACCCGCGCATCTGGGAGGCCAGCGGCCACACCAGCACCTTCAGCGATTTGATGGTGGATTGCCTGCTGACCAAGAAGCGGTTTCGCGCGGATCAGGTCGACCCGCAGAGCGGCACGGCCTACTTTTACACGGGGGCGATCGACGAAACCGAGGGCAAGGAATCCAAAGACACTTTTTCAGTGCTGGTTCTGCCCGGCAAGCCGGTCGAGAGCGCCCGCAAAACAGCCAAACAGTTTTATCAGCAGCGTGGACTTAACAATCCAACCCTTTTGGGCGAACGCGCCGAACAGGCTAAGGACACCGTTCGCTACAATCCGGAGAACGGTAGTCTGTTGACCGAGCCGCGCCCGTTCAAC
>CAIQQM010000274.1 GCA_903873945.1 uncultured Verrucomicrobiota bacterium
CACCCAGTCCAAACGCCGTTTAATCCTATCTCGGGGTGATTCGCACCCAGTCCTTCCACAAATCCGCCCCACCGCATCAGGCCGAAAAGCAGAATCCTCGAAAAGGCCCACTTTGGGGACAGGTTCTAGTCTATTGCTATGACCATACCGAGGAGTTGGTCTGGCGACATCTGAATGTGTTTCAACACCGCTGTGAGATTCGGTGCCGGCTGCCGCGCAAGAAGTGCCGGCAGTGTGGCGGGGTTTATCGGGTGCGTCCTCCGTGGGAAGGATTAAGCGGACATTTCAGCCGGGAGTTTGAGGCCTATACACTGTTGCTGACGCGGGAGATGCCGGTAAGCCAAGTGGGCAAGTTGGTGGGCGAAAGCGACACGCGGTTGTGGCGGATGATCTTCAAGCACGTGGATGGAGCCTACGCCGAAGCCGATTTTAGCAACGTGTGTTGCGTGGGGGTCGATGAACTCAGCGTGCGTAAGGGCCATGAGTATGTCAGCGTGTTTGCCGACCTGCTGGCCAAGCGGGTGATCTTCGCCACGGAGGGCAAGGATAAATCCACCTGGGAGCGGTTCGTCCAAGCGCTGGAAGCGCACAATGGCCATCGGCATGCGATCACGCAGGCCAGCATGGACATGAGCCAGGCCTATCGGAGCGGTGTGGCACAGACCTGTCGCAACGCGCAGGTGGTGTTCGACAAGTTTCATGTAATCGGCCACGCCAACCAGGCCGTCGATAAAGCGCGGCGGGCCGAGATCCGGTATGGCGCACGCGGGGCGGGGCAAAGCTTGCGGCGCAGCCAATGGCTCTGGCGCAAGAACCCGGAGAACTTGACTGAGGGGGAGCAGGCGCGCATGGAGCAATTGGACCAGGAAAACCTCGGCACGGCCAAAGCGTACCAGATGCGGCTCTGCCTACAGGACATCTATCGATTGGAGAGCGTGCAGGCAGCTCGACACCGCTTTCTGGCGTGGTGCCGTTGGGTGCGCTGGGTCGCCAAGAAGCATGTGAGTCACATATTCCTCTCGATGCTCAAGGTCGCAAAGATGATCCAGACCAACCTCCCGGGCATTTTGGCCCATTGGAAATGGCGGCTGACCAATGCCTTCATGGAAGGGCTCAACAGCGTGTTCCAGGCTACCAAACGCAAAGCCCGCGGCTATCGTTCCAGCGAATACCTCATCACCATGCTTTACTTTGTCGCCGGCAAGCTCCGCTTGCCCCACTTCTAATTCCACTGGAAACAGCGAAGAACCACCTGATTGATTCTTCGCTGTTTTCAGTGGAATGCTACTGATAGCCTACGCGGGGTAGCACTGTGGCCCTCTGGGGTTGGCGGGTGGCCGCCCGCTCCTTATCGAGCTTCTCCTTCATCGCACTGGCCACCTCAGGCGTGATCGCAAACCAGGCCTGCGCCTCTTTCTCGGTCACCAGCTCGCGGTAATGGCGGAACACCATCTGCGGACTGTTCCCGGCCTCCAGGGACACCTGCGCTGCGCTCTTCACCTCAGCGAGCCGGTAGCTGCAGAATGAATGCCTCAGCGCGTTGTGCTTCCACTCCACTGCGGGCGGCGGCAGCTTCTTGGCATCACCAACCGCTGGCGGCCGCGTCGCCGTCACCAGCCGCTTGAGCGCCCCGGCCACGTTCAACACCTCCAGCACCTTTCCCTGGGGCCGGTAGTGATCCGCCAGCCAGGCCTTGAGATTCGGCGTAATCGGCACCAGCCGCCGTGTGTTGGTCTTGGCGATCCCGGCGGCCACGGTGATGTAACCGCTCTCCAGGTTCACCTTCGACCAATCCAGCCGCTCGATCTCCGCCGTCCGCAAACCCGCGAAACCGCCGATGACAAGGAACGGCACCAACTTGGCCGGCGCAACCGTCAGCAGGAGGGTCAACTGCTCCGGAGTGAAGATCTCGATCTCCTCCTCCTTCACCTTCCAGAGCGGGACCGATTCCATCTCGTTCCAGTCGGCCCCAAAATACCGCTGCGTCCTGGCAAACGAGAACAGCGTCTGAATGCACAGCCGGAAGTTGTTTCGTGTCCGGTTCGTGACCGGCACCTTTGGCGCTTTCGGGTCTGTCCTTGAAGTCTGGTGCTGGAGCCCCTGCAACCACTCCTTGATCTGGGCGCCGTCCACTGCGGAAACACCCCTGGTGCCAAACGCCCCCACGAACTTGCCAACCCGGGATCCAAGATCCCGGATATACTTGTCGCTGCACCCCTCGGCCTTCTTGGCGGCGATCAGCTCGTCATAGACCTCCTGGATCGTTTTCTTCGGAATATCCAGCAACCACCGCTGCCGGGCAAAGTAGCTGGCCGCCTCCACCAGCGACCGGCCGCGGATGAGCCTCTTGGCGTCGGCGTACTCGGAGGCCACTGTATCCAGCGCCAGACCGAACTCCGCCACCGCCGCCTTAGCCCTCACATAGGCCAGAAGTTCCTCCCCATCCAACCGCAGCACCTTCGCCGTCCCGCTTGCCAACTGCCCCACGCGCGCCTGTGCGTGGAGCTTATTCTAGTTCGCGTTCAAGCTGAGACTAACAATCCAGGGCCATGCACAGATGCTCCGCACCCGGTCTTGGTCCGCAGCCAACCGCGGCAGGCCCGTTTCCAAGGTTCGCACCACCCCGGCCATGTCTGAAAACACCC
>CAIQQM010000275.1 GCA_903873945.1 uncultured Verrucomicrobiota bacterium
GCGATCCGCCCGCGACTGACCTCCTATTTGAATCAACTGAATCGCCGGCAGCAGCGTCACAACATACCAAAGCCAGCCAACAGCCAAGTACGGCCGCTTGCGCCCTCCCCACAACAACAAGACCGAAACGATCACGCCCAGCAGGGCAGCCCCAACCACGGGCCAGGGAGGAAACGCGTTTGGATAAGGATAAAACGCCGCCAAATCGACCGGCCAAAACGTCTGCGCCAGATAGCGCACGAACGACAGGGTCGCGTTGGCGATACGGTCCCCAACCGGGAACTGGGCGACGCCAGGGAGCGCCCCCAGGTGTTTCTGGCCGTAAGCCGAGACCAACCCAGCGAGGACTCCAGCTGCGAGGAAAGGCAGCTTCTCAAGGAGGAGAGTCAAGGATTGCCAAGCGGGTGAGGGTTCAGGGTTCAGGGTTGAGCGTTGGAAACGACGAAGCGGCCACCAGTCAAGCAACAGGAGAATGAACGGCAGTGTCAACACCGTCGCTTTGCTCATCAGACCACAGGCGAAGAACAAGAGGGACAGGAAATAGAAGCCGGAAGATGGAAGATGGAAAACGGATTTCTGATTTTCACCCGCTGAGGCAGGACTTTTGGCCTTGGGCTTCTGCGCGTAATGGGCATACATCAGCAGTGCCAGCATCCAGAACAAGGCGGCCAGCACGTCCTTGCGATCCGAAACCCAGGCCACCGACTCGACGTGCAACGGGTGCAGGGCGAACAACACAGCAATCGCAACGCTGCGCCACGTCGCGCCCGTCAGGCGCCGGAAGGCCAGGAACAACACCAGAGTTGTGGTAGCATGAAGCAGCAGGCTGACCAGATGATGCCCCCCTGCCCGCAGGCCAAACATTTGACAGTCCAGCATGAGCGATAGCCATGTCAACGGATGCCAAAAACCTCCGTCCAAATTCGCAAAAGCCCAGCCAATGCCCGGCCAGGTGAGGCCGCCAAGCACGTGAACGTTCCCGGAGACATACATTGGATCATCGAGGTTGACAAAGTCGTTGCTGACCGAAGGCCAGAACGCCCAAACCACGAGCACAACCAAACCAAGGCAGATAACAGCGAGTTTCAGGGGCTGGACACTCGGCAGATGTGCAGCCTGAGACCCCGCAGGGGTCGGCAACTGTTTGCTGTTTAAATCGGGCTTCGCCATCGGTCAGGGATGGTTGAGGTCGCGAGAACCGTTTGTTGGCCCAGCCTCGTGAAAAGGGGATCCCGCACGGAACAGCGCGATATTTGCCCGAAGCATATCGGCCTGTGCCGTGTTGGTTTGGGCGGTGGCCAAGTCCAGGGCGCGCTCCGCAGTCCGAACCGCTTCGCCAAATCGCCCCACCTCGGCATAGGCCGCCGCCAGCGTCCCGACAATCGCTGAACTGTTGCCCCCGCTCAACCGCTCAGCCTTTTGCGCCAGCTCGACCGCCCTCGCACCATTTCGAACCTCCGTGTTCGGACACGTCGCCAGCACCCACGCCAGGTTGTTCAGAAAATACGCGTTGCCCGGCTGCAGCTCCAGCGCTGCCTCGTAATGCGTCAGCGCTTCATTCACCCGGCCCTTTTGCAGCAGCAGGCTACCCAGGTCGCTGTGCACGTTGGCAAGGTTGGGATCCAGTTCCAAGGCTTCTCGAAACTGGTCAATAGCCTCGTGCAGGCGCCCTTGCCTGGCCAGCGCGAGACCCAGACTGTCATGGGACTGAACCAGGCCCGGCTTCAACCTGATGGCTTCCTGGAATTGGATGATCGCCTCGTCGATTTGGCCTTTCCTGCCGAGGGCGTTCCGGAGGTTGTTCCGGGCGTTGGCGTAATCGGGTTTCAGGCGGAGGGCGTCTTGGAATTGGATGATCGCCTCGTCGATTTGGCCTTTCTTGTAGCGGGCGGTGCCAAGGTTGTTGCGGGCCTCGGCGTCATCCGGTTTGAGGCGAATGACCTCCTGGAATTGGATGATCGCCTCGTCGATTTGGCCTTTCTTGTAGAGGACGATGCTGCCGAGGTTGTAGTGGGCATCGACGTAATCGGGCTTGAGGCGGATGGCTTCCTGCAATTGGCTGATTCCTTCGTCGATTTGGCCTTTCGTGAAAAGCGCGGTGCCGAGGTTGTTGTGCGCCTCAGCGTGATCCGGGTTGAGGCGGATGGATTCCCGGTAATGGCTAATCGCCTCGTCGATTTGCCCTTTTTCGAAAAGGCCGAGACCAAGGTTGTGGTGGGCCATCCAAGAGGCGGGATTTTTAGCGAGGGTATCCTGCCACAACGTTTCTTTGTTCGCATAGATATTTGACTGCTGCCAGGTGAGGAAACCCAGCGCCAGCAGCAGTCCTCCGGGCAAGCAGTAGCATAAGGCACGGCCGAGGCGTTCACGGATCATCTGGCTTGAGAGCAGCGCGGCAAAAGGAGCGATCAAACCCGCGCAGGCCAGATACTGGTAGTGGTCGGCCACAAATGAGTAACGAAACGTGTAAAGCGGAATAAATCCTAACACTGGCGAAAGCGCCGCGACAAAGAAGACCACCCCCGCGGCAAGCCCGCGGCCAAAGATGTGGCGGCGCCACCACAACAGCAGCGCGAACACACCGCATCCGGCGAGTCCAAGGTATTGCACCGGCGCGTACGGGTTTATTTCCCACCGGGGATAGCTGAACGTAAGATTCACCGGCCAGAACACTTTCGCCGCATAGAACCAGACCGCGCGCGTCGCGATCAGCGCCTTTTCCACAAAACTAAAATGCACGCCGGTCTCCCGCAGAGAATAGCTGCCCAGATGTTTTTCCCACCACACCGACACCAACCCCATCGACAGACCCATCAAGAGAAAGGGCAGAACCTGCAGAACCCGCCGCCACCCGATGGTTTCGCGACACCACCACAAGACGAGCAGCAACGCCGCCGGCAGAGTGCACGCCGTCGTCTTGCTGAATAATGCGAAGGCATGGAACAACAACGCCAGCAAGTAAAAGTTCCACCGCGGCGCGGTTGGTTTCCCGACAAACTTCACCCACGCCAAAAGTGCCAGCAGATAGAACATCGTGGATTGCACATTCTTCAGTTCCGTGATCCAGGCGACACTTTCCACCTGCGCGGGATGCAGGGCAAAGAGCGCCGCCGCCAACCATGCCCCCGGCACCACCAACCGCCGGAGCAGTTGCCACAGGAGCAGCGCGTTAATGACGTGTAACAACACATTGACCGCATGATAACCCTGCGGGTTTAACCCCCAAAGCGCGCGCTCAAATCGCAAGGTGGTGTAGGTCAGCGGAAAGTATTGCGACTGCCGATGCGTGGAAAACCAAATTTTGCTTAATCCGTCAGGGGCAGTGAGCATCGTGTTTTTTGTCACATAGGCGTCGTCATCCCAGATGAATCCGCCACGCAACGCGGGCAGATAAGCGACGATTGTAACCACAGCCAGCAGCAGACCCAGCCACACCGCGGAAACGGATGCTCTCGTCGGGGCGGGGTTGGATTTAGTCACTGGTTCGTGCATGTTGGACTTCCCCAAGTTTAGGTGGTCGGGAACTTTAGCATAGTCATTTTGTAACTGGACGGACGGCACGTTGACAAGCTTCACCGCTTTGCCGTACCCGCTTCGCGAGGCCATAACACAACATAAATCTAACCTCCAGTCTTCCGGCACATCCAACGCTGCGTTCGCTCGTCGGTAGGCAGCCCCGACCGCCAGCCACGAAATAATTCAGTGATGTAATTTCATGGACTCGTGTCTGTCATCGGGGCCGCATCTCTGCCGCCTCATAGGCCAATGCGGCTCGCACCTGCCACTCGCTTCGGAAAAGGCAATGAGTGATTTTACGAGAACCTTCGGTGTGGGTGTGCGTGTGGCCATGCTAATGCCGCAGGGGATCCAACAAGTCCTGCCCCCCTACGTTCTTCCCCTCCTCAAGTTTTTCCGGTAATGATCAAGGTCGATTGGGGTTGGGAAAGGTGTTGGTTTGGCTTGTGTCGCGCAAAGGCAAACCCGCCGCGTAGAGCGCGATATTCGTCCGAAGAAGGCCAATTTGTGCTGTGTTGGTTTGGGCGGTGGCCAAGTTCAGGGCACGCTCCGCAGTCCGAACCGCTTCGCCAAATCGCCCGGCCTCGGCGTAGGCCGCCGCTAGCGTCCCGACAATCGCTGAATTCTCCGCTCCGCCAAGCCGTTCGGCCTTTTGCGCCAACTCGACCGCCCTCGCACCGTTTCGAACTTCGGGGTTCGGACAGGTCGCCAGCACCCACGCCAGATTGTTGAGAAAGGAGACGTTGGTGGGCTGGAGCTCTAGCGCTCTCTGGTAGTGCTCCATTGCTTCATCCATCCGGCCTCTTTGAACCAGAAGGGTGCCCAGATCACTCTGGGCGTTTGCAAGCTTAGGGTCGATTTGCACCGCCCTTTGGAATTGGGCCA
>CAIQQM010000276.1 GCA_903873945.1 uncultured Verrucomicrobiota bacterium
CGACGGGAACGGGTTTGTATTGGGACTGTTTAAAGATTTCGACCACGCGTTTGCCGCGCTCGAGCTTGGCTTGAGTGCCCACGTCAAGGTCGGAACCGAACTGGGCGAAAGCGGCGAGTTCACGGTACTGAGCCAAGTCGAGTTTCACGAGGCCGGCGACCTGTTTCATGGCCTTGATCTGGGCGGCGGAACCGACGCGAGAGACGGACGAGCCGACGGAGATGGCGGGGCGGACACCCTGATAGAACAGATCGGTTTCGAGGTAAATCTGGCCGTCGGTAATGGAGATAACGTTGGTAGGGATATAGGCGGAGCCGTCGCCCAATTGGGTTTCAATGATCGGGAGGGCGGTGAGCGAGCCGTTACCGTGCTTGTCGCTCAAGCGGGCGGAACGTTCGAGCAACCGGCTGTGGAGATAGAAAACGTCACCAGGATAGGCTTCGCGGCCCGAGGGACGCTTAAGAACGAGGGACACCTGGCGATAGGCGACGGCATGTTTAGAGAGATCGTCGAAGATGATGAGAGCGTCCATACCATTATCCATGAACCATTCGCCCATAGCAGCGCCGGAAAACGGGGCGAGGTACTGGTTGGAGGCGGAGTCGGAAGCCGAGGCGGCCAAAACGATAGTATAGGGCATAGCCCCGTTCTCTTCGAGGACACTGATAAGGCGGGCGATATTGGAGCGTTTCTGCCCGATGGCAACGTAGATGCAATAGAGCGGGCGATAATCCTTATCGCTGGCGGCCTGGGCGGCGCTGTTCAAGCGGGCCTGGTTGATGATGGTGTCGATGCAGAGGGTGGTCTTGCCAGTGGAACGGTCGCCGATGATTAGCTCGCGCTGACCGCGGCCAATGGGGATCATGGCATCAATCGCCATGACACCCGTCTGGACGGGCTGGCTGACGGACTTACGCTTGATGATGCCGGGAGCAATTTTCTCGACGGGGTAAGCGACATCGCTGTTGATCGGACCTTTGCCATCGAGAGGCAGGCCGAGAGCGTCAACCACGCGCCCGAGCAGGCTTTTGCCGACGGGGACCTGAAGGAGCTTGCCGGTAGTGCGAACCTCATCGCCCTGCTCGATCTTGGTATAGTCACCGAGGATGATGGCGCCGACTTCGTTTTCTTCGAGGTTCAAAGCGAGGCCGGTAACACCCTGGCCAAAGTCGATCATCTCGTTGAGCATGACGTCGGTGAGGCCTTCGAGTTTGGCCACGCCATCGCCAATTTCGCGGACGGTGCCGACATTCTGTTTGGCGACGGCGGTATTAACTCCGGCGATCCGGGCTTCAATTTCCTGCAATAATTTACTCATACAATTTGGTTGAGAGTTAATGGCTGGACGGCCATCGACTAAAAGCTTTCCTGAAGCGCGGCCAGCCGCGCTTGAATACTGCCATCATAGACATCGCTGGCGACCTTGACGCGCATGCCACCAATGAGGGCGGGGTTTTGGACGAATGAAACCGCCAGGCCCGGGCCATAAAAGGACGTCAGACCGGTTTGGAGCCTTGCCTGGAAGTCGGGCGCGAGCGGGGCAGCAGCCTCGATCCTGGCGGTATGCCGAGCCACATCGAGCTCCAAGAGTCGGACAAAGTGCGAGAGAATGGCGCGCCAGGCGCGGGGCTTCGCGGCGAGGACTTCCTCCACGGCGTTACGGACACGAATCTCGTCCAGAGAGCCATTCACAAGGCAACTGCGCAGGAGCAGTTTGGCCTCGCGTTGAGCCTGTTTGGAGATTTTCATGCCGGGCAAATAGAGACAGTCTCTAGGCAGTCACTTGCTTTGCGGTTTCTTCGGCCAGACGACGCTGGTCTTCCGGTGTCAGAATTTTGCCGGTGACGGTGGCAGTCGTCTGGACAACGAGGCGGCCGACTTCACGTCTGAGTTCGGTGAGCATGCGGGCGTGATCCTGGGCGGCAGCTTCGCGGGCCTTGGCGATAATCTGTTCTGCTGCAGCAATGGCCTTTTGCGTTTCCTGCTCCTGCACGCGTGCAGCAGCAGCGCGAGCCTCTTCAATGAGCTTGCCGGCTTGGGCATTGGCCTGAACGAGGACTTCCTGGCGCTGGGCTTCGGTGTTAGCCAACTCGATTTTGATTTTTTCAGCGTTGGCGAGGCCGTCGGTGATGCGCTGGCGGCGCGCTTCGAGCATAGCGAGGATGCGCTTGTAAGCGAACAGGTACAGGCAAAAACAAACGATGCCAAAGCTGACCGTCTGAGCAATGAGGTGCGGCCAATCCACACCAAACTGTTTGGCGATTTGTTCAATCTGCCCGCCGCCATCGGCCTGGGCGAACATGATAACCGGGTTCATAAAAATTGGTCTGGCAATAAGGGGCGCAGAGCCGGTTGGGCCCTGCGCCCGAGTCTGCTCGCCTGTTATTTTGCGAGGAACAGAGCGTAGAACACGATGGCTTCCGCGAAGGCAATGGCCAGAATGGACTGGACCAAAATCTTCGTCGCCGCGCCGGGATTGCGTCCCACGGCTTCGGAAGCTTTCATGCCGATGAAACCGACGCCGAGAGCCGCGCCAAGCGCGGCGAGACCGACGGTCAGGTTTCCGCTCAATTCCGCCAACAGAGGCATTAACGACATATGTTTACCTTTCTTTGCTTTCCCGACGGCTCCCGCGATTGAACACGGTCAAACCGCCGAAATCTCGAGACTCAATGATGCGCCGGCTCCTTTCCGTCTTCATGCTGACAAATGAGCATCGTGAAGACGGCGGTCAATAACATGAAAACGAGCGCTTGAATAAAGCCAACGAGCAATTCCATAAAATAAAAAGGAATGGGGAGAAGCCAGCCGAGACCGGGAACGAGCTTCGACATGGCTTCGAGCATGTTCTCACCGGCAAAAACGTTGCCATAAAGACGAAAGCTCAGGGAAACGGGCCGAAAGAGAATCGAGAAGACTTCCAGGCAGCCGACGACGAAGAAAACGACAACCATTAGGACCTTGAGAAAGCCGGTAGTTTCGCCTTTGGGCGCAAAAATCTCGGTAAGAAAGCCGATAGGGCCGATCTCCTGCAAAGCCCAGATAAACCAGCAGGCGAAGAAGACCAACGCCATCGCCAGAGTCATGTTGAGGTCGGCATTGACGGCGCGGAACAAAGGGCGAATTACATCGAACCCCTCCGACGTCCGGTGACCCCATCCGATGCTACCGACACCCGGGATGAGCCCGATCCAGTTGGCAGCAAGAATAAAAATGAAAATCGTGGCAAAAAACCAGAAGGTCCTCTTCACCAGATGTGAGCCGATGATTCCTTCAAGGAAGCCATACAGGCTTTCGACCATCCATTCCAAAAAATTCTGGGCGCCGCCGGGAACGTCGTTCATCCTGCGGGTCGCGACCCGGGTAAAGAGGATTAAACCGACGGCTACAATCCACATGACAACCATGGAGTTGGTAATTGGGAATCCAAATGGGCGACCAAGCTCGACGGCGTTCTGGGTCAAGCCCTGTTCCTGACGCGAGACATGGGCAAGCAAGAGCGCAGGTTCGGCTGCCACCGAAGTAGCAAAGACGGCGGCAGCGATTCCCAACACCGGGACACCTGCAAGCAAAACTCCCCAAAAAATGATTCTGAGTAGGCGCATGTGCACCAAAACTAAAAGGCTAAGGGGCACCCTGCCCTTCGTTTCAAAACCGACTATAAGCCGGAAGCCGGGAGAAGGTGCTCCAGAGCGCAAGATTTCTCAAGAAGTTTGTGAAACGAATCCCTGCCAAAACCAGCCACCCTGCCCCGACGCAAGACCGGTGCGGAGAGGCTTTCAATCAAGCGCTTAGAAGAGCCTGAGCAGCATGGTCAAGGTGGCGATTAAGCCAAATCCGATGGCGAAGCAGATGAGCACAAGAGCCTTGTGATGTTTCAGGATCTCGCCCAGAACCGCATGAATCGCGAGAAAGAGAAATCCACCACCGACATGCGCGACTACCGCATCGAGCCAAAAACTGGAAATGCCACGAAAGAATACCCACCCAAGGACACCGCCCACCAGTGTCATGGCTTCGACCGCCGCCACGCCAAGAATGGTCCACTTGGAACCAAACCCAGCTCCAAGCAGCAAAGCGCCCAGCGCTAAGCCTTCCGGGACTTTATGCACGCAGACGGCGAGAATCAGCGAGAAATCCAATACCCGACCTCCCTGCCCCTGCGCAGCCTCAGCCTCATGACCGGCAGCCAGCGCGAGACCATCAGCCATGCAATGGATGGACAGCGCTATCATCATCGCTACGGCGATCTCGCTGAACCGATGAGTTGTCGCCTCGTCGAAATGGCTCGCGGCACACGCCGGGCAAACGTGATACACATATTTGGTGATGAGAGCGAAAAGAAGGTAGCCCGAACCCAATGCCAGCAAGAGCCCCCACCAATGCAAAGACGCCGCGCATTCGGGCAGGATGGCGAATACGGTAACGCCCAAAAGGGTGCCCGCTCCGAGGCTGATAAGGGCGCACAGTCGGCGATGCGAACGACCGAATGAAGCGCCAAGGGCTCCACCGGCGACTGCAAGGAGAAAGGCCAGCACGACGTATCCGATAGATAAATCTTCCATTATGAGCTAATTCTGTTGTTGGCATGCCAAGTAGACGCTCCAGCACCCAGCATCCGTTAACCTGTTAGCATTGTTGTACACGGCGACATCACCGGTCAATCCTTCAAAATGAAGCCGGCTTTGTCCCCTGAAATCTTACTCCAAGCCACTGGCCGACTTACCCAAAACACGCCCTTCTCTTCCCACCGGTTCCGCTCACTGCTATTCTCGGAGCGCATGAACAGCGTTCAGTATCGTGGTCGGTTGGCCCCCTCGCCGACGGGCTATCTGCATATCGGTCATGCCCGCACGTTTTGGATAGCCCAGCAACGGGCCGAGGCCGCGCGGGGTAATCTCGTCTTGCGAAACGATGATATCGACGCGGTTCGCGCTAAGATGAGTTTTACCGAGGCTATGCTCGAAGACATGCGCTGGCTGGGACTTCGCTGGCAGGAGGGCCCCGATTGTGGCGGCCCTTTTGGCCCATACGAACAGAGCCAGCGGAGAGCTCTTTACGAGGCTGCTTTCAAGAAACTTCAAACCGGCGGATGGCTTTACCCCTGCCGCTGTTCAAGGAAAGATGTTTTGCGAGCGCTCCAAGCCCCGCATGACGCGGACGAAGGTCCCATCTATCCGGGAACGTGCAGACCAAATCCGGCATCTCC
Source organism: uncultured Verrucomicrobiota bacterium (assembly GCA_903873945.1). Lineage (GTDB taxonomy): Bacteria > Verrucomicrobiota > Verrucomicrobiia > Limisphaerales > UBA8199 > CAIQQM01. The sequence continues at coordinate 5,210 of CAIQQM010000276.1, forward strand.
AGGCTTGAGTGACAAGAAGGACCCCTGTTCGAAGACGAAATTGAATTGGCGTTTTCGTGTGCCGGATGGCGAAAGCATTGAATTCGTGGACGGCTGTTTCGGACGGCAACAATTTGTCGCGGGCAGAGATTTTGGCGATTTCGTCGTCTGGCGGCATGACGATGTGCCTTCATACCAGTTGTCCGTGGTAGTGGACGATGCCGCCATGCAGATCACCGAAGTCGTCCGCGGAGCAGACCTGCTGCTTTCGACCGCGCGGCAGTTGCTGCTTTATCGCGCGTTCGGGTTTTCGCCGCCGGCTTTTTATCACTGTCCGCTCGTCACCGACGAAGCGGGCGTCCGGCTGGCGAAGCGCCATGATTCGTTAAGCCTGCGGACGATGCGCCTGCAAGGGATTACCCCGGAAATGGCCAGGGAAAGAATGTCTCGAGAATGGTCCTCCGCTCAATGCGGAATCAAGTGAACATTGGGAGCCTTGATGAGGGCAAGCACCTGAAGGCTTTTGTCCAACTCCAACTCCTCGCACGCCTGTTTTGTGAGCAAGGCCGCCAGCGGGAAGCCACAATCCAAGTCAATCCGCATCATTGGCCCTTCGCGAACCAGTGACCGGACCACAGCTGGAAGACAGTTTCGCGGGCTGCTGCGCACTCCTTCGCCTCTCATCAGAATCACATCCTCCGCACGGATGCAAACGTACACCCCCGCCGTGCCCGGCGGCAAATCGCCACCCAGCGCCGTCAGCTTTATGGTCCCAACTGCCACCGTAACCAGATCCCCAACTTCGACCACACGGCCAGGAAGAACTGTTTCCACTGCCACGGCCCCGGCGGCGGCGAGGCTTGCAGGACGGCTGAACACTTCATGCGGCGGGCCTTGCTGGATATTTTTCCCATTGTCCATCACAACCAAATCATCACCCAAGGCCAGCGCTTCCGTGCGATCATGAGTCACCAACACCGTTGGGATGCCAAACTGGGTCAAAAGCCGCCGCAATTCCCCACGCAGCCGGGTGCGAACGGGGGTGTCAAGCGCAGCGAGGGGCTCATCGAGCAGGAGGAGACGTGGACGACGCACCACCGCGCGGGCTAGGGCCACCCGCTGCTGCTGGCCACCGGACAATTCACGCGGAAATCTCCTGCCAAATTCCTCCAGACCGAGCAAGCGCATGAGTTCGGTGACGCGCACAGCCTTTTCGCCTGCGGGCAAACCGCGCAAGCCGTAACCAATGTTGTGGACGACATTCAAATGCGGAAATAGAGCGTAATCTTGCGACAAATAGCCGATGTTACGTTGCTGGGGTGGCACGAAGACTGACGTCGAGCTATCGAACCAAAGTTCATCGCCGAATTTAATTGTGCCGGAATCGGGCTTTTCAAGCCCAGCCAGGCACCGGAGCATGGTGGTTTTTCCCGAGCCCGACGAACCGAACAGCACTGTGAGAAACGGCGTTGCGCAGGCCACGCGCAGGTTGTCCGCGCTGATGATCGGGCCGTTAATGAACTGCCGGGTGAATCGAGCTACAATTTCTGAGGCCATAGCAGCCGAAAGTTGCCCTGAAGAGTGTAAGTGACCGACAGGGCGGCAAAGGATATGAGAAGAAGCAGAAGCGAGGTCTTGCCAGCAGCAGCATAGTCGAGGCTTTGCATCGAATCGTATATGGAAATTGACACCGTGCGTGTCACCCCGGGCAAGTTGCCGCCAACCATAAGAACAACGCCAAACTCGCCAATTGTATGGGCAAAGCTGAGAACCACGCCGGTGACTACACCGGGCCATGAGAGCGGCAGGATGACGCGAAAGAACGTCGAAACGCGGGACTGGCCCAGGCACCACGAGGCCTCGACAAGTTTGCAGTCAACTGCCTTAAACGCGGCCGCAAATGGTTGCACGGTAAACGGCAGGCTGTAGAGAACGGAGGCGACCAGAAGGCCCTGGAATGAGAATGGCAGGACGTGGCCCGTCAGACTTTCGTAAAACCGGCCGATGGGACTGCGGGGTCCCATGGCGAGCAGAATGTAAAAACCAAGCACGGTCGGCGGCAGAACCAACGGCAGCGCCACAACGGATTCAACCAAGAACTTCCAACGACGCCGCGAAGCCGCAAGCCAGCAGGCCAGAGGCAACCCGAGAAAAAAGAGAATCAGGGTCGTCAGTCCGGCCAACCGAAGCGAAAGAGTAATAGCGTTCCAGTCCATACACGCACGGATAACTCATTAGGCATAGAAAATCCATAACGGCGCAAGATGCTTTTTCCAGGCTCGTTCAGGATGAAGCCTCGAAAATCCCGCGCGGCCTGGGAATATTGGGCCAAGCGAAGGAGTGCGCCGCCCCGTTCCAGACGCGGATGCGAGAAGCAGGAGGAGAGATGTTTGCATATTCACGTTGTGTCCAGATTCACGCACTAGCAGGGCGACCGCCATGTCAACTTTCCACGAACCTGTTCTTCCATGAGCGACCAAGTCTCGAAGGTGGAACCTAGCACCTATCCCCTGAGCTACAATTTCTGCCGGGATAATTTCTATAGCGCAGAGAAAGCCAATTCGAACACAGCGAGCATAAAATCCGCGTCAGCTCGCGTGATGCACATCGGAGGCGCAAAGCGGATGACGCTCCCATGCAAGCCGCCCTTGCCAATCAGCAAGCCCATTGCCCGGGCGATTTCCACCACTTGCGCGCATTCAGCCTTAGCGGGTTCCTTGGTAGCTCTATCCTTGACCAATTCGATGCCGAGCATTAGACCCTTGCCGCGCACATCGCCGATCAAGCTGTGCTTGGCCTTGAGCTTTTTCAGGCCGGCGAAGATGTAATTGCCAACGGCCAGCGCGTTCTGCTGGAGTTTCTCGCGCTCGATGACTTCGAGAACCGCTTTGCCCGTTGCACAGACGACGGGGTTGCCGCCAAACGTGTTGAAATGAATTCGCTTGGCCAGAACGCTGGCAATTTTGGGCGTGGTCACGACAGCAGCGAGCGGGCAGCCGTTACCGATGCCCTTGGCTATGGTCACAATGTCCGGGATGACTCCTTGCGTCTCGAACCCCCAGAAGTGCGTGCCCGTACGGCCAAACCCAGCCTGGACTTCGTCGGCGATACAGACGCCACCAACGGCACGCACGTGTTCATATGTGTGCTTGAGGTAGCCATCGGGGAAAACAACCACGCCTCCCACGCCTTGAATCGACTCAGCAATGAATCCGGCGACCTGGCCTGAGGTAGCGAAACTGATGAGTTCCTTCACGTCCGCCGCGTATTTTTTCCCAGCATCAGGCTCGTTGCGTCCATAAGGGCCGCGATAGAGGTCGGGCATCGCAGCGTGATGCACGCCAAAGCTGTGCGGAACGTTGAATTTCCAGGTGCTGTGCGCCGTGACGCCCATCGTCCCCGCGTTGCCGCCATGATACGCATTACGCAGTGCGATAACGTCATAGTTGCCGGTATAAGCACGGGCCATGAGCAGTGCCAAGTCGTTGGCCTCCGAACCTGAGTTGACAAAATAACAGACCTTGAGGTCACCGGGCATCTTCGAGGCCAGCTTCTGTGCGTATTGCGTGATGTTCGGGTGGAGGTAAATCGTGCTTGAATGTTGCAGGGTTTCGTTCTGCCTCCTAGCCGCCTCAACGACGTCAGGATGACAGTGACCAACGCTGACGGTGACGATGCCGCCCAAACCGTCGAGGTAACGACGACCGTTCTCATCCCAAACGTATTGATACTTTCCATCGACCAGCATCAGCGGCTTTTTGTAGTACAGGAAGATGCCGGGATTAAGGAACTGTTTCCGCAAAGCCAATACCTTGTCAGCGGATGGGCCCAAATAAGGCCTGGGTTTGTGTTTGGTTGGAGGTAGTACGGGGTGTTTCATGTCATGAGATAGAAAGGAGTTAATGTAACATCGCCCATCTAACTGAAGCTCGGCCTACCAGCAAAGAGGCGGGCTGCCGAGCTACGTCGAATAGTGGCAGGATGCTTGGTGTAGACCGTCAAGTTTTTTCGATAATCGTAAAGGCTTCGTCGAGTGTCTTGAGGATGAAATCGGCGTCATCTTTCGTGATGCAAAAAGGCGGCTTGATGCGGATGGTGTTGGCTGCCATTCCGCCGCGCCCGATCAACAATCCGCGATCCTTGCACAACTCCATCGTTCGCTGGACATACTGCGGCGCGACCTCCTTTGATTGCTTGTCCTTAACGATTTCCAAGCCGCGCATGAGGCCCTTGCCACGATGTTCGCCAACAATCTTATGGTTGCGAACAAGCTTATCGAAACCTTCATGCAAGCGGTCGCCCATGGCCTTCGCATTGCGCATGTAATGGTTGCGCTCGATGGTCTCCAGCACAGCCAGCCCGGCGGCCATCGACACCGGATTGCCGCCGTAGGTATTGAAGTGGACCTTCTCGCGCATCGATTCCGCGATTTCCCTGGTGCAGGTAATACCGCCCAGCGGGACGCCGTTGCCCATGCCCTTGGCCATCGTGATAATGTCGGGCTTCACACCCCATTGTTCAATGCCCCACCATTTATCGCCCGTGCGGCCAAAACCGGTCTGCACCTCATCCGATATGAAAATGCCGCCGTAACGTTTGACAATGTCATAGACGATCTCAAAATACTCCCTGGGTGGATCGATCACGCCGCCAAAGCCTTGGATCGGCTCGGCAATGAACGCGGCTATTTTGCCCGATGTGCCGTATTTAATGATGTCTTCGACCTCGCGCGCGCAAGCGACTTTGCACGAGGGATGGGTCAGCCCAAACGGACAGCGGTAGCAGTAGCCCGGGGAGGCGTGAGTGACGCCGAATACATAGGGAAGCGAATGCCGCCACTTCGACTGACCGGTCATGCTCATCGCCATTAGCGTGCGGCCATGAAAACTATGGCGCAGCGCGATAAATTCAGTCTGCTTTGTGAAATTCTTGGCGAGCAGCGCCGCCAGCTCGTTCGCTTCGCAGCCGCTGTTGGTGAAGAAACTCACTTTCAGGCCATCGGGCATCACGCTGGCAAGCTTTTCAGCATAACGGACGAGGTTTGGATGATAATACATCGTGGTCATGTGCTGCAGCGTCTTGATCTGCTCGACCATCGGGTTGGTAACCTCAGGATGACAGTGCCCCACGCTGATGGTCACGACGGCGGAGAATCCATCGAGGTACTTCTTGCCTTGATCGTCATAGACAAACTGCATTTCGCCCCGGACGATGTTCATGGGGAAAGACGTCATCGTGCTGGGCAGGATGCACTCGGCCCGCATTTGCCCGATTTGATCGGCAGTCAAAGTGCCTGTTTTTTTGTTTTGCATAGCGTTTTTGCCTAATGTTTCCCGCAGGACTCACGCTTCGTGACCGTCGCGGGCTTTTCCAGTTAACGTGTGGTCATAGTAACCAACCGTGCCATCGCTAACAAGCTGGTTCTGAGGCTAGCTCATTCGCAGACGGCTTGTGGCCGGTCGAGCGCAACCGTGGGACGCATGAGCGAAGTCACTTTTCGACCAAGCAAGTACGCCACAAAGGCGACCGCAAACCCGATGAACCATGCGTAGTGGTAGAGGCCCACAAAGAATTGTCCAAATCGAGCAGCATCCAGCAACTTCACTTGGACGAGAAAGCCAGGCAGACTCGGCAGCACGCCGACTGCCAAGGCAATAAGAGCGACAACACTGAACCCGTTGGCAAAACGATACTCGCCGTCAGGCTGGTAAAGCGCCACGAGATTGAGGCGGCACCGGCGATAAACAAAGTAATCGGCAATGAGAATGCCGCCGACGGGACCGAGCAAAGCGCTGTAAGCAATTAGCCAAACGAATATGTAGCCGGAAGGATCGGCAACCAGCCTCCAAGGCATTATCGCAACGCCAACCAGACCGGTAATCAACCCGCCCAGGCGAAAGGAAATCCAACGCGGGGCGAGGTGAGCAAAATCGTTGGAAGGGCTGACGACATTGGCGGCGATGTTGGTGGCAAGCGTGGCGATGCAGAGCGCGATCATGGCGACGACAAGCACGACAGGATTCGTGAAATGCGTCAGGAGATCCAGAGGGTCCCAAATTGTCTGACCGTAAATGATTGTCGTGGCCGAAGTGACGGCGACGCCGATGAACGAGTAAAGCGCCATCGTCAGCGGCAAACCCAGCGCCTGTCCGATGGCCTGGTCACGCTGGGAACAGGCATAGCGCGAAAAGTCCGGAATGTTGAGCGAAAGAGTGGCCCAAAAACCAACCATGCCAGTAAGGGCCGGAAAGAAAAAAGTGAAGAAGTGGCCAGCCTTGGGTTGGCCGGGATCGAACGCCGAGGGCTGGGAAAGAATTGGTCCGAAACCGCCGGCAGCGCGGTACGCCCAGGCAAGCAACAGCAGGCCAAGGACAATCAGCACAGGGGCATTGATGTTCATCAGCCAGCGGATGCAATCAATGCCTTTATAGACGACCAGCATGTTGACGCCCCAGAAAAACAGGAAGCAAGTGAACTGGGCCAAGGTGATACCAAAGAAGCTGGGCGGTGTGCTGGAGGCGAGCAAAGGAATGAACACGGACAAAATTTTGTAGATGGCATTGCCGCCGATCCAGGTTTGGATGCCGAACCAACCACAGGCAACCAGGGCACGGAGCAGCACCGGGACATTGGCTCCTTTTGTGCCGAATGCAGCACGACAATAGACCGGGAAAGGAATGCCGTAATGTGTGCCAGCATGAGCGTTGAGGACCATCGGGATGAGAACGATGAGGTTACCGAGGAAGATGGTGAGGATAGCCTGCCACCAATTCATGCCGCCACCAATGAGGGATGAGGCGAGCATATAGGTGGGAATACAGGCCGACATGGAAATCCACAGGGCTGCAAAACTGCCGAGCCTCCATTTGCGGCGGTCGGGCGGCACGGGAGCGAGATCGCGGTTGAAGAGGTTACTGGCTTGCAACTCGGTCAATTGCACTTGTGTTAAACCGATTGAAATCGAACTCATGCTATCGATAGAGCACCACGTTAAGATGGGCTTTATCTAATAACTAGCAGAAGCCCGTCAAGCAGCAAGCGTCTAAGGGGTCAAACCATAGCCCTTCCAGTTCTTACCGGAATTTCGTTCATTTGATGAGCCGTTCGCCTCGAACGCAGAGAAGTTCGCGCGCTGTATCGTCAGACTGATCGAATTGGTGCGACGTGCATAGCAAAGCGACTGTGGCGAAACCGGGGAAAATAATTTTCGGAAACAGAATATTTCACCACGATGCGTCTTACGTTTTATTGGTTCTGGTCTCTACAACGATGACGGACCCACCCTGAGTGGAATGGCAAGATGGCTGCCCCGCTCTGGGAATAAATATCCCCGCCCAGAGGGCGGGGTATTGTGGATGGCCCCTGGAAGGGACCAACGACGCCCTCGCCGCATCCGAAGCGGTGAGCAGTTCGTGGCACCTGGGTCCATGGAGAGCCCTCCCGGATTCTTCACGAAGATCACTCCGCTTCTCAAGCTCGGCCCAACCCGCTGCTCCAAAGAGGCTAAGCCTAATGCAATTCCCTTCCAGCATAGCTCCTTCTCTAACCCCGTTCAGAGAACGGGGATTTCTCTGCTAACGATTAAAAATGATTTGGCTCGCGCTGGAGGAAATTGCCGCGGCCAATCTGGCCGACGAATTTACCATCGCGGACGGCGACCTGACCGCGCACGGTGACAGCGCTGGGTCGACCTTCGATGATCATGCCTTCGAAGGGATTATAGTCCACGTTCATAGTTTGGGTTTTGACCGAGAGCTTACCGCGATAGTTCGGGTCATAGATCACCAGATCGGCGTCGCTGCCGGGTTGAATGGTCCCTTTGCGGGGGAACAGGCCAAACAACTTGGCAGCCTGAGTGCTGGCGGTATCGACAAAGCGGTGGAGGTCCAGGCGGCCGCGCTTGACACCGTAAGTGTAGAAGAGGTTCACGCGATCTTCGAGCGTTGGCATCCCATTTGGAATTTTTGTAAAGTCCTTTATGCCCATTTGTTTTTGGGTTGCGAAATCAAAGGGCGCGTGGTCTGTCCCCAACGTGCTCACGATACCATCGCGCAGCCCATTCCACAAAATATTCTGGTTCCGCTTGTCACGCAGCGGCGGAGACATCACAAATTTTGCGCCTTCGAAGTTCGGGCGTTCGGCAAAAGTTTTGTCGGCGACGAGATACTCGATAAGGGTTTCGACCCAGACGTTCACCCCGGCCATTTTCCCGCAAACCGCCTCACGCAAGGCCTCCTCGCAACTCGTGTGGGCGATGTAGACGTGGGCATCGAGCTGTTTCGCGAAGCTCATGAGGTGATGAACGCCCTCGGCTTCGACCATTGGGGGTCGGCTCTCATGATGCCATTCTGGGCCTGTCTTGCCTTCCGCCAGCAGTTTCTTTTGCAGCTCCAGGACGAGTTGCTCGTTTTCGCAGTGGGCGGTGGTAATGACACCGAGTTTTTTTGCGAGCTGGAGAACCTTGTAAAGTTCTTCATCGCTAAGACCAAAGGCGCCTTTGTAGGCGAGAAAGATTTTAAAACTGGAAATGCCGCGCTTAATGATTTCGGTCAGTTGTTTTTCGGCTTTGTCGTCATAGCGTGTGACGCCCATGTGGAAAGTAAAATCACAGGCGCTGTTGCCCTGGGCTTTGCCGAGCCAGAGTTCGAAGGCGGCCATAGGCTCCTCGGCGCGCGAGGGACAGAGCATCTCGATCAAGGTTGTGGTGCCGCCGATGAGGGCAGCCTTGCTCCCGGTTTCGTAAGTGTCCTTGGCAAATGTGCCCATAAAGGGCAGGTAAATGTGCACGTGCGGGTCGATGAAGCCGGGAAAGATGTATTTTCCCTGCGCGTCGATGACTTCCGAGCCGGCTGGCGCCGGGATATTCCGGTCAATACGCGTGATGGTTTCGTTTTCGCACCAGATGTCCGCCACGTATCGTGTGCTAGCCGTGACGATTTCGCCATTCTTGATGAGTAGAGACATAATAAATCTCTACCCCACATGATGGTTGGAATCAACCCCGTTTCGGTTCGCGGCACCAGACGTTGCCTTCGCCGCAGCCGAACCTGTGCTTCCTTGCGAAATACTTTGCACTCTTTGCGGTTTGTTTTATATGTTTACTAGATAGTGTCGTTTAAATTTTGAAACAAATATTTATGGGAAGCAAAATGAAGTACCCTGAAGTAAAAAATTACATCGGCGGAAAATTGACACCAGCCAAAACCGGGAAATCCTGGGATAGAATCTCGCCCAACGATGGCAGCCTCTTAACCAAGGTAACATTATCTTCAAAGGACGACCTAGCTGATGCTGTGAAAGCCGCTGGAAAAGCATTTGCCGCCTGGTCGGCCAAAACGACAAAAGACAGGGTGCAGGTTTTGTTCAGATACAGGAGTCTCCTGGAAAAATATCTGGATGATCATGCGCAGATTGTTCATGAAGAAGCGGGCAAAACAGTCGAAGAAGGCCGGCAGGAAGTTAATAAAAGCATTGAATTGCTTGAGTTCGCCTGTTCAATGCCGCAGGTGTCCTGCGGGCCAAGCCTGGAGGTAACCGCCGGGGTGGAATGTCGCACAGAATACATTCCACTGGGAGTTGTTGCCAGCATTACTCCTTTCAATTTCCCGCACATGGTTCCTCACTGGACGTTTCCCAATGCCATTGCTCTTGGCAATACCATCATCATGAAACCTTCCAGGTTCACTCCGGTTTGTTCATTAAGAATTGCGGAATTGCTCTCCGAAGCCGGTTTGCCAGAGGGCGTCTTCAATGTTGTCAACGGCGGAAAAGAAATCGTGGAAGGCATCAGCGAACATCCTGGCATTCAGGCGGTGAGTTTTGTGGGTTCCACCCCGGTAGCCAAATTGGTGTATGCCAAAGCATTGGCGGGCTTCAAGAGGGCATTAACATTGGGCAGCGCCAACAATCATCTCATATTGTTGCCCGATGCCCATGTTGAAATGGCGGCTTCAAATATTGTAGCTTCGTTTACCGGAACTGCGGGGCAAAGATGCATGTCAGCCTGCGTTGTGGTTGCCGTGGGCGATTGCAATCCGATAATTCAAAGAATTGTAGAATTATCAAAACAGGTCAGACCCGGCTACGAAATGGGGGCCATCATTACCCCGGAAGCCAAAGAAAGTATTACCGGATTTATTAACAGAGCCGAAAAAGACGGCGCGAAAATCCTTCTCGACGGACGCAAGGCCATTGTTGCCGGCAAGGAGAAAGGAACATACCTGGGACCTACAATCATTGACTATGCAACGCGCGATATGGAAATTGCCAGGGAAGAAAACTTCGGTCCCGTTCTTACTATTGTAAGGACCAAGACCCTGGATGAGGCTTTGGACGTGGCCAATTCCTCCCCTTATGGCAACGGCGGTTCCATATTTACGCAAAGCGGAAAATCAGCTCAGGTGTTTACTCAAAAAATCGAAGCCGGAATGGTAGGGGTAAATGTCGGCGTTCCTGTTCCACGCGAGCCTTTTGGTTTTGGCGGGTGGAAAGATTCCAAGTTCGGTGTTGGCGATATTACCGGTGAAAGCTCAATTGCATTCTGGACCAAGCCCAAAAAGATCACCACAAAATGGAATCCAGAATCCAAATTGAACTGGATGAGTTAAGCGCCTGTTTAGAAATTCCGAGGGATGCTGGTTTAACAGCAAAGGCTGCCTGACAAAGCTGACGAGAACTATTGGGTTACAGGCCAGATTCATGTATTGGTCGTGGCTTCGGTTTGGGATTTAGTGTGTCGACCCGAAATCTACGTCCGCTGCGCGAGCGGCTGGACACGGCGTTCGCCGGGGCCGGTATAGTGCGAGAGGGGCCGGATGAGCCGGTTCGCCGCCATTTGCTCGATAATGTGAGCCGTCCAACCGGTGATGCGCGCCATCACGAAAATCGGAGTGAACACGTCGATGTCGATCCCCATGAGGTAGTAGGCCGGACCGGAGTAGAAATCGAGGTTGGGGTGGATGTTCTTCTCCTGCAACATCGTTGCTTTGAGGATGTCGGCGATCTCCATCCATTTCATCTGCCCGGTTAGTTCGCCCATTCTGCGAGTGTGTTTCTCCATGGTGGGACAGCGGGAATCGCCATGTTTGTAAACGCGATGACCGAATCCCATGATTTTGCGTTTTTGGCGGAGAGCCTCCAGCATCCAGTCGCGGGCATGTTCCGGTCTGCCGACTTCGAGCAGCATACGCATCACTTCCTCGTTTGCGCCGCCATGCAGGGGGCCTTTGAGCGAACCGATGGCAGCTGTGACGCCGCTGTAAATATCCGAAAGCGTGGAAACGACGACGCGGGAGGTGAAAGTGGAAGCATTGAAGCCGTGCTCGGCATAAAGAATGAGTGACACCTCGAAGGCGCGAACAACTTCCGGCGACGGCACCTGTCCGAGGCAGAGGTGAAAGAAATTCTGTGCAAAACCGAGGTCGCTGCGCGGAGGAATAATCTCTTTGCCCTGCCGCAAGCGGTAGAAGGCGGCGAGCATTATCGGGATCTTCGCCATCAGGCTGATGGAGCGGTCCAGGTTGACCGCGGCGTTCTGTGTGTCCGGGTCAGGGTCTTCCATGCCGAGGAAACTGACAGCGGTGCGCAGCACGTCCATGGGATGAGCGGTGCGCGGCGCCCGGCGGATGACCTCGAGCAAGGCGGGGCTGAGATGGCGACGGGAGCGTCCTTCGGCCTGGAAAGCAACAAGTTGCTGTGCCCCGGGTAATTCACCGTGCCAGAGAAGCCAGGCGACCTCCTCGAAACAGCAATGCTCGGCCAGTTCCTGCACCGGGTAGCCGAAGTAAACCAACGAGTTGATTTCAGGCATCACCTTGGAAATTCGCGTGGAGTCCACCACCACGCCGTCCAAGCCGCGATGGATAGTAAGTTCCCCAGGAGCCGATTCAGCAGTCATTTCAGTAACCATAACAATCTTTGTTAGAATCCATGATAACGCATGAGCAAAAAGAGGGCAAGTTGTGGTCGGGAAACGCTTCTCATGCGCGGAAATTAAAGACGTCCTTGTCGAAGCGGGCGTAGTCCCCGTATTGCAAAAGGTCGTAAAGTTCGGATCGGCTTTGCATCCGGCCGAGCAATGATTCTTGCGTCCCTTTGGTCTTAAGCGCATCGAGGCCACCTTCGACAGCTTTCATCGCCAATCGCAACGTGGTCACGGGGTAAATAACCACGTTGAAGCCGAGCGAGGCGAGTTTCCGGGCAGTGATCAGTTTGGTTTTGCCGAATTCGGTCATGTTGGCCAGCAACGGCACGGGAATGGCCTTCCGAAACCGCGCGAACTCTGACGCATCGTGCAGAGCTTCAGGAAAAATCATGTCTGCGCCCGCATCAACATAGGCCCTGGACCGTTCGATCGCGCCTTCGATTCCCTCGGACTCACGAGCGTCGGTGCGAGCGATGATGACGAAATCCGGATCGCGCCGCGCGGCCGAGGCGGCACGGATTTTTTTGACCATGTCGGCAACCGGGATGAGCGTTTTTTTATCCAGGTGCCCGCACCGCTTGGGATTCAATTGATCCTCGAAGTGGCAACCGCAAAGGCCGAAGTCTTCGAATTCCTGGATGCTGCGCGCAGCATTCATGGGCTCACCAAAGCCGGTGTCGGCGTCGATAATGGCAGGCAGCGAAGTGGCACGCGCGATAGCGCGTCCGCGCTGCGAGACCTCGGTCAGGGTGGTAAGCCCGACATCGGGAAGGGCTAGGTCGGCAGCGATTACCGCTCCTGAGATATAGACGCCTTCAAAACCGTGCCGCTCAATCAGCAGCGAGACGAGGGGGGAGAAGGCACCGGGGAAACGAAGCAGTTTGCCCGAGCGCAACGCCTTGCGGAAGCCAGCCCGTTTCGCGGCGACGGATTTAGAGGTAAAGAGCATGTCAGAAAATGCCCCGTTTGTCCCGGGTGCCGCAAGCAAGTTTCTCGGGCGGGAGGGCGACGTTGAGGGTAGCAAGCTCGCCCGGAGCAAGTTTGGCAAGCCGCTGCGCCGTTTCCAAGAACCTTTCAGATTCTGATTGAGAAACCAGGTCTTCAGTGAGGGTTTTGAATTTATTGATGTAGTCGGGACGGGCGAACGGGCGCGAACCCAGGGGGTGGGCATCGGCGACGGCGATTTCGTCCGTGAGCGTTTTTCCGTCCGTGAATGTAACGGTGACACGCCCGCCAAAGGCCTTCTCGCGCAAGTTGCGGCTATGGTAGCGGCGCGTCCATTCCGGGTCCTCTTCGGTGCGAATGCAATGCCAGAGAGCCACGAGCTCGGGGTCATGCACAAGGTCAGGCGCATAACTCCTGAGGTGATGCCAGAAGCCGGTGAACAGCGCAGCGGCAAAGATGTACATGACGCTGTGGTCAAGAGTTTCACGGCTGGCGGATGGATCCATCTTCTGCGGGTCGCCCGAGCCGGTGCCGATAACGGAGTGCGTGTGGTGGCTGGTCCGAATGACAATTTCCCGAATGGCGTTGAGGTCAGGGATCTTGCTGCGAAGACGGAACGCAAGATCAATCCAGGCCTGGGCCTGGTATTCGGCCGAGTGCTCCTTGGTAAAGGACTCGAGAATCGAGCGGCAGGGCTCGCCGGGCGCGGGCAACGGCACGTCATAAGTGGCACCAGGGCCGCCAAGCATCCATGCGATGACGCTGTCCTCCCCTTCGTAGATTGGGGATGGACTTTTTTCGCCGCGCATGGCCCGGTCCACGGCTTCGATGGCAAGCTTGCCGGCGTGCGCCGGGGCGTAGGCTTTCCAGCTCGAGATCTCTCCTTTGCGGGATTGGCGGGTGGTAAAGCTGACATGCACCGCCTGTTGGACGGCTTGATAAATGGTTTCTTTATCGAGATGCAAAAGCGTCCCCAAGCCGGCGGCAACCGATGGACCCAGATGGGCGATGTGGTCCTTTCTGTGTTCGTGCAGGCAGATTGCGCGAACCAGGTCGATCTGGATTTCGTATGCAACAGCAACCGCCTGGAGCAGCCGGGCGCCGGTGCAGCCGCACTGTTGGGCAACCGCAAGGAGCGGCGAGATGTTATCGCCGGGATGCGAGTAATCCGCCGCGAGAAAGGTGTCATGCATGTCGAGCTCGCGCACCGCGACGCCATTCGCCCAAGCGGCCCATTCGGCTTCAAAGCGCTGCCCGGAGGGCAACCCGAATAGGGCAGCCCCGTTGTCACGCGGGTGGGCAAGCGCCTGGGTGCGGGCGTTGGCGACCGGGGCGCGGTTGACGGCGGCGATAGCAACCGCGGCATTGTCTATGAAGCGGTTGATCACCATGTCCGCAACCTCCGTCTCGGGCGGGCTCGCAGCATTGGCAACTTCAGCAATTTTCCAAGCGAGCTGCTCCGCTTTAGGCAACGGAGTCCTGGAGGGAAAGACCCTGACGCTGTGAGTGATCATATACGGACGTTTTGCGCGGGCAATCGATACCAAACCCAAAGGATATCACATTCCGTCGAAACCACTCTAAATCCAGACATCCGGCAGCTCAAGGCCGTCCAGTTGTCCCAAGCAAGGCGGTCCGGAAACCGAGCTTCCGGTCGCCCACTCACGGATGAGCGGGGATGGGTTTTATCTCGCCACGGGCCAGTTTTTCCTGATATTCCTTCCAAGTCAGCTTCGGCTTTCCTGTCGGAATCGAGACCATCGTCACGCAGCTTTCCACTGGGCAGACAATCGCACAGAGATTGCACCCGACACAGTCCTCCTCGCGGATTTTGGGGATAGGTTTTCCGGGAACGCGCCCCGGACCCAAACCTTGACCATTAGGCGGGACGAGGTCAATGCTCTGGTGGGCGCCGTCTTCACAAGCGATGTAGCAAAGATTACACCCAATGCACTTGTCATAGTTGATGCGAGCGATGCGCTTGTAATTCAAGTCGAGCGATTCCCACTTCTGGACCATTGGCACCGCCTTGCCGCGCAATCCGGCAAGGTTTTTGAAACCTTTGGCATCCAGATATCCGCTCAAGCCGTCAATCATGTCCTCCACGATGCGGAAGCCATAATGCATAATGGCGGTGCAGACCTGGACGCTGGTCGCACCAAGGGCGATAAATTCCGCGGCGTCGCGCCAATTAGCAATGCCGCCGATGCCGGAAATCGGCAGGCCCACTTCGGGGTCGGCGGCGCAGCACTGGACCATGTGCAACGCGATCGGTTTCACGGCCGGGCCGCAGTAACCGCCGTGCGTGCTTAGACCGCCGACATTGGGTTCCGGGACCAGGCAATCGAGATTGACTTGCGTGATGCTCTTAATGGTGTTGATGAGCGATATTGCGTTCGCCCCTCCCTGCCTCGCAGCGCGGGCCGCGTAAGTTATGTCAGTGATGTTCGGCGTCAGTTTGACGATCACCGGAATCGTCGCGACTTCCATTACCCAGGTTACGATCTTTTCCGTCACCGCCGGTTGCTGGCCCACCGCCGCCCCCATGCCGCGTTCGCACATACCATGCGGGCAGCCGAAGTTGCATTCAATGCCATCGGCCCCGGCGTCGATTGCGCGTTTGACGAATTCATGCCAACACTCCCGGGTATCGACCATCAGCGAAACCACCATCGCCCGGTCCGGCCAGCGCCGTTTGATTTCGGCAATCTCGCGGAAGTTGGTTTCCGGCGAACGGTCAGTGGTCAGTTCGATATTGTTGAGGCCAGCCATGCGCAGGGTGCCAAGATTCAGCGAGGCATAGCGCGAAGAGGTGTTGACGATGGCATCGTTGCTAATGGTTTTCCAGACGATGCCGCCCCAACCGGCTTCGAAAGCACGGTTGGCCTGGCGGGCGGAATTGGATGGCGGACCAGAGGCCAGCCAGAATGGATTGGGCGATTTGATGCCGGCTAAATTAACTGAAAGATCAGCCATAAATATGTTTTCCGTGGTGCTTTATTTACGTTGCCTGGCGTATTCCTTCTCCAATTCGAGCACCCGAATCGGCTTGTCAAACCCCGACCCCACAGGCGCTCCCTGCACACCGTAACGCGAAGGCTGCACGGGACCGGAGGTTTTCCCTCCGCTCAGGAAGGCATGGATGCCACGCGCCGCCTTTTTACCCTCGGCAACGGCATTAACGACTTCACGCCCGCCATTGGCGCAATCGCCGCCACTGAAAACGTTAGGCAGGTTGGTTTGCCCGGTGTCAGGGTTACGGCGAACGACTCCGCGCGGATGGATCTCAAGCGCGGGAAAAAGCTTCTTGAACAACTCCACCTGTTTCTGCTCGCCAATGGCCTTGATGACCATGTCAAAAGGCTCGATAAATTCCGTGCCGGGCAAAATCTGCACTTTGCCATTCGCGCTGGATGTGCGGGCCAGCTTCAAGCCGGTGACATGCCCCTTGCTGTTTGACAGGATTTCCGTCGGAACGACGTTGAACAGGAACTTCACGCCATAGGTTCTAGCCAATTGTTGCTCGAATTCGTAAGCGGGCATTTCTTCCCGGGTGCGGCGATAGACGATGACGGCCTCATGCGCGCCCAGCCGGAGCGCTTGCGTGACGGCATCGATAGCGGTGTTGCCGCCGCCGATTACGGCGACGCGGTCACCAACGGCGACATCGTGGAGCGGATGGGTGTGAATCTGCTCAATGAAATCCAGCGCCTCGACCACTTCCGGCACGTCCTCCCCCGGCAGGTTCAACCGCCCGCCTTTGCCCAGCCCCAACCCAAGAAAAATCGCATCGAAATCTTTCTCGATTTGCTTGATAGACACATCCTTGCCCACTTCCACCCCACAGCGAAACTCAACGCCCAGGCTCTTGACCAGCTCCACTTCAGCCAGGCTGACCTCGGGTTTCATTTTATAGTAGGCAATGCCGTAAGTGTTGAGGCCGCCGGCATTCGGTTTCTTTTCAAAGACGACAACCTGATGACCCAGTTGAGCCAACTCCGCCGCACACCCCAACCCGGATGGACCGCCGCCAATAACCGCTATGCGCTTGCCGGATTTGCCGGACGGTGCCTTCAAAACCTGGAGACGATTCTCTTGGGCGTAGTCTACAACGTATCGCTGGAGCCGGCCGATTTTCACCGGGTCCTTTTCCCGGTCCAGGACGACACAGGCGCCCTCGCACAGAACTTCGGTCGGACACACGCGGGCGCAACTGCCGCCTAATATGTTCGCGGTGAGAATCGTACGCGCGGAACCGGTGAGGTTCCCGGTCAGGATCTTTTTGATAAATGAAGGAATATCGATACCCATCGGACACGCCTGGATACAAGGCGCATCAAAACAGAACAGGCAACGATTGGCTTCGATGATGGCTTCTTGGGGAGTGTAGCGCGGAGCGATGTCAGCCATATTGGCTGCTGCCGCTTCCGGTCCCAGCTTCGGACTGATTGGCATAGATAACTTAGGAGTTGTCCGCAGTGCCAAGCGCCGTGAACGCGGCTCTCCGGCTTCCCGGGACAGGTCCAGCTAGTTGATTATTTGTTGTAGTCTGTACGAGGCGCGGTTAAAATGAAAGCTGCAAATTCAAACCATACACTCTTATGTCTAGAATTGTTCGCGGAGGATTGATCCAGGTCACAGTAACTCATGAGGGCACCGCGCCCATCGACACCATCAAGAAGGCCATGATCGAGAAGCACATCAGGCTCCTCGAGGAAGCCGCGCGCAAAGGCTGCAAGGTCGTTTGCATGCAGGAACTTTTTTACGGCCCCTATTTCTGCGCCGAGCAAAAAGCCCACTGGTACGGCATGACCGAGCCAGTGCCCACAGGCCCGACGACGCAGCTCATGTGCGAAACCGCCAAACGACTCGGCCTCGTGCTCATCGTGCCCCTTTACGAAGTCGAAAACACAGGGGTTTACTACAACACCTGTGCTGTCATTGATGCGGACGGCAAATACCTCGGCAAGTATCGCAAGAACCACATCCCTCATTGTCCGCCCGGCTTCTGGGAAAAGTTCTATTTTCGCCCCGGCAACCTCGGCTACCCGGTCTTCAACACGGCGGTCGGCAAAGTTGGGGTCTATATTTGTTACGATCGCCATTTCCCGGATGGGGCGCGTTGTCTCGGCTTGAACGGCGCGGAAATGGTTTTCAATCCTTCGGCAACGACAGCCGGCATAAGCGAATATCTCTGGAAACTCGAACAACCGGCCCATGCGGTTGCCAATCAATATTTCATCGCCGCCGTCAATCGTGTCGGCGTCGAAAAGCCCTGGGCCATCGGCGAGTTTTACGGCCAATCCTATTTCTGCGATCCGCGCGGCCAGATGCTGGCGGTCGGCAGCCGCGACAAGGACGAAGTGGTGGTGGCAGACATGGACCTGGACAAAATCCAGGAAGTGCGCAACGTGTGGCAATTCTATCGTGACCGCCGGCCGGAAACTTACGGCGCCATTACCGCACCCTAAACGCGCTTTACGCCCGGAACTGTCAGCACCCTGGCTCCAGACCGTTACAGTCCTTTCGAGTTGAACGGATTGGAGCGAGGGAGCCAATGGGCACTTGGCGAGATATTCAAAATCGCCGAACTCCGTTTTTACGAGATAATCTTTTCCTGATTCGGCTCGCCAAAATGAGTGCGCTTCGCGGCCAACTTCGAACCGGCAGCGGGGATGGAATCGGACCGAAACTGACCGAAATCGGACCGATTTTCGGTTTCGCAACGGCCGGTGGCCAAGGCAATCCAAACTTGACCAAACTTGACCGTAATTTAAAAAATATTGGCTAACATTCACCGTTTTCAAAGATACCGCTCCGACGGAGCTCTATGTGTTTTGGAAATGCCATTCTACAAATATGCCAGCCTGCCGAATGCGGATTGCGGAATTCGTAAACCGCAGGCCGAAACCCGCGCCAACAACGTCCCGAACCCTATTATTCCGTGGCACTTTTTGAGCCATTTTGACACTGTTTAAGCCGTTTTGAGACTGGTTTTTGGGGTGCGCGGGGAAATAGAGGAAGGATGGTCGATGGGCGAGTGTGGGGCGCGGTACACCCGCGTACACTTTTGTACACCTGGGTACACCTGGGTACACCAAAAACAGAATTTTCGGAGAATTGCCCGGTCGTCCGGGTTGACGGGCCGGTAAGAAGGCGGCGATGAACCGCGCGCCGCCCAAACGCCAGAAGCCCTCCCGCTTTGTTGAAAACTGACATACAAACCCCGCCCAACAGCAAAGGACCCGGTTTCAACTCCGTTCGCGGTCGGGTTTGCGGCGGTCGTGGAAATCCGTATCATATCATTTCCATACACCTAGCACTTTCCGGTACATTGGGCAAGACAATAGAAGTATTATATTTGTGTGATACAATAGGGCAAAATGGAGGAACGAGCGATTTGCGGGCGAAGTGACTGTCGGACTGGGGCTGTTTTGCGGTACCGATCACCCCATTCAGCGCATCTTCACCAGACAACACATCACGCGCGCGGGACCAGGAGAACAAGCTGGCTTCGCAATCGGGATGTTTAGAGTTCACCGGCACGACTCGACGCTAACACACGTCTTTCACGCGCCAGCCGTCACTAAACAGAATAAGAGGCAACAGCGGGCAACAAAGCGCCGTTAATGAGCAGCAAGGGGCAGCAAGAGGCAAAATTCTTTTCTAAAACC
>CAIQQM010000277.1 GCA_903873945.1 uncultured Verrucomicrobiota bacterium
ATAACCTGCAAAGAGATTCTCGAGCACCCGGAACGCATCTCCGAGTACCTTCTGACGCATGGTCTTGACAGCGGCACATGCTTCGAGGTCGGCTATGCCTATGCCAAGAAGATCCCGGTGATCGGCGTTCGCTCGGACTACCGTGCGAATCAGGAGAAGGGGTTGAATTTGATGCTTTCGCGCGGATGTACGCGCGTGGTCTGGAGGCCGGCATTCGGCGAAGACCTCGATGGGTTGTGCAGGGAGATTGCGAGATGCCTCAAACGGCTCTTGGTGTAGCATCGGCAGGGACGCCAGAAGATCGGCTAGACATATAAGGCTGGTTATCGTTTCCTGATGGGAAAGCGTCATTCCTTCGCCCTGTTGATGAACCATACGATCGAACTGGCGTTGGACAGACTGGATCGAGAGAGCGCTACCCCGCTCGCGCCCAATATAAGGGAAGGGGACGGACGCAAACCAGAAGGTGCGGTGCTGGAAAAGGCGCTGTTCTGGCCCTGGGGACCGTTTTTTTATCCCGTGGCGGTGCCACTGCGCAGGCTCGGTTGCTGGGGGTAGTTGGTAGGCAGGGGTATTTTCAGAATCGGTCTATCTGGTGCCGACAAGTTCGGCTGGAGAAACGGGCGCGGGCGTGTCGTCGGCAAGCGCAGGGAGTGCCTTCCAGCAGGAGGGGATCATCAGGCGCGCCGGCATCTCGGTTGTGACCACCCGCCGGATGACATCCACCAAGTACCGATACGGATCGATCCCGTTCGCCGCACAGCTCCGGATCAGCCCGAACAATACCAGTCCGCTTTCCAAACTCTCCCGGCTACCCCAGAACAGATGGTTACGCCGGCCGACCCCCAGCACGTGGAATTCAGACTCGGCCACGTTGTTGTCGATGCTCAGTCGCCCATCTTCCAGATAACGCGTCAGTGCGATCCACTGGTTCACCACATAATTGAGCGCCTTCTTGAAACTCGACTCCAGAAACTCCGCACCGCGTTGCTCGTTCACCCACGCTTTGATTCGCGCCAGTACCGGACGCGTCGCCAATTGCCGCAACACCTGCCGCGCCTCGGGTCTCAGGTCCGCACCAAATGCCTCTACCTGATAGAGCTTACGAATCATCCGCAGCATCGGCTTCGCGCGACTGTCCACCGCCAGCACTTCCTCAAAACGCCGCAGTACGTGGGACCAGCATCCGACCTCAATCACGTTCCCGTCGCTAAAGAGCGCATCATAGGTGCCGCACGCATCCACTTGAAGGTATCCGCGATGCGCACCCAACACCGCCCGCGTCGCGTTCGAGGTACGGGCTTCCGTGTATTTGAACACGATCTCCCGGCCGGCCGCCACATCGCCCACCACGACCCACACCCGCACTCGGTCACATTCTTCCGCAGCCAAGATCCGTACTTCCGTGTCGTCCGAGTGCCGCTTGAAGACGCCCTCCAAGGCTCGCTCCTGCGCTAGCGCCAAGGGTCGAAGCAATTTTCCCAACCACAGCATCCAGTAGCTCAGCGTCGAGCGTGCCACCGGGCAACCATGCTCCGCAAACCACCGCTCAATCCGATACAGGGTCAGATGGTAATGCATCCGGTCGACCGCGATCTTCGCCAGCACTTCTGGCGACGCCGCGCATTTTGGGAACACCCTCGACAAGCCGCCTGCCGTGGCCAGTCGCGTCTCGCCATCGCGCGTGGTGTAGAGCACGACCGGACGCTTGTGGACGATGACCTCGGGCTGCGGGCGTGGCAACCGCAACTCCTCACACGTGTCGTAGCCGATAATCTCGAAGCCTTTGGCCGGATCGTAATCGGGGAGGTCGCGCTCGGGCTGGACGTCATACTCCTTGGTCGTGCGCGGCAAATGGGCGGGAAATTTCCGTCGCCCGGCCTTCCGCTTCGTCCGGCGCGTGGGTGGGAAAACCGGCTCGTCCTCGTCGTCATCGTCGCCCACGGAAGGCTGCGCGGGCGTGTGGCCTTCCGCCAGATCCAAGAGCGGCTGGCCCTGCTCGGCTTCGCGCTTTAGGGCCGCACCGCTCCGGTCCTGTGCAGTCTGGTGCATCAGCATCCGTTCCAACTCCAGGATGCGCGCCTGGGCTTGTTTGAGACGCTGCCGCGCGTGCGTACATTGAGCGGCCAATTCCTCGTACGATGGCTCGGAACTGTGTCGCGGTGCAGGCATATTATCAGGACGACGATGCGTCGTATTTACTCGCTGAAAAATAGATCAAATGGAAGAAACCGAACGTGCTCTTTCAAGTCTGAAACGCTTGTGTCGTTTCAGACTCTTCATGTCCACGCCTTCCAGTAAAAACGCCATTTCGGCCGCATCCAATTCCACGCTCGCCGTCGCGCATTCCGGCCAGTGGAAACGGCCCTGTTCAAGGCGCTTGTACCAGATCGCCAAGCCCGTCCGGTCAAAGTAGAGCATCTTCAGCTTGTCCCCGCGCTTGTTGCGGAAACAGTACAGGTAGCCGCTTAAGGGGTCGGCCCCCAGTCCATCACGTACCAAGCCACAGAGTCCCGTAAACGAACGCCTCATGTCGGCAGGCTCACGGGCCAGAAAGATGCGGATCGAAGACGGGATCAGCACCATCACGCTTCTCCCGCCATCACGGCCAGCAACTGAAGCAGCTCGCGCCAGTCAGGCCGCTCCCGCAGGCGCAGTCGCACGCGCCGTAGCCCGGTTACTTCACACGCCCAGGTCCCAGCAGGCAGAGAAGCCGCCGAACTTCCGCTTTCTTTCAGATGCACCGGAATGAACGGAGATTCCAGAAGTCTGCCGCCTTGGAGGGCAGGGCGCTTGCGGGACCGCCGAACGCGCCCCTTCAACTTCAGATGCCATCGATAGTAACTTGAGATCACAATACCGTGCTGGCGACAGAACGCCCGGACGGGCATCCCGCTCTGACGGCACTCCTCCAGTCGCTGCTCCCATGTCGCTGCGTTGTCGTGCCTGCGAATGGCCTGGCTTGAGTCGGATCCTTGCATCGCTCGTCGTCCTCCGGTTGGTCGAGGCTAACGAGTATCCACATTCGGCGGCTACTGGGGAAGACGGGATAAAAAAACGGTGCCGTTGAAGTGCCCACGGCAACGAAGACAAACGGGGCGCCCGCATAGGCTGCACTCGCGTCGCGACGCATCCTCGTTCTTCTCGCAACAGGGAGCATCGGGCGGGACCTCCGCATGAGGCACTTTGATCGGCCTCGGTTTCCAGAACTCCACGAAAGCGCCAAAATCATCCTCGTCAAGACTGTCGTCCCGCTGAAACCTGAATCGCATCTCAGGTCCCTCCCGCCTTTCTTTCGGCGCGCGTTGATATTCAGAAAGATGCGGATCGAAGACGGGATCAGCACCATCACGCTTCTCCCGCCATCACGGCCAGCAACTGAAGCAGCTCGC
>CAIQQM010000278.1 GCA_903873945.1 uncultured Verrucomicrobiota bacterium
CGGTTAGGATATCGACCGCCAGCAGGCAACAAAACAGGAGGAAAAGGATTCCCAGCCAGTTCGTGCCAATCAGTCCAAAAGGAGCGGCGATTGCTCCCCTGCCGAGAACATGTTCGAGAACAATGGAAAGCAGGAAACTCGCCCAGAGGAAAACGAGGGAGAAGATAAGCCATCCCCGGGGGATGTGTTGGGCGATAAACGGTACGGAGGCGATCCGCCAGAAAACGTAGAGGTTCAGGACGGTCCAGATGGCGATGGCGATGGTGAAAAACAAGGCGATCTCCTTCTCCTGGCTCACGTTAGTTGCTGCTTGACGCTTTTCATTAAAAGTCGGCACAATAATATCAGGGTAATTTTAGGGTTTTATCAATTTTTCTGACAGGCTTCAGGGTGTTATTAGCTGAGTTTTGAAAGACGCTGATGCCAACCCCCGAAACTCAATGAATACGAAATCAAATTTCCGGGGTTCATCGGCTCTTGAGGTTCAACTGAATTTGCTGCCGGGGCCTCGGCGGAGCATCGCTTTGGCCAGCAGCGGTCCCGCGATGACGATGGCGAGCAGGCGCATCATTTGCACCGTCAGGATCAGCGATACGTTGCTGCCGCTGCCCAGCGCCACCACGGCGATCGAATCAACACCGCCGGGCGTGGTCGCCAGATAACCGGTCAGGTAATCCGTGCCGGTCAAGACGGAAAATATCTTACCGGTGGCGGCGCATACGGCCATAAGCGCAAGCGCATTGGCGAGAATAATCGGAATCAGACGGCCGGCCTGGCGGAGCGAGGCCCCATCAAAGAGCAGTCCGACATACAGACCCATAATAATGTAGGCGGCCTGGGGGACTCCGAACGGCCAGAGAGGAACCAGAACCCCCATTCCGCTGGTCACAATACCCAGGATCAGCGGGCCGACCAAGCCGCCGGCCGGCAGCCGGATCCGGCGGCCGGTCCAGGCTCCCACCACCGCGAGCGTCAAGGTCGGCACGTAAACACGCCAGAGATGAGGGGAGATGGCGCCGCTGGGTATTCCCTGAACCGGGTAATTAGAAGCGCCGGACGGGTGCAGCACGAATCGAGCCAGAAGCGAAGCGGAGAGAACCACCAGTACGACGCGAGTGTATTGCATCAGGGCGACGATGCGGCTGTCGGCCTTCATGTCTACGCTCATGGCGACCATGCTGGAGGCGCCTCCGGGAAGCGTGCCGAAGGTGGCCGTCTTCCGGTCTATCGGACTGATCCGCGCGAGCAAGATACCGGAGCCAAGCCCCATGCCCAAGGTGGCGGTTACCGCCAGTAGAATGGGAAGCCAGTTAGCGGCGGCCAGGGGCAGCACATCCGGGCGGAACCGGGATGCGAGGATCGTGCCGATCACGGCCTGCGCCGCGATGAACCATGGGGAGGAAACGCGCGGGTGCTCCGGACGGGCGAGCCCCGCTATGATCGCGACCAGAAGCGGTCCGATCAGCCAGCCGCCCGGCAGCCTGATCATCTGGGCCAGGTATCCGGCGGCAACGGAGGCCGTCCCCAATCCGAGCCACCACCAAAGCTGAAGCCGGGATTTTTTATCCGGTAAAGAGACTGATCTGATCATTGTTCTTGATTCTATAAATACTTGCCATATTATACCGCTACAGTATTTATGAAACCGTCCCCGAATGGGATTGCTGGCCTGCCGTTCGCCGAATCAAATGTAATAATTCGAAGCCGGAAAAATGATAAAATGTCTCAAGCGGAGATGCCGCCTATGTTTTGGGAAGCGTTTTCGCGGTTATGAAGGGGCTTCCGTAATTCTGAGCTAAGTTCTCAGGGAGGTTAACATGATTAAATTGAGGATTGGAAACGCGGCAATTGTCATTCTCCTGGCCGCAACGCTGGCACAGGCAGATGACCGGCTGGTGATCGCCGATTTCTCCCAGGGTGTGGACGCCAAAGGTATCCCTCAGGGCTGGCAGCTCAAGGAGAAATCAGGGAAGGCGGATTTCTCAGTGGTGAAGGACGGCGACCTTTCCGCCCTTCAGCTTCGGAGCGCGGACACCTCGTTCTCCATCCAGAAAGAAGTTAAGGTGGATCTGAAGCAATATCCCGTCCTGTCCTGGAAGTGGAAGGTGACCAAACTGCCGAAGGGGGGCGATTTCCGGAAAACCAAGACCGATGACCAGGCGGCCCAGCTTTTCCTGGCCTTCACCAAGACGAAATCCATCGTTTACATCTGGGATACAACCGCCCCGGAGGGTCTGATGAGCGAGGCGATCGCGCCTCCCCTAATGACCATCAAACTGGTGGTGGTCCGCTCCGGACCGGCGGAGCTGGGGAAGTGGATAACCGAAACCCGGAATATTTACGAGGATTACAAGAAATTTTACGGTGAGGAACCACCACTGGTGAAGGGGATGAGGCTCCAGATCAACTCCCAGCACACTGAAACCTCGGCGGAAAGCTACTTCGCAGATGTAATCTATAAAAAGCAGTGACTCCTAAAATTTAAGTGTTATTGGTTATTTCGCTGGGACATTTTTCTCTTAACTTTTTGCCAGAGGTGACGGCCGGGGACTCGACTGCAATCATATTTCAGGATTAGTGATGAATTACTTCCAAATGATATTCCTGCGTTTCCCGCGGACGGCCGCGATGATGCTGGTTCTCTGTTTTTGTGCCGGATGCGGGGTGGTAATGGATACCGAATCATCCGTGAGCCGTCTCGGCACGGTCACGGGAGACTGTGTGGTGCCTGTGCCAGCCGGCTTGGAGGTGCTCGGCGCACCCGTTTCTCTGGAATTCGCCGAGGGTTCGCTTTGGGTTTTCGGCGAGACGCGCCTTACTCAACCAAGCGCCACCGGCTCAAATACTATCCCTAATTCAGCCGCTTTGGTCCGCAGAGTCGAAGATGCCTGTGCTGGTCATCTTGAGGTGCTGCGCGATGAAAACGGCGCCCCCGCGCCGTTCGTCGCGCTGACGCCCGAGGAAGAAGCCGAAAACGCCGCTCGCACCGACGGCAAAAGGATCGGTTTGACTCCCCGCGGCGGATTGGTGTGGCAAGGAAAGGGCTATCTTTATTACGACGTGCTGATGCTCGGACCCGGTGTGTTCGACGCGGAATGGATGGGGACCGGGCTTTGCGTGACACCCGGCGCCGGCTCTGCGTGCGCGCGTCAGGGGGATCTTCTCTGGAGTGGCGCGCAATCAAGGTGGGGATCTTCCGGCTTCATTGACAATGACGGTTACGTTTACCTCATTAAATGTTTTCACGCGGCGGCGTTTGAGGACCTCTGCGGCGTGGCACGAGTAAGGCCGGAGAGTATGGCCAATCCGGGAGCTTACCGCTTTTTCAATGTATTCAACGACTGGGTGGAGGATCCCGGTAACTTTACGGTTGCGTTCCGGGGGCCCGGCGCGGTGACGCTGGGGTATAACGCATTCCTGGGTCAGTACACGGCCATTTCGGCTAATATCTGGGATTCGTCAATTGAGATGCGGATGGCGCCGTCACCGTCAGGTCCCTGGGAAAATTCGCATCGTATCTTTCCCGCGGTCAAACCGGATTCGTGGTTCATAAGCGGTGGTACAGAACATCCGGCCTTGCGCTCTGCCGACGGTCGCGTCCTGGCCATTACCTACTACAGCACATCCACATCGGGACCTTCGGGACTGCACCTGGTGTCGTTCCGGTTGCGGAAGGACTGACATGCGCGTTCAACAGATAATCCCGGCAATTTTATTCTGTCTGGTTTCCGCGCCGTTACCCGGGGCGGGCTGGGAGGTCGATTTTCTCGGCCCGGCCCGCGAGATTTCTCATTCCTCTTCGGCGTCGCGCGATACGGCGGTATTGGGCCTCGTCGCCGCGCCCCATCGCATCCTGACCGGCGGCGGTGACTTCAGCGTGCTCCAATTGCGCGATCAAAAGTTCTCGCTGCGTTTGGGCATATTTGCCATGATGGAACTGGAGAGCCAGGGAAAGTCGAGCGGATTCGACGGCCTCCTGCCCAAGGGCGACA
>CAIQQM010000279.1 GCA_903873945.1 uncultured Verrucomicrobiota bacterium
AAGTCGCCGCCCTCCTGTTGCACTGGTTTACCCACGGGCGGGGGTAGGGTTAATGACAAATCTGTATGGAAGAATATATCATGAAAAAACGAGCCCAGCTTGTCTGCCAGCATCTGGAAAACATCTCCCGCGAGGCGCTGGAGCGGCACCAGGACATCATCCGCCAATACGTGCGGGCGCGGCAAGGGGTATACGTTGTAAACGGCGCTCGAAAAGTGTAGCGGGGTCATGGATGTGACGGGGCGGTCGAAAACTGTGGCACCTTCATTCAGAATGAAGGGATGTACACAGATATGGAGCAATGGAGCGAGATTCGCAGACGGGTATTGGTGGAGGGGGTCAGCCGGCGGCAGATCATCCGGGAGACCGGCATGCACTGGGAGACGCTGCAGAAGATCCTCCGGCACAGTGAGCCTCAGGGTTATCGGCTAAACCGCAAACGGCCCTGCAAAAAACTCGGGCCATATCTACCCAAGATCGAACTGATTTTGCAGGAGGATAAGGCTCTGCCCCGCAAGCAACGGCACACCGCCAAACGGCTTTGGGAGCGGTTGCAGGCTGAGGGGTTCACGGGCGGCTACACCATTGTGAAGGATGTCGTGCGCGAACTGACGCAGCGCGGGCAAGAGGTGTTTGTGCCCTTGATCCACCGACCCGGTGAGGCGCAGGTGGATTTTGGCGAAGCCCTGGTGAAGATGAGTGGGCGGTTGCGCAAGGTGGCGTTCATGGTGATGGCGCTGCCCTACAGCGATGCCGACTTCGTGATGGCGTTTGAGCGTGAGTGCACGGAGACGTTCTGGGAAGGCCATGTGCAGGGGTTCGAGTTCTTTGGGGGCGTGCCTTGGCGCATCACGTACGACAACACCAAGATTGCAGTGGCGCAGATCATCGGCGGAGGCAAGGAACGGCGACTGACCCGCGGGTTTTGTCAGCTCAAGAGCCATTACCTGTTCAACCATCACTTCTGTCGGGTGGCCCGCGGCAATGAGAAGGGTGTGGTGGAAGGCCGGGTGAAGTACACGCGGCTGAACAGTTTTGTACCTGTGCCTCAGATGCGGGACTTTGCGGAGTTGAACGCCCACTTGCGGCAGCGGTGTGTGGACGACCGCCAACGCCGACTGCGCGGCCAGTCCGCCCCCAAGGAGCAGTTACTCGCGGAAGAGCAAAAGGCTTTTCTGCCGTTGCCGGCTACACCGTTCGCCGCTTGTCGCCAGGTCTCCACGACGGCGAGCTCGCTGTCGTTGGTACGGTTTGACAGCAATGACTATTCGGTGCCGGTGCCGTGGGCGCATCAGTCGGTGGTGGTCAAAGGTTATTGGCAGCACGTGGTGCTCTACGCCAAAGGGCAGGAGATTGCGCGGCATGGGCGGATCTGGGAGGAGGAACAGGTCTGCTTCGAACCGCTGCATTATCTGCAGCTGCTGGAGAAGAAGCCCGGAGCCTTTGATCATGCCCGGCCTTTGGCCAACTGGAACTTGCCGGAGTGCTTCGGTGTGTTGCGCCGGCGCTTGGAAAACGAACGCGCCGGGGACGGCATGCGCGAGTACATCAAGGTGTTGCGATTACTGGAAAAGCATCCTGTGCCCAAGCTCCGGCAGGCCGTGGAGCAGGCGCTGGCGGTAGGCGCCATCACCCGCGATGCGATTGCTCAATTCCTCTTCCCCCGGCCCGACTGGCGGTTCACGGCGTTCTCGTTGGACGGGTATCCGCATTTGCGGCATGTACGGGTGGCCGCGCCTGAAATCGGCTGCTATCAGCAACTCCTGGGCGGTGCGCAATGAATAAAGATCCCTCCGTCCTGTTGCTGGAACATCACCTGAAGGCGCTGAAGCTGCCCACGCTGCTGCGTGACTATGCCAGCGTGGCGGCGGTGTGCGCCCAGGAACGCTGTGACTATCCCCAGTACCTGTTGCGCCTGACAGAGCGGGAGTTGATTGATCGAGAACGGCGGGCCACCGAGCGCCGGATCAAGGAGGCGCAGTTCCCGGTGATCAAGACCATCGACAGCTTCGATTTCGGGGCGCAAGTGTCGATCAACGAGCCGCTAGTGCGGGAACTATTACGCGGTGAATACATTGGCAAGAAGGAAAACATCCTGCTGGTCGGCAATCCGGGCACCGGCAAAACCCATCTGGCCATGGCGCTGGGCTTCGCAGCCTGCAGCCAAGGTAAACGGGTCCGGTTCATCACCACGACGGCACTGGTGACGCAGTTGCTGGAGCAGCGGGAAAACCGCAGCTTGCAACGCCTCTACAAGCAACTCCAGCGCCAGGATGTCTTGATCCTCGACGAGCTCGGCTATGTGCCGTTCTCCAAAGCGGGCGCTGAACTGTTGTTCGATGTGGTGGGCCGCGCGTATGAGCAAACCAGCCTGATCGTCACGACCAACCTGCCGTTTGAACAGTGGACCGAAGTGCTCGGCAGCGAACGGTTGACTGGCGCCATGCTCGATCGGCTCACGCATCGCGTGCATATTCTGGAAGCCAACGGCGAGAGCTATCGGCTCAAGCAAGCCAAGGCCCGCAGCCGGAAATAACCAACCACACCCAGGCGCGATTTTTCCCCTTCCCCTCGGGGAAGGGGAAAACTTGCCCGCCACCCGCTAGCCCTTGACGCCCTCAGCTGTTTGCAGTATCAATCCGCCACGGGTGCTACACTATTGGACCGCCACCCGCTGCACTATTCGGCCGCCGTTTACATGTCAGCGCTGCGCACACAGAGCGTGTCGCCGGAGAGGCATGTGCCAGCCCACTGCACACAATGCGCGCGCCGGG
>CAIQQM010000280.1 GCA_903873945.1 uncultured Verrucomicrobiota bacterium
CCCACTGCCAGCCCACCTCCGGCTCCGACCCCTTGTGAGGCTCGCAGGCATACGCCAGCATCAATACCTTAAGCCGTTGTGACATGCGACAAGTTTACCAGAACTGCCGGCAGCGGCAATCTTTCGCCCTTACGCCATGGCTTGTTTGATCAGCTTCATCAGGTCGCCGTATGCCTCCACCGCCTTGAATTGTGAAAATTGTTTCTTCACGTTTTCCGGCGCCCGAAAGAGAATGCCGGTGTGCGCTTCGCAGAGCATCGCGGTGTCGTTGAAAGAATCCCCGGCGGAGATGACGTGGTAATTGAGCAGCTTGAACGCCGCGACCGCGCGTTGTTTCTGTTCCGGCACCCGCAGCTTATAATCCACTATTCGGTCGTTCTCGACGACCAACCGGTGGCATAGGAGCGTGGGCCAGCCAAGCTGGCGCAGTAATGGCACGGCGAATTGTTCAAACGTATCTGAAAGAATAATCGTCTGCACCAGCGACCGAAGCTCATCCAGGAATTCTTTCGCGCCCTCCAACGGCCGCAGCGTTCCGATGACTTGCTGGATGTCAGACAGCTTGAGGCCGTGCTGGTCGAGGATCTTCAGCCGGCCGCGCATGAGTTTATCGTAGTCCGGTTCGTCGCGGGTGGTGCGGCGCAACTCCTTGATGCCTGTTTTCTCGGAAACCGCGATCCAGATTTCGGGAGTCAGCACCCCCTCCATGTCCAACGTCACAATAGATTGTTTCACTGACATGAGTTTTTCAAAACACCCTGCTCCTGTCCAGCGGTTCGTGCAAACCGCACTCCCGACTCCGGCCCTTAATCGCCCAAGCGTGTTTCCTTGAAAAGCCCCGCGGAAATGTCATCATCTGCCCGCCGAAGAATCGTGCCGGGATGGCACAGGAGAATTGAACGATGCAAAAACGAGCCTGGTTCCAGTGCATTAATCCGCAGTGCGGAACGACTTATCCGCTGAACTCCATCGTGTACCAATGCGAGAAATGCCGCTCGCTCCTCGAGGTGCAACACGATATGCGGGCCCTTGCCGCCCGGGACGGCAAAACCTGGAAGAAGCTTTTCGAGGACCGCTATAAATGTAATCGGTGGCCTTTCGGCTCCGGCGTGTGGGGGAAGAAGGAGTGGGTTCTGCCGCAGATCGCCGATGATAATATCGTTTCCCTTTACGAAGGTGGCACGAACCTTTTTTGGGCCGAGCGCTTCGGGAAAACTGTCGGCGTTGCCGATCTCTGGCTCAAGCTTTGCGGCAACACCCATAGCGGTTCATTCAAAGACCTCGGCATGACCGTGCTGGTTTCGCAGGTGAAACAGATGATTTCCGAAGGCGCGCCCATCAAAGCCGTCGTCTGCGCCTCGACCGGCGATACCTCGGCGGCGTTGGCGACTTATTGTGCCGCCGCAGGCATTCCGTCAATCGTTCTTCTGCCGCGCGGCAAAATCTCGCTCGCCCAGCTCATCCAGCCCGTTTCGAACGGCTCGCTCGTGCTCTACCTCGACACCGATTTCGACGGCTGCATGAAACTGGTGAGGGAAATCACCGAAGACCCGACCCTTTACCTGGCCAACTCGATGAACTCTCTGCGCGTCGAAGGCCAGAAAACCGTCGGCATCGAAATTGTCCAGCAGTTTGATTGGGAGGTGCCGGACGTTTTCATCATCCCGGGGGGCAACCTCGGGAATGTCTCCGCTCTTGGCAAGGGCCTGTTGATGCTCAAAGACCTCGGGCTGGTCAGGAAACTGCCGCGCATTGTGGTCGCCCAGGCCCAGCGCGCCAACCCTCTTTACCTCGCCTACAAACGAAACTTCGAAGTTTTCGAGCCCGTCAAAGCCCGGAAGACCCTCGCCAGCGCCATTCAGATTGGCAATCCTGTCAGCTTCGAAAAAGCCGTCCGTACCCTCAAGCAATTCAACGGCATCGTCGAGCAAGCCGCCGAAGCGGAGCTGGCTGACGCTGCGGCGATGGGCGACCGTACCGGGATGTTCAACTGTCCCCACACCGGCGTGGCCCTGGCCGTCCTGCTTAAGCTCCTCAAAGCCGGCCAGATCGACAAAACCCAGCGCGTCGTCGTCATCTCCACCGCCCACGGCCTGAAGTTCACGGAGATGAAGGTCAAATATCACCAGAAGGAACTGGGCTTCCCCTGCCGCTACGCCAATCAGCCCATCGAACTGCCCGCCCGCCTCGACGCCGTCAAAAAAGCCCTGCACAAAGCCCTGGCGGCACAGAAGAGTTGAGGGCTGCGAGTGTTGGGTTGGCAGTCGGTAAATTTTTCGCCTCTGGGAAGGCGGTTCTACGGTCTTCCCGGCCGGGTGCGTTCAACGCCAAAATTACTGTCCGGTTTTCGTGGGCGGTTGGGGGGACGATTCGAGTTGGACAACCGGGAGCGCGTTCGTTGATTTGAGTTTGTTTTCCTGCTCGGCCAGGTTGCGAGTGATGCGCTGCTTGAGTTCGGCGTACATTTCGTTGGTCACCGAGTTAAGGTGCATGCGCGCTTCGGCGATGCGGCCGGCGAGATACTTGATCCTCGCAAGGTGGATATAAACCCCTTCGCGCTCGATTTCATCATGGGCGATGCTCAGGGTGTTGGTCCAAGCTTTGAGCGCGTCGTCGGTGCGCATCGGCTGGATGCCGTAGTAGGTCTGGGCGACATCGGTGGCGAGCGGGAAATTCTGCGGATCGAGCTTGAGGGCTTTGCTGTAGAGTTCGAGGGCTTTGTTGAACACCTGCTGCTCTGTGATGTTATAGAATTCCATCGCGTCTTTGCGGAACAGGTAAACGGTGGTGCCGAGGTTGTGATAGTAAACGGACTCGAACGGGCTGAGTTCGATGGCTTTGGCGTAATATTCGAACGCTTTCTTTGCGGGGCCGTGATGGCCATAAACGTTGGCGAGGTTATTATAGATGGCCGGGTCCTTGGGGTCGAGTTCAAGGGCCTTTTCCCATTGGTTTCGGGCCCCGTCTTCATCGCCGAGGTCGCCCAGGAAACTGCCAAAGGCAACCCGCGCCCGGGTGTGTTTGGGGTTGCGCTGGATGAAATCTTCGTAGGCTTTACGAATGGGGGTGAAACGTTCGCGGATGCGCTGGTTCAACTCATCGTTCGGTGTGCCGGCGCCTTTGGCCTCGAACTCCATGTTTTCGCGTATCCAGCGGTCAACCTCGGCCTGGGCGTCGTTGTCATCGGCCAGCAGTTTCTGATACTCCATCTCAACGGGGTCGTTCGTGGCCGGCACATTGATCGATGCGCCCGCGGTCTGTGCGACAAGATTGCTGACTGCGGTGGGTTGGTTTGTCGCCACCATTACGCCGAATAATCCAGCCAGGAGACTGCTCACGCCGCTAGGCTAACATGTGCCAGCTCAAAGGCCAAAGACCAAAGTCGAACTTGGGGAGCGTCAGGGCAGGGGGGCGGCGAAAATGACGGGTGCGATCACGCCCGGCTCAGACTTCTTTGACCGTGCCCCAATAGACGTCGAGTCGTTTATTGAGATACAGCTTCACTGCTTTCAACAGCGTGGCGGCCTCGAGTTTTTGCCCTTCGGCGATGATTTCTTTAAAGCTCATCTCGGGCCGGACCCGGAAGCAGTCCTGGGCGATGATCGGTCCTTCATCCAGGTTCATCGTTACAAAATGCGAGGAAACACCGATGATTTTAACACCCTGCTCGTAGGCCTGCCGGTAGGCTTGAGGCCCGGGAAAGCTTGGGAGTAAAGACGGATGGATATTGATAATCTTGTTCTTGTACCGCCAGACGAAGTTCGGTGACAGGATCTTCATGAAACGGGCGAGCACCAGAAAATCAATTTCGTGTTCGTCCAGCACGCTCAACGCCTTCGTCTCGGCGCGCAGCCGGTCTTCCCAGGGAATATGGACAAACGGCAGGCCCGCGTCTTTGGCCAGCGGCTCCAGATCACGGCGATTGGATATGACCAATGCCGGGTCCGCTTTCTTAAGGGCTCCGGATTTGATGGCTTGCGTGAGTTTTTGAAGGCAATGCCGCTCTTTGGTCGCCAGGATCGCCATCCGTTGCCGGCGGCGTGGCTCCGTAAAGCGGACTTTCATCTCCATATCCAGTTCCCGCGCCAGCTTTTCCAGGCCGCCGCACACGGATTTTCGGTCGAGCTGGCTGGTTTTCCAGGAGGCCTGCACTGTCATGCTGAACTGGCCGCGGGTCACTTGCTCCTCAAGCGCTTCGATGTTGGCCCTTTGCAGGAAAAGAAAATCAGTCGTGCGCGCGACGACGCCGGTCTTGTCCCGGCCAATAACAGTGATGGTGGCGAATTGTTTCATCGGATAGTAGTGTCCGGAATCAGGATTCGGCAAAAAAACACCCGCCCTGCAAACCCGCGTGCGGGCTGAATCTCTCGTGTTGTCATCATAGGTTGAGGAGCTGACAAATCCGGTGTCGCCGGCCACAGGACAATTCCTGGTGACCAGGAAAGGATTTTGGCCTGAGACCCGACTTGTTTGTCCAGTAAATTCTGGCTCTGACTTCCTGTTTCCGGACAGCGTTCCGCCGCCTTCTCGTCCCCTAAATACTTTGACCGGGTGCGCAACTTTCCCTAGTTTGAAGTGTATTTCAACACAAATGACCAGCTCCTGACAGATGGCTTTCATATCGCTGAAAGAGTTTTTGGCGCGGATGGGTTTGGCCACTCCCGAACAGTTCGATGCGTGGAACAAAGCCTGGCGTGTAGCCTTGGAAAGCGGCTCGCAAGAGTCGTTGATCGCCTTTATTTGCCGGGAACGTGGCTTGGCCGAAGACGTCTTCCTCCAGCAACTGGCCCAGGCCTTGAACTGGCCTTTTCTTGATCTGCCGAAACTCACCATTCCCGCCGAGGCCCGTAGTCGAATCTCAACCAAGGTTGCGTTCCAATACTCCGTTCTTCCGACCCGGATTGATGATGGGAGCGTCCAGGTTGCGGTCAGCAATCCGTTTGATATCGCAATGCTCAACGCCGTCCGGTTCGATGCCCATGGCGCGGCGCGCTTTGCCCTGGCGACGAGGGCCGAAATCGGGAAGGCGCTGAAAAAGTATTATGGCGTCGGCGCCGAAACGCTCGATGAAATGGCCGAGGACGAGCCGCTCGAGCTGTTGGTTGGCGAGGACAAGGAAATCACGGAGAGTGATCAGGAAGCGAGTGTCATTAAATTCGTCAACCAGGTCATCTGGGAGGCCTATAAGGATCGCTCCACGGATATTCATTTCGAACCGGCTGAAGACGAGTTGCGCATCCGGTATCGTATCGACGGCATTCTGCACCAGACACCGATGCCGCCCCAGTTAAAGCGCTATCAGGCGGCGCTCATCTCCCGCATCAAAGTCATGTCTGGGATGAACATTTCCGAGAAGCGGCTTCCCCAGGACGGCCGCATCAACGTCCGCATCAAAGGCGAGGAAATAGATATCCGCGTATCAACGGTGCCGACCGTGTATGGGGAAAGCGTGTCGCTCCGGCTGCTCACTCGTGGAAAAATCTTCCTGAGCCTGGACAAGCTGGGATTCTCGCCGCTCGAAGAGCACGCGATCCGCGAAATCATCGTCAAGCCGCATGGGATTTTCCTGGTGACGGGGCCGACAGGGTCGGGCAAATCAACCTCGCTTTACGCGTTCTTGAGCACCATCAACTCGGTGCACAAACGTATTATCACGATTGAGGAACCCGTCGAATACGAACTCAAGGGCATCAACCAGATCGCGGTTCGCCCCGAGATCGGCCTGACTTTCGCCATGGGCCTGCGCCACATCCTCCGCCAGGACCCCAATGTCATCATGGTGGGCGAAATCCGCGACCTCGAGACCGCCGAGATCGCGATTCGAGCCGCGCTCACCGGGCATCTGGTCTTTAGCACGCTGCACACGAATGATGCGCCGAGCGCGTTTACGCGGCTGATTGACATGGGCATCGAGCCTTTCCTCGTGGCTTCTTCGGTCGAATCCGTCATGGCTCAGCGGCTCGTCCGCACGATTTGCCCGCATTGCAAAGTGGAGCAAAAAGTCGAGGGTGATTATCTGCGCCGGATTGGTTTTCCAGAGGATGAAATCGGGACGGCGAAGTTTTGGCGGGGCGCCGGGTGCGAGGAATGCCGGCAGCTTGGTTACCAGGGGCGCATGGGCATTTATGAATTATTGATCCTGAACGAAGCGCTCCGGCCGTTGATTTTAAGCCGTGCGCCCGCGTCGACGATCGCGCAAAAGGCGTTTGAGTTCGGCATGCGCACTCTGCGCACCGACGGTTGGAACAAGGTGCGGGCGGGGCAGACAACAATTGAAGAAGTGCTGCGCGTCACGCAAATCGAGGAGCACCTGGACTCATTGATTGAGACCAGGACGGAAGCGAGGGTGAAACATTGAAGCCTCTCTCCTGGCGTTTTTCCAGGCTGCCGCTCTGTGGCCTGCGTCTGCGGCGGCGGGCGGCTCGATTACTGGGGGTCAGCCTGCTCCTGCTGGCTTGTACCCTTCAGGCCGCCACGAACTCGGCCCCCAACCTGAGGCGAATCAATCTCAAAACCAACGTTCCTCCGGTCGTTCAGCGGTCGGGCGGTAAGACCAACACTCCTCCGGCGGCAGGCTTAAGCAAGGCCAAAGCAATCAATAGGATCCCGCGGGCCATCCATCAACTGCCGGCCAACCGGGCCTTTTATCCCGCAGTGGCCGCATTCTTGGCTTTGTGCATTGGAGTGTTTTTCTGGCTCAGGCACTTGAGGGCAAAGCGCAAGCAGACCGGCCAAACACCTTCCGTCAGCCAGGTGCCTAAGGCGGCCGCCGGGCCATCCAGGAAGAAGGCCGCGAAGGCGGCCATCCACTCCTGCAATGTGCTCCAGACCGGTGCCGAGTCGAAGCGGCTTTGGCAGTTCGACGCGCGCGGAACCGGGTTCGCGCTGAACCGCGAGCAGACCAGCTCTGCGGGCGAACCGTTGCCGGCATCCATCGTTGCCAGAAACTGGCGCTCTCTTTATCAGCGCAAGCTGAACATTGCCTGGCTGCCGCCCGAACATGTTTTCTTGCGCGTCGCACAATTTCCGCAAAGCGATTTCGACGAGACCCTTGCCATGGTGGAGTTGCAACTGGAAAAACTCTCGCCTATGCCCGTGGCGCAAATCGTTTGGAGCCTGGAGATGTTGCCCCACGCCGCCGGCAATTTGCAGACGGTCATTCTGATGATCGTCTCGCGCACTGTGGTTGAGGAATTCCTCGGCGAGCTGGAAGGGTTGGGCTACTTGGCCGATCGGCTTGAGCTTCCGCTGCTCGCGCGGTTGCAGGCCACAACCATCGCCGAAAATGGGGTGTGGATCTATCCGGAGGCGGCGGGCGGGAAGAATATTGCCCTGGCCGCATGGTGGTACGGCGGCGTGCTGCGGAACCTTGATTTGATTTCTCTGCCGGCGGCGGACCGTCCCGCGAGGGTCAGGGAACAATTGCTGCAGACCGCCTGGGCCGGGGAATTGGAAGGCTGGGTGACTTCGCGTCCGCGCTGGCATCTGGTTGCCGCGGCACCGGCCGCAACTGAGTGGGAACCCGCTTTGCGGGCCGGCCTTGAGGAACCGGTCGAGCTGATCTCGCCGATTCCCGCTTCCCAGGTCGCCGCCTTGACGGCTACGCATGCGGCGCAGGCGGAATTGCTGGGGAACCTCCTGCCTGCGGAGTTTTCAACGCGTTACCACCAGCAATTTGTCGACCGCCTGTGGATGCGCGGCCTGGGCGCGGTGGTGGCGCTCTACATCGCCGGCGTTTTGATCTATGGCGTCGCGGTGGGCTTTGCGACCTATCAAACCCGCCAGGTGGAGCAAAGAGTTGTCGAGTTGGCTCCGACCTACACCAACGCTCTCCAGCTCAAAGCCCGCTCCCAGGTGCTCAAGGACCGGCAGGAATTGAAATATGCGGCCCTCGACTGTTGGAATATCACCGCCAAGCTGATGGCGGACAGCCTGACTCTCGACAGCTTCAACTTCAGCGAGGGGAAAAAGTTGACGCTCAGCGGCAGCGCGCCCGCTGACCAGGTCAAGACGCTCATTGACTTCGAAACGGCTATGCGCAAGGCGGACCTCCATGGCCAGGTCTTCTTCGATCCGGGTAAAGGGGATAATCTCAGTTACCATGCGAATCCAGGCGCGGGAAACGTCAACTGGAATTTTGCCCTGGAACTCAAACGTTCGGAGGAACAATGACGGCATATCTGGATCGCCTTAACTTGCGCCCGTTCGAGAAGCGCATGGTCGTCGGAGTCGCGGCGCTCCTGTTCGTCGTTCTGAACGCCTTGTTCGTTTTTCCCCATTTCTCCGATTGGAGCAATGTGCAGGCTCGCAGGAACACTGCCCAGGTCAAGCTCGCCGAGTACGAGGCGGAGATAGCCCAGATGCGGAGCTATCAGACGCTGGTGGACAGCCTGGAAAAAGAAGGTTTGGTTGTTCCTCCGGAAGACCAGGCCCTCCACTTCCAAAGCGCGCTTCAGGAACAGCAGGTGCGCAGCGGGGTCAACATTACCCAGACCTCCAAGATCAACAACCATACCAGCCAGTTTTTCCTGGAACTAACCGAAACGGTCAGTGTTCAATCCAAAGAACAACAGCTTGTGGATTTCCTGTACAATCTCGGCTCCGGTAATTCGTTGATTCGCGTGCGCGACCTGACGTTGCATACCGACCCGCAACGGCAGCAGCTCAATGCCAATGTTAAACTGGTGGCTAGCTATCAGAAGAAGACCTCGGCCAGGCCGGCTCCGCCCGCCACCCAATCCGGCTCTGGCAAAGCACCTGCGCCCGCGGCCAAACCAGCAACTATAACCGCCAAATAAACGTGAAAACCACTTTACTCATCCTGTTCCTGACCGCCGTCGTTCTCGGAGCCCAGCCGTCGCCCCTCCCGCGAACTGTCCCGCGCGGGATTCCCGCCACCCCTCCCCCTGCAAATCAGCCGGCGCCTGTAACGCAACAACCTGCTTCCGTTCCCGGGGCACTGCCGCCGGGCCAAATTGCAATTGCGCCGCCTGCCTCTGCGGCGGATACCTCTCCTGAGGACATATTGCCTGCGGGCATGATCGATTTTCGCGGCGCGGACGTGAACCAGGTTCTGCAGCTTTATGCCGAATTGGTAAATCGCACAATTCTGCGTCCGGCAAGCCTGCCGGCACCGACCATTGTCCTGAAAACACAAACTCCCCTGACCAAGCGTGAAGCGATTCAGGCGCTGGATGCGGTGCTGGGGCTGAATGGGATCGCCATGATCGACATCGGTGACAAGTTCGTAAAGGCTGTCCAGACCCAGACTGCGGGTCAGGAGGGACAGGCCTTCAACCAACTCGATGCGGGAAAACTTCCAGACATGGGCCAGTACGTGACCCATGTGGTGCAGCTTAAATATGCCAAGCCCAGTGAAATGGTCCAGGCTCTGACGCCTTTCGCCAAGATTCCGGGCGCCATCCTCGCCATTGACAGCAGCCAGATCCTCGTGCTCCGGGACTTCACTGAAAACGTCAAACGCATGCTGGAAATGATCAAAGCAATCGATGTCTCGGTCCCCTCAGAATACATCTCGGAGGTTATCCCGATCAAGTATGCGCTGTCTTCCGACATCGCCAATGCCTTGAATAGTTTGAGCAGCGGCGGCGGCGGCACGACAGTGGGTAAAAGCGCCACCACCGGCAGCCGAAGCTCCAGCGGCTTCGGACGAACTGGCACGGGTGGTTCTCCCGGAGCCACCATGCCCGGGGCGACGGCACCCGGAGCCACGACTCAACCGGGAGGCGGCAGTTTCACGGATCGGCTCCAAAGTATCATCAAGCGCGCTTCGATCTCCGGCGAAGTTCAGGTTTTGGGTCAAACGAAGATCATTTCCGACGAGCGCACAAATTCGCTCCTGATTTTCGCCTCCCGGGAGGACATGAAAATGATCAAGGACATCGTCGCCAAGCTGGATGTCGTTCTGGCCCAGGTCCTGATCGAAGCGGTGATTATTGAGGTGACGCTCGACAATTCCAAAAGTTTGGGATTCAGCTATCTTGAGGGGCAGCCGCACGGAATCGGTAACTTCAGCGGCCAGGGCGCGCTCAACAATGGAACCATGCTCTCTGGCGCCAACTTCGCCAGTGGCGCCGGAAGTAATCTCACTAGCGCTCTGCCCGGAGGTTTCAGTTATCTGGGTGCTTGGGGAAACGACCTTGATGTGACAGTAACTGCCTTGGCGAGC
Organism: uncultured Verrucomicrobiota bacterium; assembly: GCA_903873945.1. GTDB lineage: Bacteria > Verrucomicrobiota > Verrucomicrobiia > Limisphaerales > UBA8199 > CAIQQM01. The sequence goes on from CAIQQM010000280.1 coordinate 10,190, forward strand.
GACAGCCGGGCCAGGATTCTCCAGCGCCCGCGTATCCAGACTTCGCACGCGGTTCCAGCCAGCCTGTTCGTGGGCCAAACCCGGCCGTACCCGACTGGCAGCTATTACGGCGGCGGCGCTTATGGGGGGTACTCCTCCATTCAGCAGATGCAGGTCGGGGTTTCACTGGATGTGACTCCGCTGATTAATCCTGATGGATTGGTCGTGATGGATATCCACCAGAAGATCGATAGCGTCTCCGGCACCGTGAACATCGCCAATGTTGGCGATGTGCCGATTACCAGCTCCAAGGAAGCTCAGGCCAAGGTGGCTGTGCGTGATCGCGAAACTGTCATTCTTGGCGGCTTGATCGAAACCACCAAATCCTCCAGCGCGTCCGGAGTGCCCTTTCTCAAGGACGTCCCGTTATTGGGCTTTCTATTTAGAAGCAGCAGCAGGGACGATGCGCGAGATGAACTGATTGTCTTGATTCGCCCCACTGTGCTTCCCACGCCGGAAGTGGCGGCTCAGGCGGCACGGGCGGAAAGAAACCGGATGCCCGAAATCAAACGCGCTGAAGCCGAAGATCAGCAAGAGGAAGCCCGTCGTTTGAAGGCGACCAACCACTTTCTGAAGACCAACCAGCCATCGGCGTACCAGCCTGCTGATACCAAATTCACTCCACTTCCGTGAGACTCGCACAGTCACTGGCGGCAGGCAGATTGCGGCGGAGCCATCGGAACGTGCTCAGCTTCGTGCGTTGGCTTCTTGCCATGGCCGGCGGCATGTTTGGATTGTGGTTCCTGCTGGCTCTGCCGTTCCATGTCCATGCTATGGATGGTCCGGTCGCTGGTTGCTCGGAAGATGACCTCCTCTCGGCTTTGGATGGCGGGGGCTATGTGACGTTTTCCGGGAATTGCAGCATCACTGTCACTGCTCCCATCGAGATCTATGCGAACACGACCATCGACGCCCAGGGCTACCAGGTCACAATCAGCGGCGGCAACCAGACCTTGGTGTTTGTGGTGGATCCTGGCGTCAACTTTACCAACATAGGCCTTACTATTACCGGCGGACAAAACACAAATGGGGGTGGTTTTTACATTAATCAGAGTGCAACCGTGGTGCTTACAAACTGTACCCTGTCGGGCAATAACGCGACCAATCTCAGTGGCACGGATGGTAACAATGGTGCGAACAATCCCAATGGCGATGGCGGCCCTGGCTTGCCTGGCACTTCGGGCGCTTCTGCCCTTGGTGGCGCGGTCTATAATCTGGGCAGCCTTACGCTTCTGAATTGCGCGCTGACCAATAACAGCGTGGCCGGTGGTGCGGGGGGCAATGGTGGTAATGGCGGCAATGGGGACATCCAGTTTTCAGCACACCAAGGAGGCAACGGCGGCGCTGGTGGCGCTGGCGGGACTGCTTACGGTGGTGCCATTTACAATCTGGGCACGCTGTTGTTGAGTAACTGCACGGTCTCTGGGAATAGCGTCATCGGTGGTGGCGGAGGCGTCGGTGGAACCAACGGCGCGGGTTATAAAATCAGTTACGCTGGCTCCGGTGGGGCGGGTGGAGTTGCCTTCGGCGCTGGAATCTTCAGCACACAAAGTGTTACGGTGTTGAACTGCACTTTTGCCGGGAATGTTGCACAAGGCGGGAACAGTGCCGCAGCTGGCTCCGCTATTAACGGTCCAGCCGGGGCAAATGGCCCCAACAGCTTCGGCGGCGGAATCTGGGCTGGTGGCGCTGCAGTGACGAACTGCACTTTCTTTAACAACACCGTTACAGGCGGCAATGGTGGCAACGGCGGGACTGGCGTTGGCACCGGGTTGCCGACCGGTGGCAACGGCGGTAACGGTGGCAGCGGCGTCGGGGGCGGACTTTACAGCACGGGCATTGTCTCTGTATTGAACTGCACTTTTGCCAACTGTCAGGCTATCGGTGGCAGCGGCGGCACGAACGGATTTAACAGCAGCGGAGGTGCCCCGGGCTCGCCGGGCAGCGTTGGGGTCGCTCAGGGCGGGGGCATTGCCAGTGGCGCAGCCGCTTTTTGGGTAAGGAACACTCTCTTCTCCACAAACTTCGTCTCTACCTCAAGCTCAGCCGGCACCAATATCTACGCTGTTTCCGGCAAGATTACTGATGGCGGCTACAATCTTAGTTCGGATAACAGCAGCGCCTTGACGAACAGTCTCAGTATCAAAACCAATTTTGTCGGACTCGGCCCCCTGGCCAACAACGGCGGCTCAACGATGACCATGGGGCTTCTCGCCGGCAGCCCGGCCATCAATGCGGCTGGAACCAATGCCGCCACCTTCCCTCCCACTGACCAGCGGGGCGTGCCGCGTCCAATGGGCACGAATTGTGATATCGGCGCCTATGAGCTCGTGACCGCGCCCGTGATCCTTGTCCAGCCGCAAAACCAGCCACAGACATACGGCGGTTCGGTTGTGTTCACGGTGTCCGTCGTTGGCGATGTGCTCAACACACTGGATTCGCTCAGGTATCGGTGGCAGCTCAGTGGCACAAACATCCTTGGCGGGGTCACCCCAAGTTATACCGTCCCCAGTGCCGTCTCGACCAATTTCGGCCCATACCGGGTGATTATCACCAATAATTACGGTTCCGTTACGAGTTCCGTCGCGTATGTGCAATTCGCTCCTTACATATTCGTCCAGCCAACCAACACAACCGTGTTGCAAGGCGACACGACCAATTTCTTTGTAACCGCTGGCGGCGATTTAACTCCCTATTTTTCACCGACGAATTACCAATGGCAGTTCAACGGGACAAATATCGCCTTCGGAGCGACCAATCCCATCTACACGGTCTTTGGCGACCCAACCAATGCCGGAACCTACACGGTCGCGATCACCAACGCTTACGGCGCGATCACAAGCGCGCCGGCCATTCTCACTGTTGGCGTGCTGCCCTTCATCCGGAGTCAATCCGCCAGTCAGGTTGCGCTGGTTGGCGCGAACGCGACTTTTTCCGTTACTGCGGACGGATCCACACCTTTGGACTACACATGGTACTTCAACAGCACGCCGCAGGGGGGCATTTCCTCTTCATTGATAATTCCAAGTGTGAGCTCGAATAACGCTGGAACCTATTACGTTGTGGTTCACAACTCCTTTGGAATAACTAACAGCACGCCCGCGACTCTAACCGTCGTCGGAAGTGGATTTCAGACCGACATCATTCAACCCGGGGTCGTGTCGAATAAGTTCAGTTTCACCTACCAAAGGGTCATAGGTGTCACCTGCGTCATCGAATTCAAGACCAATCTCACCGACCCGAGTTGGATTCCGCTGGCTACGAACTCCGGCACTGGCGGGCTCCTGCAATTTACCGATACAACAGCCGTCGGGTTGAGCAGGTTCTACCGCATCCTCTTTCAGTAGAATTGTAGAACCGGTTTCATAAGCCCCCGCCGTCAGCGCAACTCGGTGATTTCACAAGGGCTCTTCACTCCCTTGCCCCAGGCGAGCCATCGCTGCTATTGATAGATATCGGTTTCCTATGGTCCGCGGGTAAGCTATGGGTCGAACTGTACAGAAATTGCCGTCTTCTGTATCCCCGCTAGATGAATGAAGATTCGGGTCACTTTTTCGTTGACGGCTTGGTCCGCCGGATGAGGGCTCGTGGGAAGCGGCTTTGCCGGACCAGTCTCGAATCTGGCCGAGGCTGGCTCCAGCAACCGCAGTGTCAGGCTTCGGCCAGCTTGAGTGAGCGCGAGCGTTCTTTTGTCGGCGGAGGGTTTGACCTGGGCGCGCGTGTGGACGAACCACCACACCTCCCCGGCTTGACCCAGCCTGACTTCGTCGCTGAGCCGGACACTTTTCCCGCGCACAAAGGAGAGCGAACGCGTGACCCGCTCAGCGGCGGGATAAACCCCTGTTAGATCGGCGGCCAGTTCCACGCCGGGCGCCGCGCTCGTGAATGCGGTGATTCTGCCCGAACCCTTGAGGTTTTGGTCGGGTCCTGCGCCGGGATTAATGACGAGCGTGTTGTGGCCCTCCGCTCGCAACCGGTAATAGGTCCAGCGCTGTTTGTTGTTGAAATATCCCGGCAGATCATAGTCGTCCGGGCCGAGGTCAATGGCCCAGCGGACACCCTTGGCTTCAAGCACAAAAGTGCCAACATCCAGGTGCGAGTGGTCGACGCCGTTCGAGCCGGCCTTGAACCCCACAAACCAGCCATTCGTATCGTCCCAGCGGTCGCGCATCGTCGCAACCTCCACCCCGCGAAAATAGCGGTCCGGGTCTGTCGTCTGCCAGGGCTGGCGTTCGATGCCAAGGCCCCAGAGCATCTCCAGCGCCGAGCCGCGTCCGGTCTGGCAATCTTTCTGGTACTGAGCGTAACGTGGTTCGTGGAACCGCCGCGCCATCCAAAGGAGTTGCGGGCCGGCCCTGGGTTCCGGGTCTTCTTCGGCATCGGCAAAATTAAACGGACCACCGGCAGCGCCGTTGCAATATACAGGGAACCAGCCCGCGTGATCAGTTCCGGGGAGGTCGCCCAGACCGAAATCTGTGCCACAGGCGGTTTCCAGAGAACCGAGGTACATTGCTTCGTAGAAGGTTGCGTATCCCCAATACATGGGCCCCTCGAACCACGCGCCGTCCGGCCCGAACCGGGAGAGGCAGCGGGGAGCCGAAGCCAGGCCGCGCGCGAGGACTTCGCCCGCTATGTCGGGGGCATCCTCGGCCACGGCTAATGCCCCCAGCGCCAGTCCGCCGTTGCAGACAACATTCCAATTGTTGACCCGCGCTGGGAATTCGGAGAGGACGGAATGGTAATCGTGGAGCCCCGGTTTAAGGCCGTGGTTGATAATAGCTTGGCGGAGAATTTGCCGTTGTTCGCTGGACCAGGCGTCGTATAGCCAGTCATAGCCAAGCGCAACAGCCGCGGTCATCTCGGCCGTGCCAAGAAAATGGCGTGGATCCCAGTCCTGGAAATGGGCTGCGGCATCCAGCTCGGCCCAGCAGCGATCAAAATATCTCCTGTCGTTTTCAATATGATAAACGATGGCGAGAGTGGTGACTCGCCCGAGCACTCGGCGGGAGGTGTCGAGCAGCCGGTCGCCGCCCTTGAGTTGGTAAGTGCTCACCGGCTCGGTCAGAAACCGGTCGGCCCGTTTCTTTTGACGATGATACCGGTCCGCCAGCCAGAAATCCGTCAAGAGATTGGTCCGGAGAACCTCAACCATGTTGGAGGTCATCATCAGCCGCGGGTGGCCTGTATGGATCCGGGCGAGAATGTCCGGCCCAGTCAATTCGGCAGCGTGGCAGGTGTCGGCCGTTACCATAACCGCGATGCAGGTGGGCAGGATGACGCGGAGAGGCAGGGCTAGAGTATTCCTACAAAAGCTGTGGCTAAATTTCCCAAAAACTTGTGTGAGTTCCAGTTTTGTCTTAACTAAAGACAGGGAAAGACGGATGTCTAACGTCCAATCTGGCATGCTATTGTTCAAGCTCGATCCGGTAGAATTGCGCGTTTCCCTGGAGGATGGCCGCATCCACCACCGTATTGGTTGGCGGCGTGGCGGCGATGTTGGTTTGGATCAGGGTATCGAAGCCGGTGAGCAGATTGGTGGAACGCTCAACGCGATAAAATCTCCCGGCCACACTCGGCCACTGGACCGTGAAGCCGTTCGTTCCGGGCGTTGTCGCTCCGGTCAACTGTAAGTAGGAAGTGGCATTGGTCGGGTTCGTGCCCGCCAGCCATTCGGCCAGGTTGCTCGCTCCGTCGTGATCCGGGTCGGCGTTGGGATCGGTGCCGGTCAGGTGGCCGAAATACATCTGCTCCCACCAATCCGGCAGGCCATTGCCGTCCGTATCCACGATGCGCTGGAGATTAAGGCGCCCGCCGGTGCGCACCAGGCCGTTGAGTCCGGGCACCACATCAACATTCGTGAGAATCCGTTGAATCCGTTGCGCGACGGTTTCACTGGGAAAATTCATCGCCGCGAAGGCAACTGCGCCGACGACATGCGGAGTCGCCATAGAGGTGCCATCCAGAAATTGGTAAATCTGTGTGGGATCTGACGAATTCACCACAGTGCCGGTTGCCGGGAGCAGGGCTTGCAGCGTCAGTCCATCGGCTTGGGAAAGTGAGACGGCCGGAATCCAGTTGCCGGGGTTTTGGAGTGTGCCGGAGAAGTTGCCGTTGGTGTTGTTGTAAATGACCGCCGCCTGCGCACCGGCCGCCATGGCGTTCGCAACCTTGGTTGCGAACGTGAGCGTCCCGCGGCTTATCAGCGCAATGTTGTTGCTGACCGCCGTCGGGAAATTCGTGGGGTAACCAGGGCCGCAATAATAAATTGTGGCGGTTATCCCGGTGGTGGTTCCGGAATAAGTCAACGCATTGGCCGAATAGGCAGTGGCTCCCACCTGCGCATAGGCGGTCGTGCCTGCCAGGCTCATTGGCTTGGTCGAGAGGATGTTCACACCGGGTGCGCCCAGGTCCACCGTCGCGGCGCCGTAGTCCGAAAAGCTGGCCAGCGCGTCGTTTTGATCGGTGGCTGCGACGACAATCATGTTCGAGAGGCGGTAGGAGGCAGGGTAAAACCGGGTGGTATCGTTGTTCGCGCTGTTGTTTCCGGCGGCCGCGCAAAAAACAATGCCGGCATTGCCGGCGGCTTGAATCGCGGCAACCTCGGTGCTGTTCGAGCCGCCGCCCCCGAAAGAGGCATTGATGGCCACGATGTTAATGCCGCGTCCCTTCATCATGGTCGCGTACTGGAGGGCTTCGATTTCGGCCGAGGTAAGGATGGTGCTGCCGTCGTTGGAAACTTTGAGCGCCATGATCCGGGCCTGGTAGTCCACCCCGATGACGCCCAGGAGGTTGTTGCCGACGGCCGCGATCGTGCCGGAGACGTGGGTTCCGTGAAAGCCGGAGTCCTGGGGATCGGCGACATTACCGGCAAAATCATAACCGAAAAAATCGTCCACATAACCGTTGCCATCGTCATCGATGCTGTTGTTGGGGATTTCTCCCGGGTTCGTCCACATGTTCGCCGCTAAATCCGGGTGCGTATAGTCCACCCCCGTATCCACCACCGCCACCACCACCTGATTGGTCGTCGGGCGGGCCAGGCTCCAGGCCGGCACAAACCCGATGTCATCCCCGGAAGTTCCCGCCGTCCCGTTGGCTGACTGACCGGTGTTCTGTAAACCCCACAACTGGGGGAAAAGCGGGTCATTGGGTGGATGCGCCGAGACCCACCTCACATAGTTAGGTTCGGCGGTCGCGATGGCGGGGTCGCGGGATAATTCTGCAATCAGGTCCGCGGTGGTCCGGCTTGGCGTGCGCACCAGCCCGCAATGCCGGCCTCGTTTTTCGGACAAAAAGGCAAAATGCCGCGCCAGTTCGAGGGAATGTGCGCCCAGCGCCTGCCGTCCGGCACCCAGGTTAACGGAGTCCTTGAAGGTTACGATGACATCGCCTTCAACATATTCCGTGGCCAAAGGCCTTCCCGGCGCTGCCCACGCCACACCTGATAGCGGGACGAATATGGCTGTTGTAGTCCAAATCCAGAAACTCCAGAATTGTGTGCGGGGGACGATGCGGGGAATCTGGAACTTTTTTGCGCAAGAACAGAAGAGCCGTGCCGCTACCAACCTTGTCACAACAAATCGGCCTTGATCCTGGTTCATGTGAGGGCAAACCTAATCTAAATCCCCCGACCGTCAAGCGGCGGCGCAATGCCGGATTTCCAAGGTCTCAAAAGCCTCCTTCGTGCCGATTCTCCCTTGCCACAACGCCGGTTCCGACTTACTGGTACCCTCACCGACTCAGCCAATTTAACGCGTAAACGTCGCAACGGTTTTAACGCAACAGGAATTTATGTCTTTACTGGCCGGCAAACGTGGAATTGTGTTCGGGGTGGCAAACAAGCGCTCCATTGCCTGGGCCATCGCGCAGGCGTGGCACAAGGCAGGAGCGAAACTCGCGTTCACTTACCAGGGTGACCGGCTCAAAGAAAACGTGGAGGAACTGGCGGGCGCGTTTGGCGCGGATACTCTGATTTTGCCTTGCGATGTGACGAAGGATGAGGAAATCGCCAATGTCTTCAAGGTGGTCGGTGGGAAGTTCGGCAAATTGCACCTGCTGCTTCATTCGGTGGCATTCGCGCCCAAGGCAGCCCTGGAAGGGGAATTCATCAACACGAGCCGCGAAGCATTTCGCATTGCGCATGATGTGAGCGCCTATTCGCTCGTCGCGTTGGGGCGGGCGGCGGCGGCGCTCATGCCCGAGGGCGGGAGCATGTTGGCCATGAGTTATTACGGAGCGGAAAAAGTGGTTCCGCATTACAATGTCATGGGCGTGGCCAAGGCCTCGCTTGAAGCCAGCACACGTTATCTGGCTTACGATCTCGGGCCGAAGCGAATCCGGGTCAACTGCATCAGCGCCGGCCCGGTAAACACGCTGGCTGCGCGCGGAATCGCCGGGTTCAACGAAATGCTCAAGCGCTACGAGGATCATGCCCCGCTCAAACGCAATGTCCTGCCCGAAGAATTGGGCGCCACGGGCCTGTTCCTGGCGACCGATGGCGCAGCGGCTATTACCGGACAGGTTATCTATGTGGATTGCGGGTACCAGATCATGGGAATGTGAACGGGCAGGGTGCGGTCACTTGTGATTACTGTCTCCGCAGGCGTGCTACGTACGCGCCATCCACCGCGTCCACAAACGGCAACAACTCCCGTTCATGTTCCGCTTTGAAACCCGTGTGTTCGCCCAGGAATTGTTTGATGAGTTCCCGGTTCTCCTCGGGTTCAAGGCTGCATGTGCTGTAAACGAGCGTGCCTCCCGGCTTCACGAGCGACGCGGCCGTACGCAGCAACTCCAGTTGCGCGAAGCGCAGGCGTTCAATTTCCTCTGGCCGAATCCGCCAGCGCAAATTGACCCGGCGCCGCATCACACCCGTGTTCGAACATGGAGCGTCGAGGAGAACACGGTCGAAGGCGGTGGCGGGTTGGGAGATGAGGGTCGAAGGCAAAGCGGTGCGGACACAGGTAATGCCGAGACGGGCGCAATTTTCTTCAACGAGCTTAAGGCGCTCGGGCGCGACATCGTGGGCGACGATCTCGCCTTCGTTCCGCATGCACTGGGCGATGTGGCTGAGCTTGCCGCCTGGGGCGGCACACAGGTCGAGGACGGATTCGCCGGGTTGCGGAGCGAACTCGGCGACGGCGAGCAGGGTGCCCGGGTCCTGCACGTAAAAAAGCCCTTGTTGAAAGCTGGGCAGCCGCGCGAGCGGCGGGTGCGATTTCAACAGGAAAACCAGGTTCTCCTCCAGCCAATCACGGCGAACGAAGTCGTATTCGACATTCTCGTCGCGCCATTGGGCGAGGAGCTTGCCGGGATCCGCTTTTAGGGTGTTGACCCGGGCGAAAGTGCTTGGCGGAGTATTATTCCATTCCATTAACTGGGCGGTTTTGTCATTGCCCCATCGGCTTAACCAGCGCGTTACGAGCCATTCCGGGTGCGAGTAGCCAAGAGCCGGCTGAGTTTTCTTTAGAGCGGCGAGCGTTTGACTGAGCGGGTCGAATTCGCGCAAACAGCCACGGAGGAGAGCGTTGACAAACCCCGCCTGCGAATGGAAACCGTGTTGCTTGGCCAACTCGACCGTTTCATAAACTGCGGCATGGTTGGGGATGCGATCAAGCCAGAAGATTTGGTAGAGGCCAAGTCGCAAGAGGTTTTGCAGCAATGGCTTCTGTGTGCGGTCTTCGGTTCTGGAAGTTATGATCCAGTCAAGAGTTGCCTGCCAGCGTATGACCCCATAAAGCAGCTCCTGGCATAAGCGTCGGTCTGCGGAAGAGAATTGTATGCGAGCCAAAGCGGAGTCGAGAAGGGTCTCGACAAAATCTCCGCCGGTGTGCCGGTGCAGAATCTGTAACGCAATTTCTCTTGGTTTTTGGGCGATCACAACCTTTAATAAAAGCATTTCGCGCGATGGACGCGAGTGTTAAAGTATTTTAATGAGAGAAGAATTCGAGAAAATGGCGGCGGCGGGCAAGCTTGAACGCCAGCACATCGAAGCTCTGGTGCTGCTGGCGACCAGCGGTTTTTGCATGCACCGGAGCTGGGGTTTCGGAAAAATTAAGACGGTCGATGCTGTTTTTGCCCGGTTCACTATCGACTTTCCCAACAAGGCGGGTCACACGATGGATTTGGCGTTTGCCGCCCAATCCCTCAAACCCATTCCTAGGGAACATATCCTCGCGCGTAAGGCGTCAGACCCGGAAAGCCTTCGGCAGATGGCGGCCACGGGCCACCTTGAACTGGTCAAACTGGTGCTGGACAGCTATGGCGGGAAAGCGACTGTGGAACAGATTCAGCAGGTGTTGGCGCCGGAAGTCATCAGCGATGATTGGAAAAAATGGTGGGAGGCTGCGAAACGGGAGCTGAAGAAGGATGGCCATTTTTTATTGCCGCTTAAGAAAAGCGAGCCGATTGTTTACCAGGCGAAGGAGACTTCGCTCCAGGACCGGCTGTTGGGGGAATTCCGCGCGGCAAAAGGGTTGAAGGCCCGCATTACTGTGACCGGTGAACTGCTGAGAAACGCGCACGACCTGACGGATAAAACTGCCGCCGCCACAGAACTCATCGCGGCTTTGAATGCCGAAATCCCCAGCTACCAGCGCACGCAGCCCGCCGTGGCGCTCGAAGCGATTTTTGCGCGCGATGACGTTCGGGATATGGCGGCCCTGCCGCTCACGGTTGGAGAACTTGACGCAACGACCATCTGGTCGCAGGAACTGAAGCTTGGCCCGCTGATGGAACAACTCCCGGCAGCTAAGCATCGGCGCGCGCTGGAGTCGTTCAAGGCGGCCAACCCGGAACATTGGCCCGAAGCCTTGCGCAACACATTGACGGGCGTTTCAGCCAGGCTCTGCAAGGAGTTCGCGAGCCTGCTGATTCATGAAGGCCGGATCGATGCGCTGAAAGACACCTTGGCCCGGCTCATCAGCCAGCACACGGCCAGCAGCGAACTTCTGCTCTGGCTGTCCAAAGACCGGAACGACACATTCGCTGACATCCTCGGGCCCGAGGTCTTCCGGGCGATGCTGACGGCCATGGAGCGGGACCAGTTCAACGAAAAACGCTCCAACCGGCTCCGCGACTGTATTCTGGATGATCCGGAGTTGCTCGTGGAACTAATCGGCTCAGCCGACCTCGATGTCATCAAGGACCTGACCCGTGCCTTGCAGCTTTCCCCGTGCTTCGATGACATGGACAAACGGTCGTTGCTGGCGCGAATCGTGAAGAGCTACCCGGCGATTCAGTCGTTGATTTCGGGCGAGCAAACCAGGCAGGAATCCAATTTAGTGGTTTCATGGGACAGCCTTGAGCGGCGCAAGAACGAGTACCACGAGCTCGTGGAGAAGAAGATCCCGGCGAACTCAAAGGAAATCGCCTTGGCCCGCAGTTATGGAGATTTGAGCGAGAACCATGAGTACAAAGCCGCCAAGGAAATGCAGAAACTTCTGCTGCGGCGGAAGGCCGAGCTCGAGACGCAACTTGTGCGCGCGCGGGGCACTGATTTTGCCAACGCCCGCACAGACCTTGTAAGCATCGGCACGATAGTGCGCGCGGTGGATTTGGAAGTGAACCAGTCGGAACAATTCTCAATTCTTGGCGCGTGGGATTCCGACCCGGAAAATGGCATCATCAGCTATCTTTCGCCGGTGGCGCAAGCCCTGCTGAACCGCAAGGTGGGCGACGAAGTGGAGTTCGAGCTGCAGGGCGTGCGCCACCGCCACCGGATCGAGTCCATCCAGCCATATAAAGCTCTTGTGCCGGCCGCGAGAGAAAGCGGCAACGCGATAGCGCCCTCGCCGGCGGCTTGACACAGCGTGGTCGGTTAGTGGCGGGCTCCCGGGCCGGCTGGTCGTTGAGGCATGCCATGGATGGCGGGGACGAAGGCCGGGAAGGAGCGTTCCCGGCTATTTTCCTGTAATAACCGGCTCAATTTCTGTCAGCGACCTCGGATCTGCCGGAGGTTGCTGACATGCGTTTGTTTTGGCGGAAGTCATCGGGCAGGTCCATTAGGCACGTTGACTTGCTTCACTCTGCCAGATACCCTTCAGCACTGGTAGTTTTGAGGATATGGTCGAAACGATCGAGAAATTGCTGATTTTGCAGGACCGCGACCGGAAAATCCGTCGCGTGAAGGGAGAGCTGGGGCACTTGGAACCGGAGCGGCAGGCCCTGAAGGCCAAAGCTGCGGTTGCGCAGACTGAGCTCGAAAATGCAAAAAACCGCGTCAAGCACATTGAATCCGGGCGGAAGGATTTGGAACTGGAAATCGAGACCAAGAAACAGCTCATCACCAAGTACGCCAACCAGCAACTCCTGACACGCAAGAACGAGGAATACCGGGCGCTGACGCACGAGATCGACACTTGCAAAGCCGCCATCTTCAAGACGGAGGACCAGGAAATCGCATTGATGGAGCAGGCCGAAGCCGGGCAAAAAGAGGTCACGCGGGCCACGCAAACCGCAGCGGGCCTGAAGAAGATGGCGGAAGAGCAACTCGCCCAGCTTGACACACGGGAACAGCACCTGCGGAAGGAATTATCCGAATTGGAAACGAACCGCGAGGCGCTGGCGGCGGCGGTTGATGAAAAGGCGCGGGCGCGCTATGAGCGACTGGTTCATAACAAGGGCGAGAATGTTATCGTGGGAGTGCAACACGGCGTTTGCGGGGGGTGTCATATGCGATTGCCGCCTCAGTTGCTTGTGATGTGCCAAGCCAAGAAAGAACTGGTCACGTGCAGCAATTGCGGGCGTGTTTTGTACTACACGGGGGACATGGACCTGGCTGTGGCGGACTAGGAGCCATCTTTGAGTGGGGGGTGATTATGGCGGGTGTTGACGGCGCGGAAACCTCGCCGCCAGTCAAATTATCCAGTTTTCCACCTGCCGCCAAACTCATGGATTGCGAGCCTGCGTTGACAGAAAGGGACGGTTTGTATAGCTTGGCGCCAGTTGGAACAGGCCATGAACTCTATGCTGAGCCAACACGTGTTGGTGCTGAACCGCCTCTGGCAGGCGGTCAATGTCTGCACGGCGCGTCGGGCGCTGACACTTGTGTTTCAGGGCCACGCCGAGGTCGTGCTCAATCGTAACGACGGCTCCTTTCAGACTTTCGACTTCAACCAGTGGCAGGACCTTTCCCGGCAGGAACCTCACTCTGAATCCGTTCGCACCATTTCATTCCGCATCCGGGTGCCGCGCGTCATTCTGCTGGTTGTCTATGACCACATGCCGAAAAAGGAAGTGAAGTTCACCCGGCATAACATCTTCGAGCGGGACAAAAATACCTGCCAGTATTGCGGTGGCACTTTCGACCGGAAAGATTTGAACCTGGACCACGTAGTCCCGCGAGACCGGGGCGGACCGACGGCGTGGGAGAACATTGTCTGTTCCTGTATCGGGTGCAACACCCTTAAGGCCAATCGCCTGCCGCAGGAAGCGGGGATGCACCTGATCCGCAAGCCGAAGCGGCCGAAGTGGCGTCCGTTCATTCAGATCAATTTCAGCCTGCATCAGCACGATAGCTGGAAGCATTTTATTGACCTGGCGTATTGGAACGTGGAACTTGGCGAAGACGTTCAGTAGCGTCGGGTGATTGACACCATCCCGATAGCGGCTAGCATTGACCCAGTTACGGGTTGGCGTGTTCGTCTATCGGTTAGGACACGGCCCTCTCAAGGCTGAAAGACGGGTTCGATTCCCGTACGCGCTACCAACTTCAATTTGACCCAATAGAATCAATGCTTCCGCGAGTTTCTAGGCTTCATAAAAAGTGCTAGTGCTAAAGCTTGGTGCTAAAAAGCCCACTATTTTCGGAGACGTTCGGGGATGTCTGCCGCCGGGGAATTTGTCCCCTCTTTCAGCCTTGGACACTCGGATAATTTGTCCGCTTTTCCCGCCTTGAATGCCCCGACAAATTCAGAGTTGCGAGCAAGGGCACGCTTCGACCCGATGCAATGGTGACACTCGCTGAATCAAAGGCGTGTCCGGCGTAGCGCAGCGCGCAATGCGACTGGCTGACCCAGAGCCGAAGTGAAATGAACTTCGGCGGACAAAATCTCAGGAGCAAAAGTAAACCACGCGAACCGAAGAAAAAACAACATCTGCTTGCTTTGTAAAGCAGGTTCGTAAAAACTCGCTGCCAACCTGAGCTCTGAAATTCAGATTTGATTCAAACTCAGGCAGATCAAAAGTTCCGTCGTTGGGTCAATTTGACGATGATGAAGCCACAACCCGACAGCTCACGCGCAAAATTTGCGGTGGGACGCTTGGTAGAATACTTGAAGGACGACCATTCAGGTTCACCAGCCGGCGGCGATTCGGTACCGCGCCGGCTCATTGGCGTGCTTGAAGGAACGGGCATTGGACCGGAGGTCATTAGCGCAGCCCTGCAGGTGCTGGCCGCCATCGAACAAGTACTGGACCTCAAGTTCGAAGTGCAACACGGAAGGATAATCAGCGAACAAGCCGTTTCTCCGTGCGGCAAATGGCTCTCAGAAGAAGTCACGGCCTTTTGTGCCGATATTTTTAATCGCGGCGGCGCAATTCTCAACGGCCCCTGCGGCGGCCGTTACGTTTACGACCTGCGACGGCGATTCGATTTGTTCTGCAAATTTGTTCCCACCCGACCGTCACCCGAATTGCTCTGCGCCAGTCGCATCCGTTCGGAATTCCTGCTCGGCGTGGACATTCTCATCGTTCGGGATAACACCGGCGGCGTTTATCAGGGCCAATGGGGCGACCGTGCCGCCAACAAAGGTCGCTTGGCCGAACATTCCTTCTCCTACAGCGAACCAGAGGTCCGGCGCATCGTCGAGGTCGCCGCTCGCGCGGCGGCGAATCGCCGCGGCGATCTGCATGTCATCGTCAAAGAAGGTGGCATTCCTACTGTGAGCGCGCTGTGGGCAGACACCGGAAAGGCCGTGGTGCGGCAATATGGTATTGAGGCAAAATTCCTCAACATTGATCTGGCCGCTTATGAGCTGATCCAGAATCCAAAACGGTTCGACGTGATTGTCGCTCCCAACCTGTTTGGTGACGTTATTGCCGATCTTGGCGGGGTTCTCACCGCTTCCCGTGGTGTGACCTTCTCCGGCAATTTTAATCCCCAGGGCCACGGCGTTTACCAAACCAATCACGGCTGTGCCCATGACCTCGCGGGCCGGGATATCGCAAACCCCGCCGGCCAAATCTTGTCCCTGGCGATGATGCTGCGCGAGAGCTTTGGATTGTTCGAAGCAGCCGCACTGATCGAAACGTCACTCGCACAAGTTTGGCGAAAAGGCCTACGCACCGCAGACCTGGCCGAACCCGGTTGCGCAATTGTTGGCACCAAAGCCATGGCCGACAAAGTTGCGGAACAGGTGCTCCGTTCGGCGCAAGCCTGACAGGTTGTATGAGGTCTGCGTTGTTGCTGATCGACCTGCAAGAGGATTATCTCAAATCGCCCGGCCTTCTGCTAACCGCGGAGGCTTTGGGCGCGCGGGCTGCAACGCTGCTCCAAGGCTGCCGTCGGCAACGCCTTCCCATTATTCACATTTGGACCAGTGTGCGCCGCGATGACGACCGGCGGCTGCCGCATTGGAAGCAAAACAATCGCTGGTTGTGTGTCGCGGGAACCCCCGGCCACCAACCGCCCGCTATACTGCGCCCGCTGGACGGCGAGATGATTGTCCACAAATCCGGTTTTAATGCGTTCGCCGACGGTGACTTGGACCGTTTGTTGGCGCGGTTGAATTGCGACTCGGTCATCCTGGCTGGCTTGCACCTGCACGCCTGTGTTCGCACCGCTGCGGTAGAATGCCTGGAACGCGGTCTGCAAGTTTTCGTTGCCGAAGACGCGGTCACAAGCAACGATCCGATTCATGCCGCCGCTACCCGGCGCTGGCTCGCCGAGCGAGGCGTCCAATTTGAACCAACCGGCGCAGTTCTGTTGCGGTTGCAAGGCCACCCGGTTTCCAGATTGCTTCACCATTCACCCCGTGAATCCAACCGGTTGTTATTCGAAGTGCCGATCTCCGGCGCGGACGAAGTGTCCCGCGCAACCATTGGAGCGAGAAAAGCCGGGGCGAGTTGGCAACAAACACAACTGCCCTTCCGTCTACAAATGCTTGAAAAGGTAGCCGGGCACCTGGAAGCCGCCGGGCCTGGTTTGGCCCGACAAATGGCAATTGAAATCGGCAAACCCATCTCCCACGCCCTCGAAGAAATGCGTCGCGCGGTTGCCAACGTGCGCGATGTGGTTCGGCGCGCCAAGGCCTTCCAACCACAGACCCGTGAACCGGCGGGTCTGATCCGCCATCAACCACTGGGCGTCGTCGCGCTGATCTCACCGTGGAACAACCCGGTCGCGATTCCGATAGGAAAAATCGTTCCGGCCTTGGTCTATGGCAACACCTTGGCCTGGAAACCCGCGCCCGCCGCCACCCTCATCTCACAAAGGATCATGGAGCTGCTGTGCGAATCCGGAGTGCCGGAGGAAGCCGTGCAGCTCTTGAGCGGCGACCACACGACCGCACAACAGCTTGCCGCCAATGAAAATGTGGATGCTGTCACCTTTACCGGTTCGGCGGTCGGGGGTTTCGCTATTCAAGAGATCTGCACACGTCGCGTCGTGCCGCTGCAGGCGGAACTCGGCGGCAATAACGCTGCCATTGTATGGGAGGACGCCGATCTGCCGCAGGCCGCCGCGCAAATCGCCCAAGGGGCCTTCGGTTTCGCCGGCCAACGCTGCACAGCGAACCGCCGCGTGATTGTGCATGCGTCGCGTCTTGAAACGTTTTTGGTTGAAATGAAACTCGCCGCTGAAAAAATGGTTTGGGGCGACCCTCTGGAAACCGACACGGAGATCGGTCCGGTCATCAATGTCGTCAAACGTGATGAGCAGGCGAGGGTTGTCGCCAATGCCCGGGCTGATGGCAGCGCGCGTTGGGTTGAGTTCATTCACGGTTCCCGCGTTACACAACCCTGGGCAAAGGCCGGCGCCTACGCGCAGCCGGTGATTGTCTGCTGCGATCGGCCCGAACACCCCTTGATACAGGAGGAAACCATGAGTCCGCTGCTGGTCGTCCAGCAAGTTCAGGATTTCCAGCACGCGCTGGTGTTGAGCAACGGGGTTCGTCAGGGTCTTGCGGCCGCGCTTTTCAGCTACAACCCCGAACTTCAGCAACGATTCCTGGCCGAATCCAGAGCCGGCATACTCAGGCTCAACACCGCCACGGCCAGCGCGGATGTCACGCTGCCGTTCGGCGGCTGGAAAACATCGGGCATCGGGCTGCCGGAACACGGCATCGGCGACCCGCTCTTTTATACACGCATGCAGACGGTTTACGGTGCGAACTGACACGGCCGGCTTGAACCCCACCTCGGCATGCTGACAACGGGAAAACATCTGATGGATTGGGACGAGTGGTACCGACAATACGATGTCGTTCCCAGCCTCCAGGCTCGGCTGCGGATTGTTTGCGAACAAATCATCGCCACGCTCGACGAGTGTCCTCCCGGGCCAATAAGCATCGTCAGTGTTTGTTCCGGGGATAGCCGCGACTTGGTCGGCGCTCTGCAACATCACTCGCGGCGAACCGATGTCACCGCCATGCTTGTGGACAATCATCCCGAGTCGATCGCGCGCGGCAAGGCGGCGGCTGACCAAGCTGGGCTGGGGCGGCAGTTGCGATTCCTTGAGGCCGACGCAACTTTGGCCGGCAATTATGCCGGAGCTGTTCCGGCGGATCTCGTCCTCCTTTCCGGTTTCCTCGGTCACTTGCCCCACCATGACATTCCCCGTTTAATTGAGAGCTTGCCCATGCTCTGCCAAACTGGCGGATGGACCATCTGGAATCGCCATCTCGTATTGCACGATGGACGCGATCAGGTTCCGGTCATTCGCGATTTGCTCCGTCGCGCAGAATTCTCGGAAGTTCACTTTGAAACGACCGCCCCGGATGGATTTGCCGTAGGCCGTGCCCGTTTCAGCGGGCAGGCCAGGCTTTTGGATCACGCGCGCGTGCTGTTCGAGTTTGTGGGCCTGGACCGCCTTTCATCGGGCGTCTCGCCGATTGAAAAACGACCGCCGGACCACACAGCAGTCGTCATTCAGGGAGCGGAATTCCGCGGCGCAGCCATTAACCTTGGTCTGCAAGACGTGGAGCAGTCAATTCCTGCCCGCTTTGAACAGATTGCTATTCTTCATTCGTCCCGCACGGCCATCGGTTCGGGCGAGTGGCAACCAACCTATGCAGAGTTAAACGCCGCTTCCAATCGGCTGGCTTGGGCGTTGCTTTCCTGCAGTGGTGTGGCGGGAGATCGCGTGGGGCTGTTGCTGCGCCAGGATGCTCCGCTTATCGTTGCGATGCTCGCCGTTCTCAAAGCCGGGAAAGTTGTACTGGTGCTCAATTCCACCGAGCCACCCGTCCGCCTGAAACAGATCTTGGGTGATGCGGAGCCGATTGCGATTGTGACGGACTCAGCCAATCGCAGGCTCGTTGAAGAAATCGCAGAACCCTCTCATCGTGTTGTCCGTATCGAAGAACACCTCATCGGACCGGATCACGCTCCGGAAATCACCATTGGTCCGAATGAAATAGCCTTCCTCATCTACACTTCGGGTTCCACCGGCCGTCCCAAAGGAGTCATCCAAACGCATCGCAATATCCTGCACAACGTGCTTCGGCAAAGCCATGGCCTCGAGTTGCGCGTGGAAGATCGCATCGCCCTGCTCGCGTCACCGAGTGGCGGCCAGGGTATGGCGACCACCTGGTCTACCCTGCTCAACGGCGCCACCTTGTGTCCCTTCCCAACGACGGAACGCGGCGTCACCGGATTGGCAGAGTGGTTTTTGCAACATAAAATCACGGTTTATGTCTCGTCCGTCTCCGTGCTGCGTAATTTTGTGCGAACCTTGAAGAAGGATGAACATTTCCCTGCCGTGCGCCTGGTGCGGTTTGCCTCCGAAGCAGCCACTGCCAATGATTTCCTCGCGTGCCAAAGTCATTTCGCCGAAAACTGCACTGCGCTAAATACGTTTTCCTCCTCTGAGACCGGCAACATTACCCGTTATCGCCTCACCTCAAAAACCTGTGTCGATACCGGAAGGTTGCCCATTGGAACAGCCACGGAAGGAATGGAGGTTTTATTATGGGATGAAAAGGACGGAGAAGTTGCTCCGGGTGAGGTGGGCGAGATTGTCGTGAGAAGTCGTTACCTGTCGCCGGGTTACTGGCGCAACGATGCCTTGACCGTCGCACGTTTTTCCGGAGGGGCCAACCCGGGTGATGTGAGACTGTTTCGTAGCGGAGATCTGGCGCGTCGTACCGCAGAGGGGACGCTCATGTTCATGGGCCGCAAAGACAACCGGGTCAAGATCAGCGGATATCAGGTCGAGTTGACTGAGATCGAAGAGGCCCTGGTCCGGCAACCGGAAGTGGAAGGAGCGGTCGTCTGCGCCCGCCAAGCTTCCAATGGCGATAACTGCCTCGTTGCCTATGTGGTGTTGCATCGCGGCCAAAATGGCAACGCCGAAACGTTTCGACGTGCGTTGCGGACGGTCCTTCCCGGTTACATGGTACCGACCCATTTCATCTTCCTTGATGCCTTTCCCGTCACTCCTCACGGCAAGATTGACCGCCAGGCTTTGCCCTTGCCAGACCCATACAAAACCTCTATCAGCCGCGCCGAAAGGCCGCAGGATATCGTCGAAACCAGGCTGGCCTTGATTTGGCAGTCTGTACTGGGCGTTTCGCCGATCGGCCGTTACGACGACTTCTTTGATTTGGGCGGAACCTCGCTTCAATCAATAGAGGTAATGTTGCACATCGAAGAAGCCTTTGGCGCTGTCCTGCCACCCTCGACCTTGGCCGAATACAGCACCATCGAAAAACTCGCTCCGTTACTCACGCAGCACGTGGTGATCCCTTCCCTTGACCCACTCGTCGTGTTGCGCGCGGCAGAAAGCGGACGGCCGCTGTTTCTTATACATACCGGACAGGGCGATGTGACCACCTACGGCTTGCTCGCACGCCAGTTGCCGGGCCGACCGATTTATGGCCTGCAATCCATCGGCCTTCAGGGAGAAGCCTGGCCGCTGATGAGTGTGCCTGCCATGGCCCGACGTTACCTGGAGGAGGTCATCGCGAAAGACCCAACGGGTCCCTACCTGCTCGCGGCGACCTGCATGGGCGGCTTGGTCGCTTTTGAGATGGCACAAATGTTGATCCGCCAGGGTCGCACAGTGGGATTGCTGGCCCTGATCGACGTGCCTCATCCGCTTCCTGCTTGGCGGCATCATGCTTGGTCCGAGCGCTTGTACGGCACGTTTCGCGACCCGGTGCGGGATGCGTTTCGCATTTTACGTTGGTCGCTGATTCGCGTTCTGGGCCTGGGTCGCACCGGACGCTGGCTCCCCGCTTATCGGCGCTTTGTTGCAAATATGAACAGTCTCGCCGACCGTATCTACAAACCAAAATTCTATCCGGGCACGGTCACGTTCTTTACCACCGTTGACACACGGTATCCCAAGGAAGACCGCCGCCTGATGATGCGCCGTTATGCGCAGGAATCGCGCGTCATCTCTCTTTCCGGTAATCGCAGCCGCCTGTTCATCAAACCGGTCGTGAAGGAGTTGGCCCTTCAACTGCAAGCCTGCCTGAAACAAACCGGCAGTCAGTAATTTGACCTGCTGTCGGGAAACCGAGTCATTGCGGGTTGGAGGAAAATCGAATTGGCTGGTCCTGGAAAACGGGCTCATTGAGAGCTTCAACGGGAAGCTGCGCGATGAATGTTTAAACACGGAGTTGTTCTTTTCCCTTGCGGACGCGCGGGAAAAGTTGGGAAAGTGGCGGTGGGATTATAACCAGAGACGACCGCATAGCGCACTGGGTGGTCCGCCGCCGGCAGAATACCTCCAGTGTATGCGGTCAAAAACAAAACCAAACGGATCAGCTGATAGCGAATAACTCCACCCCGAGTGGACCAGAAGGCGGGGGCAGCTCACGGTCACCAATGAAAAAATGAAACCGTTTCAGATTATCTTCAATCCGACGAGCGCGGCCGAGCTGGCCCGCATGCCCAAGGAATTGCAATTGAAAATCCTGGGCGAGTTTCGCGGCTTGCCGCAACAAGTGATGAACACCGAGCTGGACCAATTCGGAAAGCTTGAGCAGGGCGGCCGGACTCTGCACCGCTTCCGTGTCGGCGATTATCGGGTCTATTTCGAGCGTCACGAACTGGGCCTCGTCGTCCACCGCATCCTCAATCGCCACACGCTGAAAGATTTCCTGTTCCGTTCCGGACTGAAGGCGGGCGAGGATGAAACACTGCAGGACAACCCCAGGTTCTGGGAAATGATCGAGGCCGCGAAGGTGTCAGCGCAGAAATAACGGGCAGCCACGGAAACGGACACGGATCTTCTTTGAGAAAGGGAATTATCAATCAGGGTTGCGACTGTAGCTTTTTCTCGAATTTTTCCACCTTCGGCTGGATTACCATGCGGCAGTAGGGCTGGTTGGAATTGTTCCGGTAATAATCCTGGTGGTAACCCTCGGCCTTGTAAAATTGTGTCAGCGGCACGATCTGGGTCACGACCGTTTTGCCGAGTTTCTTCTGCTCTTCAGCCTTGGATTTTTCGGCCGCCGCCTTTTGGGCTTCGTCGCTGTAGAGGATGATGGAACGGTATTGGGTTCCCGTGTCTGCCCCCTGGCGGTTTAATGTGGTCGGGTCGTGGACGCTCCAAAACGTTTCGAGGATCTTCTCATAGGAGACAACGGTGGGGTCATATTCAATCTGAACCACCTCGGCATGGCCGGTGTCGCCCTCGCTGACCTCCTTGTAAGTGGGATTCGCTTTCGTGCCGCCCGCGTAACCGCTGACGACGGACTTCACGCCGGGCAGCATCTGATACAATGCTTCGGTGCACCAGAAACAGCCTCCGCCGAGAGTTGCGATTTCTGTGTTATTGGTTGGTCTGTTCATAGACTTCGTTTGGCCGAGCCCGACGGCCGTGCCGCCGAGCAACAGGGACAGGAACAACATTGGCCGGATTCTTCGGTTCATCATTGCGTCAAACCTTGCATATTGTTGTGCCGCTGGCGAATTGCCCCGGCGGCGCGCCCTTAACGCTCCGCGCAACGGCGACCTGGGGAAAGGTCTCGACTCGCCGTGAAACGAACCCGTCCGGCATTGTCGGCATACGATTGTAACCTTTGCGCGCTTTCTAACGTCACCACACACGGTTACGCAAGCGCAGATTACAGAATTGTCATGCACGATTTATACGGCATTCATCTTTTTCGGGTTCACTACACCACATTTTGCTGGTTACGGAAAAGGATTCTTAGAGTGAATAGAAATGGAAATAATCGTTCGGCGTCCGGGTGTTTGAAACCTGTTCCAAGGGGTTTCGTGCTATCCTCCAGCTTTATCCCGGTCAGCGATGTCAACGGACCGGTCGTTGTGCCAGTAACTGTGCGATCCCCGCTCTCGCGACATTTCCATCACGCTGGATATCCAGCCAGCGGCGCATGACCGGCAAAAACGCCAACAAGATTCTGTTTGTCTGCAACTTCCTCAGCAAAGGATGGGAAGTCAGCATCTTGGGTTTTCTTGCGTTCATCCAGAAAGAGCAGGCGCTTCCGCTGTATATGGTGGGCATTCTGAGCAGCGTCTTCATCATCAGTCAGATTGGCGTGAGCTTCTTCGCCGGCAAGATTGCCCATGCCATTCACAGCCGGAACGTCGTCTTCCTCTCCATCGCCGCCAGTGGTGTGTCCTGGCTCACCTTGTTCTTTTCCAACCATCTCTCTTTGCTGTTCCTCGCCTACATGTTTGGCGGGATTTCATCCGGCCTGTTCGAGCCGATCGGGAATTCGCTTGTGGCGAAACTTTCGGCGTCGGGAAACCGTGGCACGGCGATTGGCAACTTTGCCGCCTTCGGCGATATGGGAAGAATCGCGGTTGTGGCCGTGGCGACGGCTCTCGCGGGACTGCTCAAGGTGGACAACGCCTGCCTGGTGATGTTCGCCTCGTCAGTCGCCGCGCTCATTCTCGCTGTCCTCGCCATCGCCAGGACCAACAACGATGCCGACTCAGTGCCCGAGGAGCTGCCGGTCCACTTGCGCGATCTCTTGCAGAACAGGAACTTCCGATTCGCCACCGTGGCGGGCATCGCCGATTCCTTCTCCAGCGCTTCACTCTATATTTTTATTCCTTTCCTGCTCAACTCGAAAGGCATCCCACTCGCCAATACTCTCTATTTCAATGTGATCTTCTTCGCCGGGTATATGTCCGGACGGCTGGTCCTGGGGCGGTTGGCTGATAAACACGGCGCCCCCCACATATTGATGGTCTCCAAGATTACAATGGCCTTGCTCATCCTCCTCCTCACCCTGGTTTCGGGCAGCACCCTGATGCTCCTCCTGCTGTTCCTGTTGGGAGTATTCACACGGGGCTCTTCCCCCATCATCCGCGCAATGGTGGCTGATTCGATGGACGACAATATCAGTTTTCACAACGCTTTTAGCGCTTTCTCCTCCGCTTCGCGAGGTTCGAGCGCGCTCAGCCGGCCCATCTATGGATTTCTGGCTTCATACGCTGGAATCGCCTCCGTATTCTACTTGGCCTCAGCTGTTTCGCTGCTCACCTTGTACCCGGCGGCAAAGTACAGAAGCCAATAGGCGCAACGCAGCGTAGCCGGAACCCAAATAGAGCACGAACTCGGCACCTGTGCGCATCCGTGATCGACTGGTTACTTCATGGTCCAATAACGACGTTGTGCTCGAGAGGGGGAGTCGGACCTCACTCGCGTCCTCTCCTGGGAGAGAAATTCAGTAGCCGCGCTCTTTTATTCCAGACCGATCATCCAGAAAACCCCGCCGCCCGTAGCAGGTTTCTTGATTTCGGGTTGACAAAGTCACGGCAATGCAAAGGATGAACCTGCATCGCGGAAAGTCGCCTGATGTGCTCGTTTCTTGCACAATGAGTTCGTTTCAATCAAAAATACACATTCAACCATGTTCACACCCCTGTTCATTACCGGGCTCGTGCTGCTAATCGCGGGCTGCATCGCCAGTTGGATTCTCGATGATCGCGCCATGAAACTGCTCGCCAAAGAAGAAAAGGAGGCATTTTTCAACGCGTGTTCCTGGTTCCGCGCGTCCAGTGCTCTGCCGCTGGCGTTCCTCTTCTTCGCCTTCTCCGGCATCGGCTCGCTTCCCCAGGATCTCTCGTGGCCAACCTATTGTGTCTGTTGGGTGTTGCTCGTGGTTTATTTCGTCCTCTCGCATCTGATGGTGCATCGCCGCCTGCGCCGGCTCAGCATCAAGCCGGACTTTCAACAGGCGGACGGAATGGCCCGCTGGGCGATGTACATCGGGTTTCTCGCGTTTTTTGTTCTCCACACAGTTAATTCATTTGTGCGGTGACTTTGAGCGGGCTGTTTCTCCGCCTCCTGTGAATAACCGGCGAACAAGGCCTGAATAAGTTTTCCGGCTCGAAGGCCGGGTTGGACAACCTTTGTCCGATGCGGCGCACACGGGGCGATCGCCCTTCTCAGGGGAGACGAATGGAAAAGCCCTTTAAGGGTTGGCATCTCTGAAAAGGGGCGTTTCTAAAACGCGTAGAGATTCGTGGCAATGACATCTTTGAACCCGGATCAAGATGTAAGAGTTGAGGTTGGCTCTGCTGGATGCTTTGGTGGTGCCGCAGCTTGCGGACGGCGGTCCGCGCTTGTCCCTTCCGTTCACTTGGAATTTAGATGCGTCTGTTCTGGGATTGAGGGAGCCGCCAATTTCAAAACCGCGATCCTTGTGAGGGCATGCTTTATGCTCTCTTACAAATGATAACGAGTGCCGAAACATTGCTGCGCATGGTTGCACAGGTAATTGCATCCAACTTGATGGTTGGTCGTGGGGTTCCCCTTTGCATTGCAGTCTTACGATGTTTTGTCATAACATAGGTATAGGCTGAGACTTGTCGTCACTTAGAAAAGAGGGCGTGAGTTTTCGCGTAAAGAACAATCGAAGCATAATAAGATGAAGAAAATCCTGACCAGTCTGTTTATATGTATCTGGTTTCCAGCTCGTTTAATGGCTTGGGGTGCCGAAGGGCACATGGTGGTTGCGCAAATCGCTTACAACCATCTCGACCCCGCCGTAAAAGCCAAGTGCGACGCCCTTATTGCGGTGCCTCTGGCAGCTAACTTGACGAGTACCGGCACCAGCAATTTCGTGACCGCAGCCGCCTGGGCGGACGATTTCAAGAGTACTTTGACGGGCTCAAGCATCCAGCACTACATTGATTTGCCTTTCAGCCTCGATGGCACCTCGTTTTCCAGCTTCGTGACTCCTGCGTCCAACGTCGTTCAGATGATCAACCTTTGTATCTCCAACTCGCAGAATATCGCCGTAAGCC
>CAIQQM010000281.1 GCA_903873945.1 uncultured Verrucomicrobiota bacterium
AATGCTTTTCTCGCCACGGTCCGCCTCTCGCAGTACCCGGATCTTGTCTTCCGTCGTATATCGTTTGCCTTTCATCGTCTGGTCCTTTCGTCCGGCCCAGACTAACACTGCAAGTGGCCCGAAAAAGCGAAGTCACGTCAATTGACTTCTGGGCAACCTGGTGCGGACCCTGCAAAGCGGAATTACCGAATGTGTTAAAAACCTATCAGAAGTATCATACCAAAGGTTTCGATATTATCGGCATCAGTTTGGATGGCGACCGGGAAGCGCTCACGGGCTTTATTAAGCGCTACAATGTCACTTGGCCGCAATTCTTCGACGGCAAGGCCTGGGAGAACAAACTCTCGACCAAATACGGCGTCCGCAGCATACCCGCAACCTATCTCCTCGATAGCGAAGGGAAAATCATCGGAAAGAATTTGCGCGGCGAAGCGCTGGAATCGGCTGTCGCGAAAGCCCTAGCCAAGAGTTAAGGCCGTGGTCGCCTCCGGACGGTTTTCGCGCGTCGATTACGGTTGTCGTTCAAAGCAGTGGCAAAAGTCAGCAAGAATCAGATTAGCGCTCCCGCAGCCGGGATCCTCCGCGCAAACAAGCAATCCTCGCAACATACACCCAGACCGCCCGCTTGATGGCTGGGCCGGCTGGTTAAATCACCTATGGTTCAGGCTCGCGCCCTTCTCTTGGCGGCGCCACACGAATCACTTCTTCGCTGCTTCGTAATACCTAGCGACTTCCAGCCAGTTCACAACATTCCAAAAAGCCTTAAGGTATTCTGCGCGGCGGTTTTGGTACTTAAGATAGTAGGCGTGCTCCCAAACGTCGCAGCCGACAACAGGACGCCCTTCAACACCGGAAATCGCCTTGCCCATGAGCGGGCTATCCTGATTGGCAGTCGAGACAATTTCGAGCTTGCCGTTGTTCACGACTAACCAAGCCCAGCCACTTCCAAACCGACCCACGCCGACGGCTTCGAACTTCTCCTTGAAGGCATCGAAACTGCCGAACGTGACTTTAATATGATCGGCAAGTGCTCCGGTCGGCGCCCCACCCGCCTTCGGGCCAAGGATTCTCCAGAACATGGAATGATTGGCGTGCCCACCGCCGTTGTTCCGCACCACGGTCCGGATATCCGCCGGTACCGCGTCAAGATTCGCGATGAGGCCCTCGACCGATTTGGTCTCCAACTCCACCTTGCCAGCTAAGGCCTTGTTGACATTGGTCACATAGGTCGCGTGGTGTTTGTCGTGATGAATTTCCATCGTCTGGGCGTCAATGTAAGGTTCAAGCGCGTCCTTGGGATAAGGAAGTGAAGGTAGTTCGTATGCCATAAGGTTTTAGATTTTGTTGTTTGCCGTGATAAGCAATGCCCTATTTGTTTCCTGAGTAACAATACCAATACTCTAACATAGCATGTCTTTGGCAGAGTCAAGTGAACGGGGCACCGGCCAGAACATGCCAAGCACAATATCAAAGCCAAGAACAACCGACAGAGAGGCTCCAGAACAGCCATATTCTAAAAAGCCTGCGCACCCCAGTGTTCCCATCTTCAGAAAACCTAAGCGCGTTGGTTAGCGAATTCGACAAAGTTTCGCAACAATTGGAGGCCAACCTTCTGGCTTTTCTCAGGGTGAAACTGCGTCGCGAAGACATTGTCCCGCCAGACTGAAGAAGCAAATGTTTCCCCGTAAACCGTGCGGGTTGCGACGATGGACAGATCCGTCGGCTTCGGAAAGAAGCTATGCACAAAATAAACGTAGCTGCCGCTCGCAATGCCACGGTAGAGCGGGCATTCCCGACCAACGATTTCCAGTTGGTTCCACCCAATCTGCGGAATCTTGAGACCGCTACTGTCAGAGAATCGAACGACCTTGCCTTGAAAAACACCCAAACCGGCCGCGCAACTGTGGAACTCCTCGCTCTTTTCGAACAGCGCCTGGTATCCGACGCAAATCCCCAAAAACGGCCGCCCCGACTTGATAAAACCGCGTGCAGCTTCCAACAGTCCCCGCCCGCGCAGAGCCTGAATGCAATCATCAAAAGCCCCCACTCCCGGCAATACCGCTGCGCGCACCCCGGTCAATTCTTCCGGACGCTGGGCAATCCGCACCTGCGCGCCCACCTTGACCAGCGCCTTATGAACGCTGCGCAGGTTCCCGGAGCCATAATCAATCAAGCCAATCACGCAACCAGAGTAAAACCTGCCGACGACTCTGGCAACCGTGGACCTGCACCATACCCGAAGAAGCTCCGAGTTGAGGCTGAAATTGACAGCAAAATTTAGGGGCTTAATCGCGTAATCCAGCCACCGCCGATTACGAGGTCATCGTGATAAAAAACGGCAGCCTGGCCAGGCGTAACCGCCCGTACGTGAGCGTGAGTGAAAACTTTAGCCCGGCCGCCCGGGAGAGGTGTTACGGTCGCTCCCACTCCGGGATGATTGTAACGAATTTTCGCCACGACCTCCAAAACCGGGGGTGGCTGGTCAAATTGGATCCAATTGCAGCGGCTGACCATAAACTCATCAACATCCAGAGCAGCATCATCACCGACAACAACACGGTTTCTGGCGGCATCCAATTCGACCACGTACAGGGGCGCTGGAGACGAAATGCCAAGCCCTTTGCGCTGTCCGATGGTATAAAATTCGATGCCTTCATGGTAGCCGAGGACTTGGCCATTGACGTTAACAATCTCACCGCGATGCTTTTCCACCAACTTCGCCTGCCGCAAAAATTTGCCGTAGTCGTTGTCCGGGACAAAACAGATTTCCATGCTCTCCTTTTTTTCGGCCGTTTTGAGCTGGCAGTGGCGGGCCACTTCTCGGGTGTCGGTCTTGGTCTTTTCGCCGACGGGAAACATGGCGCGCGCCAATTGGTCCTGCCGCAGGGAAAATAAAAAATAGCTTTGGTCCTTGCGCAAGTCGCGTCCACGCTTAAGAAGCGTTCGTGCGCCATCCGCGCTCCGGTCGAGACGGGCAAAATGGCCGGTCGCGACATATTGCGCACCGAACTGATTTGCACGTTCGATAAGCCGACCGAACTTCAAGACCTGGTTGCACATTATGCATGGATTCGGCGTCCGGCCGGCCTTGTATTCGGCCGCAAAATACCTGATCACCCCGGACTGAAACTCCGCCGATTCATCGATGAGATAATGGGGAATCCCGAGTTTATGACACACGGCGCGAGCATCCATTACCGCTTGCGAACCGCAGCATTTGTCCTCGGCGCGGGAGACGCAGTCTTGCGGCCAGAGCTTAAGGGTAATGCCGACGACGTCGAAGCCCTGCTTGAGTAACAAAGCAGCCGCAGCGGAGGAATCCACTCCGCCACTCATCCCGACTACAACGCGCGTGTTATTCCGAACGGTCACAAGAAGGTAAAATAGGCGCAGATTTTCGTCCTGTAAATTACGGGAGGTCCGTTTGGTTCATCAGAAAGCGGTCACATTCACGCGCCGCGCCGCGCCCCTCATTAAAAGCCCAGACGACCAAACTTTGGCCGCGACGGCAGTCGCCAGCGGCGAAAACGCCCTTGATATTGGTCGAGTAATTCTCGAACTCCGCCTTAACGTTGGTGCGCTGGTCACGCTCGACGCCAAGCGCATCGAGCAGAGGCTGCTCAGGGCCGAGGAAACCCATCGCCAAGAGCACGAGCTGGGCAGGCCGCACTTTCTCAGTACCCGGCATCTCCTTCGGCACGAATTGACCTTTCTCGTTCCGGTCCCATGTAATTTCGACGGTGAGGACCTCTTTGACCCAACCGTTTGAGTCACCAATAAACTCTTTGGCAGTAGTCAGATAAACCCGGGGATCAACGCCGAATCTAGCGGCGGCTTCTTCCTGGCCATAATCCATTCGATAAACTTTAGGCCACTCGGGCCAAGGATTATCCTGGGCGCGTCCCATCGGTGGTTGCGGCAAGATTTCCACCTGCACGAGGCTCCGGCAACCATGCCGCAATGCCGTTCCCACACAGTCCGTGCCGGTATCCCCTCCCCCAATGATCATCACGTCCCTGCCCTCGGCTGAAAGAAAATCGCCGTTCTTCTGCCGGTCGAGCAAGCGGCGGGTGTTATGCGTCAGAAACTCCATTGCGAAATGGACGCCGTTCAGTTTCCGGCCCTTGACGGGCAGATCACGCGGCTGTGTCGCTCCCGTGCAAATCACGACAGCATCGAATTCGCTCAAGAGTTTTTTGGCGGGATAGCTGACGCCGACTTCGGTTCCAGTGACGAACCTAATACCCTCCGTTTCCATTTGCCGGATACGGCGCAGGAGCACCTTCTCTTTATCAATCTTCATGTTCGGAATGCCGTACATGAGCAATCCCCCAATGCGGTCGGCGCGCTCGAAGACGGTGAGTTGATGGCCGACCCGGTTCAATTGGGCAGCCGCGCAAAGGCCCGCTGGACCCGAGCCAATGACGGCAACCTTTTTCCCAGTGCGCACTTTGGGCGCCTGTGGAACAACCCATCCCTCCGACCAACCTTTCTCGATGATGGCGTATTCGAGGTTCTTGATGGTGACGGGCGGCGCGTTGATCCCCAGCACGCAGGAGCCCTCACAAGGGGCGGGACAGACACGACCGGTAAAATCAGGAAAGTTATTTGTCTTATGCAGCCGATCAAGCGCTTCCTTCCACAGACCACGATAAACCAGGTCATTCCACTCGGGGATCAGGTTATGAATCGGACAGCCCGACGCCATTCCGTTGAGAAGCGTGCCGGTATGGCAGAAAGGAACTCCGCAATCCATGCAGCGAGCGCCCTGCCGCCGGAGTTTCTCTTCCGGCATATGAACATGAAACTCATTCCAGTCGCGAAGCCGTTCGATGGCCGAACGGTCAAGCGGCAACTCGCGCAGATATTCAATGAAGCCAGTGGGCTTACCCATTGTGTGTCGAATCAGTTTTCAAAGGTTCCTGTCAAAATTAAAACCCGGTTTCGAGTTGGGCAACCGGCTTTTACCCACCGCCAATCCGCGCCACATCCCGGGCATTCTCCTGAAAAGCAGCCATAATGGCCTCTTCGCCGGTCACCCCGGATTCCCGGACCTTCTTCAGCGACTGCAAAACGCGCAGATAATCTCTGGGGACCACCTTTACGAACTTCGACACCATGTCCCGCCAGCTGGCCAGCACGGTGGCCGCCCGTTCGCTCTTCGTATAGGTCTGGTGGCGTTGAACCATCTTCCAGATCAGCTCAATTTCGTCCGGATCCTCCAGCTTGTGCAATCCAACCATCTGCATGTTGCAACGCCGCGGAAATTCACCCGACTCATCCAGCACATAGGCGAGTCCGCCAGACATGCCCGCAGCGAAATTGCGCCCAGTGGGGCCGAGCACGACGACGCAGCCCCCGGTCATGTATTCGCAGCCGTGATCGCCGACGGATTCGATGACCGCGTTAACCCCGCTGTTGCGCACACAGAACCGCTCGCCCGCCATCCCTCGGATATAGGCTTCGCCGGCCGTCGCGCCATAAAAAGCCACGTTGCCGATAATGATATTCTCCTCAGGCACGAAAGTGGAACGTTCCGGGGGATAGACAATGAGCTTGCCCCCGGACAAGCCTTTGCCAAGGTAGTCGTTGGCGTCCCCTTCCAAAGCGAATGTCATTCCCTTCGGCATGAACGCGCCAAAGCTCTGACCGGCGCTACCCGTGAAGTAGATTTCAATCGTATCCTCCGGCAACCCTTCCGCACCCCAACGCCGGGTCATCTCGCTTCCCACGATGGTTCCCACCACGCGATTCACATTCCGAATGGCGAGGACAGCCACAACCTTCTGCTTGCGTTCGATGGCCGGCGCGCAAAGCTTTCGAAGCACGGTGTTGTCGAGTGCTTTTTCCAAACCGTGATCCTGCGAAATCTGGCAAAACCGTCCCACTTCCGTCGGCGCTTCCACCTGATAAAGAATCTGGCTGAAATCCAGTCCTTTTGCCTTCCAATGCTCAATAGCCTTCTTCACTTCGAGCCGGTCAGAGCGGCCGATCATCTTGTTCATCTGGCGGAACCCCAGTTGGGCCATGAGTTCGCGAACTTCCTGAGCAATCATGTGCATGAAATTAACGACGTGCTCAGGTTGACCGGCGAAAAGCTTGCGCAATTCCGGATTTTGCGTAGCCACGCCAACCGGGCAGGTGTTGAGGTGGCAAACGCGCATCATGATGCAGCCCATCGCCACCAGAGGGGCAGTCGCGAACCCGAATTCCTCGGCTCCGAGCAACGCCGCAATGACGACGTCGCGGCCAGTCTTCAACTGGCCATCAGCCTCGACGATGATACGAGAGCGAAGGTTATTCAGCACGAGCGTCTGGTGGGTCTCCGCCAAGCCAAGCTCCCACGGAATGCCGGCATGCTTGATGCCTGTTTGCGGGGAGGCGCCCGTACCGCCGTCGAACCCGCTGATAAGGACAACATCGGCATGCGCCTTGGCGACACCCGCAGCAACCGTCCCAACGCCCACCTCGGCGACCAGCTTCACACTGATGCGAGCGTGGTGATTCGCGTTCTTGAGGTCATGAATCAGCTCCGCAAGGTCTTCAATCGAGTAAATATCGTGGTGAGGGGGCGGCGAAATCAGACCTACCCCCGGCGTCGAATAGCGGACTTTGGCGATCCAAGGGTACACTTTCTGGCCAGGGAGTTGCCCGCCTTCACCCGGCTTGGCGCCCTGAGCCATCTTAATCTGCAGTTCCTTGGCGTTTACCAGGTATTCGCTAGTCACGCCGAACCTGCCAGAAGCAACCTGCTTAATCGCACTGTTCTTCGAGTCCCCATTCGGCAGCGGAACATATCGTTCCGGATCTTCGCCCCCTTCACCGGTATTGCTCTTCCCTCCAATCCGGTTCATGGCAATCGCGAGTGTCTCGTGCGCTTCCTTGCTGATGGAGCCATAGCTCATCGCACCGGACTTAAAGCGCTTCATGATCGTTTCCACTGACTCGACTTCATCGATGGGAACCGGCTTGGTCTGCTTAAAGTCAAGCAGGCCCCGAAGCGTGCACCAGTTCCGGCCCTGCTCATTCACCAGCGCAGAGTATTCCTTGAACACTTTGTAACTTCCTGTCCGGACAGAGGACTGCAGCTTGTGAATCGTCTGCGGATTAAACAGGTGGTACTCCCCATCTTCACGCCACTGATATTGACCACCTGCATCGAGCACATGCCCGTTCACCGGCCGCTTCGGGAATGCCTGGTGGTGCCGCCGAAGAACTTCCTGCGCGATGACCTCAATGCCAACACCTTCCACGCGAGAGGGCGTCCAGGTGAAATACCTGTCGATAAACGACTGCTTTAATCCGATGGCTTCAAAAATCTGCGCCCCCCAATAGCTCTGGACTGTTGAGATCCCCATCTTAGAGATCACCTTGACGACGCCTTTCATTGCCGCCTTCAGGTAATTTTTGCAGGCTGTTTTGTGATCAATGCCCGTTAACAAACCCTGGCGCAGCAAGTCGTCCAGCGTTTCGAAAGCCAGATAGGGATTGATCGCACCGCAACCATAACCGATCAACAGAGAGTAATGATGCACTTCCCTCGGCTCGCCCGATTCCAGCACCAGCCCCACACGGGTTCGCGTGCCTTCGCGAATGAGGTGATGGTGGACTCCGGCGACTGCCAGTAAGGAGGGAATCGGCGCCCACTCCGGGCCCACGCCGCGGTCGGACAGAACGACGACGTTAATGCCGTCACGAATCGCCTGGCTTACCTTGCCAAAGAGGTCAGACATGGCGGCATCGAGACCTTTCGGACCTTTGGCAACTTCAAACAAAATCGGCAGACTGATTGATTTGAAACCCGGAAGGTTCACGTCTTTCAGCTTTGCAAACTCCTCGTTTGTAAGGATCGGTGACTTGAGTTCGATAAGACGGGCGTGGTCCGGCAACGGCTGAAGCAGGTTTCTCTCGGACCCGATGGCTGTTTCCGTAGAGGTAATGAGATCCTCGCGAATGCAATCACTGGGCGGGTTGGTGACCTGGGCAAAGAGCTGCTTAAAATAGTTGAACAGCAATTGCGGCTTGTCCGACAGTACCGCCAACGGCGTGTCCGTTCCCATAGAGCCAACCGCTTCCGTGCCATCACGCGCCATTGGCAGCATCAAAATCCGCAACTCTTCAAAAGTGTATCCGAAAGCGAGCTGGCGCTGCAGTATGGTCTCATAATCGGACTTCGGCGAAACGTCCCCGTCCGGAACGTCAGCCAGCCGAATCAGGTTTTGGTCCAGCCATTCACGATAGGGTTGCCCAATGGCGATGTTTTGCTTGATCTCCTCGTCCGCCACGATGCGGCCTTCCTCGGTATCGACAAGGAACATGCGGCCCGGCTGGAGGCGCCCTTTTTGCAGGACGCGATCCGCCGGCACATCGAGCACGCCGACTTCACTGGCCATGACAACCAAGTCATCTTTCGTCACGTAATATCGCGATGGACGCAGGCCGTTTCGATCCAGCACCGCGCCGATCTTTTTGCCATCGGTGAAGGCGATCGAGGCCGGGCCGTCCCACGGCTCCATCAGGCACGAATGATACTCATAAAAAGCACGCTTCTCGGGGCTCATAGCCTCATGCTTGGTCCACGGTTCCGGGATCATCATCATCATCGCATGGGGCAGAGAGCGTCCCGCGAGAACCAGCAGCTCCATACAGTTGTCGAACATCGCCGAGTCGCTGCCATCGGTGCGTATTACCGGCAGGATCTTCTTGATGTCGTCCCCGAACAGGTCGGATTCAAACAACTCCTGGCGCGCGTGCATCCAATTGATGTTGCCGCGCAAGGTGTTGATTTCGCCATTGTGAGCCAGATAACGGTACGGGTGGGCGCGGTTCCAGCTTGGGAAGGTATTCGTGCTGAATCTGGAATGCACCAGCGCCAGCGCCGATTCCATCGCCGGATGCGTCAGGTCGGGATAATAGGCATCAAGTTGCTCCGTGAGCAGCATGCCCTTGTAAACCACAGTTTTGTAAGACAAGCTTGAAACGTAGAAAAAGTCGCCGCCATCCACCTTGCCTGAATACCTGATGGCATTTTCAGCCCGCTTGCGGATAACGTACAGCTTTCGCTCGAAAGCCAAGTCGTCCGCCTGTTTTTTGCCCCTTCCGATAAACACCTGCCGCATGAACGGTTCAGAAACCAGGGCTGTGGCGCCCAGAGTCACATTGCTGGTGGGGATGGACCGCCAACCAAGAAGATGCTGCCCTTCCTCAGCCACAATATCCGTAAAGATCCGCTCGCACTCGGCCCGCTGGGCCACGTCCTGAGGCATGAATACCATGCCGAGGCCGTACTCACCGGCAGGGGGCAAGGCAACCCGCCCTTCTCTCGCGACGAGCTTGAGGAATTCGTGCGGCGGCTGGATGAGTATTCCCGCTCCGTCCCCTGTATTCGCCTCACAACCACAAGCGCCCCGATGGTCCAGATTCGACAACACCTCCAGCGCCTGCCGGATGATGGCATGGGATTTCCGTCCCTTAATATTGACCACGAAACCAACACCGCAAGCTTCGTGCTCAAACCACGGATCATAAAGGCCTTGCCTGACTGGCGGCCGGGTTCGCTGTCCATGGCCGACTGTTCTCTTTTTATCTGCGCTGCTCGTCATTGTCAGGAGATTCAAATCTCCGATCGGACTTCAACTAAATCTTAATAGTCTGTACCCCATCTCCAACCGCATGCAACATTCCTTTTGAAAATTTCCCGTGTTACGGGGAGGTTGAGAGTTGAGGGCCACGCAAAACTACTGGTTAGCTATGGATTGAAGAAGGACTGATCATCAAGCTGCCCAGCCTTTTCTTGTTTTTCGGCCGAACGTCCGGCGACCCCAGCCGCAGGTTCTCAGTGAGGCAGCTGGCGACGCTTGACTTTAAGCTGGGCGAGGGAGTGCGCGAGAGCGGCGTTTGCGATTGCGGCCTCTTCGTCGTCGAGGTGCTCGGCGAGTCGGTTCTCGGCGCGCTTACGAGCCTCCTCGGCCTTAGCTTCGTCAATATTTTCGGCGCGGAGGGCCATATCGGTCATGACCGCAATGCGATCGGCGGTGATCTCGACAAAGCCTTCACCTACGGCAATGAAATAATCCCTGCCATCCTTCCGAACGGTGATCTCACCAGGAACGAGCTCGGTAAGAAGCGGCACGTGGCCGGGATAGATGCCCATCTCACCTTCAACACCCGGCAAGGTCACCATGTCCACATCCTCGGAATAAGCCTTCGCATCCGGGGTGACAATTTCCAATTTAAAGGTCAGGACCATGCTAAGATTGCTGGTTGAATGCCCGCCTCCGGGCAGCGTTTCAAGCCTGTTGAATTTCTTCGATGCCGCCTTTCATGTAAAAGTTGCCTTCGGGCACCTCGTCGTGTTTGCCATCGAGGATTTCCTTAAAGCCGCGGACGGTGTCGGCGACGGCGACCTGTTTACCTGGGCGACCGGTGAAGACTTCGGCGACACTGAACGGCTGGCTGAGAAAGCGCTGGATCTTGCGCGCGCGAAATACCGTTATCTTGTCGTCAGGCGAAAGTTCGTCCATGCCAAGAATGGCGATGATGTCCTGGAGGTCTTTATAACGCTGGAGGACTTTCTGGACACCGCGGGCGACATCGTAATGCTCCTGGCCGACGATTTCCGGGGTCAAGGCTCGGGAGTTAGAAGCGAGGGGGTCAACCGCGGGATAGAT
This sequence comes from uncultured Verrucomicrobiota bacterium, assembly GCA_903873945.1. Taxonomy (GTDB): domain Bacteria; phylum Verrucomicrobiota; class Verrucomicrobiia; order Limisphaerales; family UBA8199; genus CAIQQM01. The sequence goes on from CAIQQM010000281.1 coordinate 10,671, forward strand.
GCCCAACTCAGTCAAGGCACGTTCGAGGACAATGGTGGCATCGAGGTGGGTGAAGGTGGTCGCCGGGGCGGGATCGGTGATGTCGTCAGCCGGAACGTAAATTGCCTGGAAAGAGGTGATGGAGCCTTTCTTTGTGGAAGTGATGCGTTCCTGCAGGTCGCCCATTTCGGCAGCGAGGGTCGGCTGGTAACCGACGGCGCTGGGTGTGCGGCCCAGCAAAGCCGACACTTCGGAGCCGGCCTGGGAGAAGCGGAAGATGTTGTCAATAAAGAGCAACACGTCCTGGTTTTTCTCGTCGCGGAAGTACTCGGTGACGGCGAGGGCGGAAAGGGCGACGCGGAGGCGGGCCCCGGGCGGTTCATTCATCTGGCCATAGACAAGGGCGATCTTGGATTCACTGAGATTGTCCTGCTTGATAACACCCGCTTCGGACATTTCGGTATAGAGGTCGTTGCCTTCACGGGTGCGTTCGCCAACGCCGGCGAAGACAGACACGCCGCCGTGGAGTTTGGCGATATTGTTAATTAGCTCCATGATGACGACCGTTTTGCCGACACCGGCGCCGCCAAAGGCGCCGACTTTGCCGCCTTTGAGGAAGGGGCAGATCAGGTCAATAACCTTGATGCCCGTGGTAAGTACCTGGGGAGAAGTTGACTGATCAATGAGCGCAGGGGCCGGGCGGTGAATCGGATAGCGCTTCTCTGTTTTGACCGGGCCGCGTTCGTCAACGACCTCGCCAGTAACATCAAACACGCGTCCCATGACGCCATCGCCGACAGGCATGGAGATGGGAGCGCCGGTGTCAATGACCTCCAAGCCGCGCTTGAGGCCCTCGGTCGTGGACATGGCGACAGCGCGGACCCAATTATCGCCCAGATGCTGCTCGACCTCGAGCGTCAGTTTTGTAGGCTGACCCAGGACTTTATAGTCAATAGTCAACGCGTTATAGATCGCGGGCAGAGGTTCGGGGAACTCGACGTCCACGACCGGGCCGATGACCTGAACAATTTTGCCTTTATTCATAACTGATTTAAAAGTTTCGATAGAGCGGCTCAACCCATGCCCATCTGGGCGCTGGCGATTTCAAGGAGTTCCCGGGTGATGTTGGATTGGCGCATTTTATTGTAATCGAGAGTGAGGTCCTTGATGAGCTGGCTGGCGTTGTCGGAGGCGTTTTTCATGGCGACCATGCGCGCGCTTTGTTCACTGGCTTTGGCTTCGAGGAGGATATGGTAAAGCTGAAAGTTCAAGCTGTGGGGAAGCAGAGCGCCCAACACCATTTCCACGTTCGGCTCGAACAGGAATTCGGTGGCGCCGCGCATCAACTCCGACTCAGCTTCCGGGAGACCGGCCGCGACAGGCTTGATTTCGCCGATTGGCAGAAATGGCCGCACTTGGGGTTTTTGGACCAGGGTGGAGACAAAGGAGGTGGACAACACATCGACGCGATCAACTTCGCCATCGAGGAACATCTGGCAGGCGAACCTGGAGATAGCGCGCGCTTCGCCAAAGAGGGGGGCGTCTTTATAAGTAAATTCAGCGGCGAGTTTGCGGCGAGTGCGAGCAATGTACTGGGCGGCTTTTCTCCCAGCGGCAACAAAAACAGTGGAGACCGGCTCAAAGCGGGCGGCCTCGCGGAAGAGATTGCTGTTGAGGGCGCCGCAGAGACCACGGTCGGTGCTGACGAGGATAAGGCAGCGCTTCGGGCCTCCGCGTTTTTCCATCAAGGGATGGGTAAAATCGCCAGCACGGAAAACGACACTGCCGAGGACTTCATTCATGAGCGCGACGTAAGGGCGACCAGCAAGGGCGGCCTGCTGCGCCCGACGCATCTTGGACGCGGCCACCATCTGCATCGCCTTAGTAATCTGGGCGGTGTTCCTGACCGACTTGATGCGGCGGACTATGTCGCGAGTGCTGGCCATGGCTCGGAGGGGAACAGGTTCATCTATAGGTTTGCTTGAACTCGGACACGGCGGCTTTCAAGTCCGCAGTGAGAGTGTCGTTGAGGGCCTTTTCCTTGACGATACGCGCCATCAGCGCGGTTTTCCGGCTGGTGAGGAAATCAGCGAGGCGGGTCTGGAAATCCTTAATGCGATCAACGGCGATATCGTCCACGAAATTATTTTGAACGGCCCACAGGACGGCGACCTGAACCTCGACGGGAACGGGTTTGTATTGGGACTGTTTAAAGATTTCGACCACGCGTTTGCCGCGCTCGAGCTTGGCTTGAGTGCCGGCGTCGAGGTCAGAACCGAACTGGGCGAAAGCGGCGAGTTCACGGTACTGAGCCAAGTCGAGTTTCACGAGTCCAGCGACTTGCTTCATGGCCTTGATCTGTGCGGCGGAACCGACGCGAGAGACGGACGAACCGACGGAGATGGCGGGGCGGACGCCTTGATAGAACAAATCGGTTTCGAGGTAAATTTGGCCGTCGGTAATGGAGATGACGTTGGTAGGGATATAGGCAGAGCCGTCGCCCAACTGGGTTTCAATGATCGGGAGGGCGGTGAGCGAGCCGTTACCAAGCTTGTCGCTCAAGCGGGCGGAACGTTCGAGCAACCGGCTGTGGAGATAGAAAACGTCACCAGGATAGGCCTCGCGGCCCGAGGGGCGCTTAAGAACGAGGGACACCTGGCGATAGGCGACGGCATGTTTGGAGAGATCGTCGAAGATGATGAGGGCGTCCATGCCATTATCCATGAACCATTCGCCCATAGCAGCGCCGGAAAACGGAGCAAGGTACTGGTTGGAGGCGGAGTCCGAGGCCGAGGCGGCCAGAACGATAGTATAGGGCATAGCCCCGTTCTCTTCGAGGACACTGATAAGGCGGGCGATATTGGAGCGTTTCTGCCCGATGGCAACGTAGATGCAATAGAGCGGGCGATAATCCTTATCGCTGGCGGCCTGGGCGGCG
>CAIQQM010000282.1 GCA_903873945.1 uncultured Verrucomicrobiota bacterium
CCGATGGTCAGGATCGTCTGGTCAAACGGTTTTCGACTTGCCGGATTATGCTGAAATGATCGAGACCGTGGCAGTCGGCGGCCTATGGCTAGACCCGCTATCAGTGGCTCTGAACGATCCCGGTGACAGCCTGACGATCAGTCCGGCGCTGGCGGCGGCGGCCACGGTGCAGGCCAACTACGTGATAAGGATATTGGCATGAACAGCTTGAACAAAACAACCGTGGTCGGATTGATCAACAAGAGCGGCGGGGCCGTCGCCAAGGGCGATGTGGTGGTGCTGTCAGGCTCTACGGCAAATGCTTTCACCACCACCACGTCAGCGGCAGAGATAGAAGATTTGGCTGGCGTGGTGGTCGATCCGAATGGCATCCCCGATAACTCTACGGGGATGGTGGCCCTGGCTGGTTATGTGGGACAGGTCAATTTGTCGGCTTCGGCCAGCTTGGGTGACTCATTCGGCACCCACTCCGTCGCCAAGCAAGCTGCGCCTCATGCAAGTGTGATACCCGGAGATTTTGGTCAGGTGCTGACAACTGGTACTACCCCCGCCGCTATGCTATGGGGCAAACCTAACTCGGGAAGTGTGACAGCCTATGCTCAACTTAGCGATCAACGTGCTTCCGGGGAAGTCGGAGGAGCAGCGTCTACGAATGTTTGGGCAACACACTCTCTTACCTCAACTATGTCGGATGACGATGGTGTAGTCGTGTTACTGGCAGGCAATCAATTTGTTCTGGCGCCGGGAACATATAGTGTAAACGCTAGTGCCACTTTTTACTCTACCCAAGCCGCACAAATAAGATTGTACAACGTCACAGGTGCCGCAGCTTTGGTCGTTGGGATAGCCATGTTTTTTTACAACGTCACCTATGTCGGCGGGTTGGCTGTGCTGTCTGGTCAATTTACGGTCGCTGCTGGTCAGACTTTAGAGCTTCAGTATTACGTGAACTATAGCTCGGGCGGAACGCAGACATTGGGAGTGCCAATCGCAAGCGGCTCGGATGAATGTTACGCAAACGTAGATTTGATTAAGCACTAGAAGGCAGGTTGATTATGAGTGACTCAGGAGCTCAGGAAACCGGGGGTTTTAGTGTCTGACAGAGCCAGCCGCCTTCACCGGCCAGCGCCGAAAGGGGCTATACTGGAGGCACTCAAATTTCAAAAGGAGCTCCCATGCGCGCTACGCTCGCCCAACGTGAAGACTTGGCTCACCGGAAAGAACAATGGCTGCTGCGGACTGCCGCAGGTGAAGACCCCGAGCGCGTGCGCCGGGCGTTGCGCTTGAAGCTCCAGGTCGTGACCCTGGCTCGGCTCAGAGCGCGGTATCTGGCGGAGGGGCAGACCTGGCAGGTCCTGCTGGAACGTCGCCATGGGAGCGCCACCAAAGGGACAGCCGCGGTCAAAAAGTTTGTCGCGAAAGCGAAAGCCAAACACCCGCACGTGACGGTGGCTGAACTGGTCGCGCAAATCTGGGACCGGTTTGAGATTGAGATTTCCCGGACGTGGTTGAGCACCCTGGTGAAGCAGGCGGGCTTGAGTAACCCGATTGGGCATCCGCCTGGGCCGGTGGCGACAGATCTAAAGCACTTTCCCGAGGGCGAGGTCGACCATGCGGGCGCCTTTTTTCCCCCTGGGGGCCCTCAGCGAACTGGGCGTGCCCGAGGTCCTGCACACCGCGCTTAAGACCCTCCCGGCGGATGCGCCGCAGCGGGTCTTGGGGCGGCCGTGGGTGTCCACCTGGGACAAACTCTTGCATTTGATATTTTTGCCGATCTTGGCCGCGACGCGCCCGTGGCAGTTGCGGTACGGGGTGGGCACGGGGCTCTTGGGGATCTGCCAGACGAACTATCGCTTTGAGACGATCCAACGCACGCTGGACGAATTGACTCACGCGCAGCTGGGCACGCCCCTACGTTACGGCTTGTGTCGGGTCTGGGTCAAAACATGGGTGGGGAGCGAGGTGCCGCTGCACGTCTACATGGATGTGCATTTGAAACCCCACTGGACGCAGCAGTTTATGCCCTGTGGGCTGGTGACCATGTTAAACCGGGTCATGCCCTGCACCCGGCAGGTTCTGGTCACGACGCCGGCGGGGAACGTCTTGGAAATCCTGGATCAGGTGGGGGATGCGTCCCTGAGTCAGAGCTTGCCTGGGGTAGAACAAGAATTGGAGCGCATCACGCACCATCGCGTCACGCTGACGGTGGTCGATCGGGAAGCGAATAGCCGAAAATTGGCGCAAATCTACGCCAAAAGTGACCATTTTGCGCTCCTGACGTTGCTGGACGATCCGGTGACGAAGGACGTGGTGCTTGGCACCCCAGCGGCCGCGGCCCTCTTCCGCTTGACGGGCCGCTGGCAACCGCTGCGCGATGAACCCGGCGCCTCGCTCGCGCCTGCGGTCTGGGGCGCCGCGCGGGTCGACCCGGCCGACCCACGCGTGTTTTGGTTGATTCGAGACGATGTGACGAACCGGATCCGCGCCGTGTACAGTTTGAGCCAGGCCGTGGCCGGGTGTGCTGGCGACGTCGCGGCTTTGCTGCATGGGGCGGAGGCCCGCCGGGTGTATCGGGCGCGGTGGCCCGCGATGGAAAATGTGATCCGGGACATGGTGGCCGGGGCTAACCTGAATGAGAACTATGGCTACACCACCCAGGAAGTGCCCAACCGTTTGCGCCAACGCCAGTTCGCCGAAGCGGAGGCGCAAGTGGGGGTCACCCAAAACCAGTTGGCGACGGTGGCCGCGCAAATTGTGCAGACCCAAGCCGACCTGACCGAGCGGAAGCAGACGTTGGCCGAGCAACACACTGCCCTCGCACGGGCGCGGAAGAAACGTCGCGCGGAGCGACACGCGCGCCAACGGGCCGGCCAAACCCTTCGCCGGGTAGAGCAGCAATTGGCCGGGTTGGATCGGCAAGAGGCGCAACTGACGGCGCGGCGCAACCGTCTCACCGCGCGCACGCAGCACGGCCCCCTGGCCACCTTGATAACCCGCCAGGCCGCGTTGACCGTCAAACTGACGGCGCGGTTGGCCGCGCGGGCCGCCATCGATCTGACCCAACCCATGTACGAGCGCAAGCTGGAGAAAGATCAGATCATGTCCAACTTTCAAGCCGTTTTGATAAATGCCCACCAGTGGTGTGGCGCCCACTATTTCAGCGGGGAGTGGAGTCAGTTGGAATTAGAGACCGCGAGTGCGCGGATCTACCGGCAGCGGGGATACGTGGCTTACGCCGCTCACCAGGTTACGGTGACCTTGGCCGCCTTTGCGAATCGGGCCGAACAGGATTTAGCAGAAGCCGCCTGCCGTAAGTTTGACGCGGCGCATGTGCGGGATGCCGCGGGGCGGCTGATCGTCATGGGTGTGGCGCCCTTCGTGCATTGTGTCAGACATTTATGAGCCGCTTTTCCTGAGCTCCTGTGACTCACCTTATACGGCTTGTAAGTCGATCATGCGAGTGGACATGGTATCCCTGGAGCGGGTGCGGGAACTCCTGCCACCGGATACCATTGGCAATCCGCCCGAAGTCGCGCAACTGCGCGAAGCCGTGGCGGTGTTGGCGGTGTTAGCCTTGCCTGAATCCAGCGAGGCTGACAAGCAAACGGCCCTTACTAAGTTGCGCGAGATGTTCGCCATGAATATGCAAATCAGCCTCATTCAGGCTGAGGGCGAGGAGTACAAGAAAGCACAGGGGTTGATCGAATGACCGTCATCGCACGAGGTGAACTGACGTTCATCGGAGACACCGCCGCCGAGCGCACTGACATCACGCCGCCGAACTCGGGTAGCCTGTTCCTTGCGCTGGATACCAAAGAATACTTTGTATGGGATGGATCATCCTGGCAGATTCTCGGTGGGGTGGCGGCTTCGCGCTTAATCAACACTATGGCACCGCTGACGGGCGGGGGCGATTTGAGTGCCGACCGAACACTGGCAATCAGCGCGGCTACGTCTGCTAGTGCCGGGTCAATGAGCGCGGCGGATAAGGCGATTGTGGATAAGCTGAATGCCTTACTGCCCATCTCAAAAGACCCCACCGGCTTCACCGATCCGGCCAATGTCATTGTGACCTACGATCCCACCGCCAGAACGATTGCCCTGACTGGCACCGTGGCCGCCTATTGGCAAAGCACTCCAATTTCCGCCCTAACTAGCGGCTGGACATCGGGCAGTCACGCCAACTCAAACGGGGTCTATTATCTGAGCTACGATGGGTCTAGCTTTGTCTGGTCAACCACCCCGTGGACGTTTGAAAAGCTGCAAATTGCCTACGTGAATTATCGGGGCGTGGGGGGCGATACCTTCGCCATTCGCGAATGTCACGGGCTAATGCCTTGGCAAGCGCACGAAGAATTTCACGAAACTATCGGAACTTATCGTGAAAGTGGCGGCGCACTCGGCGGCTATGTGCCAGCTTCCACTGCAGCGGCTAATCGCCGCCCAACTGTCTCAGCTTGCGTCATGCATGACGAAGATAACGTCACGACGAACGCAGCCCTGGCGGCAGGCAGTTACACCCAAATGTATCTGACCAGCACCGGGGTTGTGACCTGGGTCACGGCGGCGGCTGAGATTGTCCCGGTGCTGACGCTCAATCCCTACTACAACCTGTTTTCTACCCCCAACTGGACGCAAGTGTTGATGGCGAACAACAGCTATATGAGTGTTTGGTTGATCGCCATTCCAGCCACAGCCTCAGTTCAATCTCAGAAATATCGTTTTGTCTGGGTACAGGGCCAATCCAATGGCAATCTTGCCAGTCAAACGGGATTGACTCCAGCTAGTCTCAATCTCGGCAACTTTTCGTCGCTGGCGAGTGAGTTTGTTTTTATAGCTCAAGTCATCTTGCGTTACACCGGCAGTAATTGGGACATCAATTCAGTCATCAATATTACGGGAAACAAGTATTTGCATACCAGTTCCCCGGCGGGATATTTGACGGCTGTGGACGTGCAGACCCCGCTAACAGGGAATGGGACAGTTGGAACTCCAATTAGCATTATCCCCGGAGCGAATACCGGTGACTTCATCCGCTTCAATGCCGTGAGCGGCGTGTGGGAAGTTGCCGCTGAACCCATCGCCCTAAAGGAACTGCTTCTGACGCCCGCCGCTGCCCCGCTGCTCGATGCGGAGGGCGCAATGTATTACAACTCGACCGCCAAAGCCGTAATGGTCTGCGCGAACATATAAGGAGAAACGAGTATGGCTCTAACCTGGAAACAACTAGCGTATCAGGTGGATGTGTCTACCGCCGACAGCAAAGCGGTCAGCGCGGGCACCTCGGCGTCCACCGCTGACAGCAAGGCGGTGTCGGCGGGGGTGGTGGCTGGAGCGGCGGCAACTTCGTCTGCTACATCTACCGCTGATAGTAAAGCGGTTTCAGCCGGATTAGCGGCCAGTTCTGCTCAGTCGGTAGCGATTAGTGCAGATGGTTCCCTGGTCACCCGCTTCTCGGCGGCGGATTCGACGCTGACTCTTGCGGCATCAACGGCTGACAGTAAAGCCGTCTCAGCGGGAGCGGCGGCTTCGGTGGCCTTATCCACGTCCAATAGCGCCGATGTGTCAACGGCGACCCGCTTCTCGACGGCCGATTCGACCTTGACGCTTTCCGTTTCAACCGCCGACTCAAAGGCCGTCAGCGCTGGTACCGCCGCCTCCACTGCGGACAGCAAGGCGGTCTCCGCCAGCACCCTGGCAGGAACCCACGCGACCCGGCATAAGCTCGGCGGGGGCGACGTTATCTTGCTCAATGAGTTTGGACTGCCGACGGCGGCAGTTGACCACAATGGCCAGCAGTCAACCAACATGGTGCTGCACACCGTCGCCACCTCAGCCGCCATTACAGGCGTTACGGCGGTAGCCGGAAAGATCATATTCGCCACCGACAGCCTGTCGGCCTGGATTTGCACGGTAATCATCTAACGGAGCGCCGGATGAAGATCGCACACTGGACCATGTTCAACAACAGCGGCATGTATCGGGTAGCTGAGGCGCTGGTCAAAGCGGAGGCGCTGGCCGGCGCCGATTCCTGGTTAGTGAATTGCCAGGACCCCAATGGTTACGCCGAGATCCTGGACGCGGATATTCAGGTCATCCATACGCACTTGCCGGATGACGTGCGCCAGCAGCTCACCCGGCCACTGAAAACGGTGTTCATGGCCCACGGCACGCCGGAGTATGTGTTCCAACGCTCCGTCGAAGCGGGCCTCAACCAGGGCTACGGGGCGAGCGACAGTTGGCAACTTCAACAGTTCTGGATGCAACATTCGGATGCTATCGTGACCTTCTGGCCGCGCCAGCAGGCGATCTGGAAATCGCTGTGCGATAAGAACACGCGCGTGGACTGCATCCCCCAGGGAATCGACAAGGGATTTTGGAAACCGGTAGATAGCGCCGGCAAGTATATGGGGTCGCCGAGTCTGTTCACGGCTGAAAACTGCGATTACAGCAAGTGGCCACTGGACCTGTTTATCGCCTGGCCCTGGGTTTGGGAGCATTTCCCCAAAGCCTTCCTCCATGCGGTGTACCTGCCCAATGACCAGCACCGTTGGTTCTACCCGCTTATCAATCGCAATGGGGCAGGCTTCAAGACGATCTCGGCCGGGCTGATCTTCGATCCCGCCAGTCTGCGGAATGCCTTCTGCTCAACGAACTATTACATTGGGCTGGTTCGCTATGGCACGTCCAACCTGATGTCAAAACAGGCCAACGCCTGCGGGGCCAAGACTATTTCGTATGCGGGTAATGAGTACAGCGACTATTGGGTGCATGAAGGCGATCAACGGGAAATTGCCAAAGAGCTTACGGCGATTTTGAAGGGCGACGTTGAGCCGCGCAAGAAGAAGCCCGTTGCCGACATCTCTGAGACCGCCAAGGCCATGCAAAAGATTTACGAGAGGATTTTATGAGCGATCCGGTTCAAGCCGCCCAGGCTCGGTGGGAAGATAGCCAGCGCATCTTTGCGGAAGCCTATGAAGCCGAGCTAGATGAACGCACCGGGCAATTTCACAATCAACTCGTGGTGCTCGTCGCCTCTTCCAAGCTGCCGCTAACCAGCGTCATGCTGGTGCTTCAAATGTTGATGGTTGAAACGGTCGAGCAGGCCAAGGGCAAGTATCTCGGGGGAGGTGGCTAAATGGCCGTCACCTGGAAGAAGTTGGCGTTTGCGGCTGATGTTGCTCAACTGGCGACAGATAACGCCTTTACTGCCGATCAAACCATAGCCAGTGGCAAATTTCTCACGGCGCTGACCGATGGCAACACAGGCGGGTTACGGGCCGGCAGCGGCTCAGATGTGCTGCTCTATCGCGGGGCGGCTAACCAATGGAGAACACCTGACGCCATTCTGTCGGACACGACGATATCAGCAACGGGTGAGATGTACCCCGGCGGTGACGCCGCTGGGATAGTCCGACGCGATATATACGGGATGGCCAAAACGGTAGGCACTGTAACCGAAGACTTTAACCCCACTTCTCTTGGCGCCAACTGGTCATGGGCTGGCGCGCCATTTATCACTCCTGATGGGGGGGCTGCTGGACTGTGGGGGCGTCCGAGCGCCATCTCCATATCGCACAATTCTGGTGCAGCTTTTCGCGCCTTTCTCTACCGCAACACCGGAGCAACACTTACCGCGATGCAAATGGCAAGATTTTGCATGATTACGAATACAACCGGACAGTACATTGGGTTGAGGATCGACGACGGAACAGATAACAATTACAGCGAAGTAGCCTTGCGCTACGTCGCGGCGAACTCCTATGACATTATCATCACCAAGCGTTCAGGGGGTGGAGCCGTTACGACGACCGTGCAGTTTGTATTGGGTCCGCTACCTATGTGGGTCATTCTGGACGCATACCCAGTTATTACAACACAATGGACAA
>CAIQQM010000283.1 GCA_903873945.1 uncultured Verrucomicrobiota bacterium
AATTCAAACCTTCCCAAGGTCGGGGATTGGGTCGCCGTAAAACTCGTGCCCAGCGAGGAGAAGGCCATGATTCAGGCCATCCTTCCGCGACGCACCCAGCTCTGCCGCAAGATGATTGGCCGGGGCGGCACCGAGCATATTCTCGCCACGAATATCGACACGGCATTCCTGGTAACCGCCGCGGATTCGAGCTTCGACGCCGCGCGTCTTGAGCCGATGCTGGCCGTGGCACATGAAAGTGGCGCTCGCCCAGTCGTCCTGCTCAATAAAATCGATTTGTGCGCCGACCTTGACGCCAAACTCGCGGACGCCACTCGCGTGGCCGGCGACGCTTTAGTGCTCGCGGCGTGTGCCCTCACCGGCCGGGGCGTGAAGCAATTGGCCGAACTGATCAAACCCGGCGACACGGCCGTGTTCATCGGCACCTCGGGTGTCGGCAAGTCGAGCCTGATCAACCGCCTCTATGGCGAAGACATCCAGGCAACCGTGGAAGTGCGTGCCAATGACGCCAAAGGCCGACATACCACTTCGTGGCGCGAGATGATTTTCCTCCCCCAAGGCGGCGTGGTCATTGACACCCCGGGCATGCGAGAGTTCCACCTCTGGATTGCCACTGAAGGCTCGAAGCAAGCTTTTCCAGAGCTCGACGCGCTGTCTCTGCGCTGCCACTTCCCCGGCTGCACACATACGAACGAGAGCAGGTGTGCGGTGCTCAAAGCCCTCGCCGCCGGCACGCTCCCGCGCGAGCGCTACGACAGCTTCCTCAAACTCCAACTCGAAATCCGCTTCCTGCGCGCTGCCGAAAAGACAGCCGCTTATCAAGTCCGCAAAGACAGCGACCGCGTAACCCATCGCCGGGTGAACACGGCTTACCGGCTCTCTTGATTGCCTCCTCGCGGATTCACCAAAGGTGGCCCAATCCACCGCTTTCGGGTTAAATGAGTTTTATTACCGTCGATTTGTGCGACAATGGACTGTGCAGTCTCCCTCGTGAATATTTCATCCGCCATTTTTGATTGCAGCGCACCGGATTTGGATTCGTGTCCGGACGAGTCGCTGCCGGAGTTCGCCTTCATCGGCCGCTCGAACGTCGGCAAGTCCTCGCTGCTGAACATGCTCGCGGGCGAGCAGGGATTGGCCCGCGTTTCGACTACCCCGGGGTTCACCAAGCTCATTAACGTCTTCACGATGAACAACTGTTGGCGGCTGGTGGATCTGCCGGGATACGGCTTCGCCCAAGGTGCGCGCAAGGACCGGGCCCGGTTCAACCAAGCCGTAAGCGATTACCTGGAGAATCGCCCGAACCTCAGCTTGGTCTTTGCGTTAATCGATTCCGGCCTGGCGCCGCAAGCCATTGATCTCGAGTTCGTGGAATGGCTCGTGCGCCACGCCGTGCCATTCGTCTTCGTCTTCACCAAGACCGACAAGGTATCCGCCGTCACGGCGCAGGCGAACATCGCAGCCTTTGCCGATCGCATTTCGGCGTGGTTCGAAAAGCCCCCGGCGGTGTTCACCTGTTCAGCCGTGACTCAGCAGGGCCGGCAGGAGTTGCTCGGGGTAATCGACGAGGCGATGACCGCAATCAACACCGCGTCAATTCTGGCAGGGGTACCTGCCGAAAGCTCACCCAACCTAAGTCTGCAAGCACGCATTCGGGAAAACCTAAAACGGCGTCCCGACCTCCATCGCCCCTGGTGTTGAGCGCGGCGAGTCCGTCACACCAAGCGACCGGCGCCAGCGCGAGCTCTCGCTCACAGCCCGCCGTCCCCGCTCGCCCCGCTCACAGGCAGAGTCATTGGCCAGCCCAAAGCCATTAGCGCCGGCAGCGCATCGCCCTCAAATCTCCCATCCGGACCACCTCAGCGGTCTTCTGCGGCGCGCATTCCCTGCGCCCCGCTCTACAGAGATTTCCTTGAACATTTTGCGCTCAATCTCCTCGCTTACCTCCGACACCAGCGCATCGATACCTGCTTCCCGCTCTGCCGCCTGAGCCACAGACCCCCCCGGGAGCCAGTCCACGATTTTAGACAATTGCAGCACCCGCGCCCGAGCTTCTAGCCGCGCCAGTTTTCTTACAACCGCGTTCCGGAATTTCTCCTGCGCCCACTCGTTCTTGTCCACCGACGCCGCAAGCGCTCTGAGAAGTTCCGAATCCGACTGCGACCATTCCGCTTCGGCCCCTGCTTCGCCCACCGCCCGTTCGTTCTTCCGGTCCGACGGCGGGTTACTTTCATTTGGATTCTGTCTCATCCCCACAGCCTACGCCGCTTGTTTTGCGCCTGCCATCAATCACCGGTTCACCGACGCTCAACCCGGAACTTCGCATCCCAAAACTTCTGCACATCCGTCCACTTGAACCTGACGCTGTGGGTTGCTCTGTAATACGGCAGGTACCCCAGTCTCATCCAGATTGTGATCGTCCGCACATCGACCTGGAAACGATCAGCGACCTGCTTCTTCGTCACCATCGGCTCCCAGGCCTGTTGTACAATCCGCTTCTCCTGGGCGTCAGCGATAGCCTTGAGCCTCTCTCCCATGATCTCCATCATGGTCACCGCCAAGGCGTCGATCGCGTCCGCCAGCCGCTTGGTATCTGAAATGTCATTCATCCCCCTCGATAGCAGACCCCGAAGCCTCACGCACGCACCGGTCGCAATCCGACTGCCGCGTCTGCCAACGTCACTGTCAGTGAAAGTGTCAGTGAAAGTCGGTTCCCGGTATAAAAAAAGCTCATGGATAGTTCTCGCCGCTGGCCTCACTTCAGATAATATTTACTGATACAAGTGAAGCAAGTATGACAATAAAACTACTTACACTTTGGCGCCGAAAAAATTGCCCGTTTTTCCTAAGGTTGTAACTGTCAGTGAAAGTGTCAGTGAAAATCGTTTCCCAATTAGAAAAAATAGTCATGGGTTAGAGCAGATTTCGCTTGAAACCCCAATAAAACCAGCTATTCTCTGAGCAAATGAGTCAGTGATTCCAGGACAATTCTGACCGTTGGCTCCACTTCTCTACCCTCCTAGTAGCTGCGAACGGCAGTCCTCGCAATTGCCTTCCAACGAAGGAGAAGATGAAATGGTCAAGGGTAGGCGGTTCAAAGAAGGCGTTGGCGATTAGCAACCATTCCGGAAAAACAAGCGGCTCAGTCGTACGACTGAGCCGCTTTCAACACGAACCCTATGAAACCAACAACCTAACCAATACTCTGTACTCTAATGATTAAGACATGAAAGAGGCAGTTTCGTTCAAAAGACGAAACCGGGAAAATGCAACCAGTTACTGCGCAATCCTTGGCGGCCCGCAGCTTTCTCTCTGATGGAGCAATAGACACACGAGCCGGACTTGATAACGGTCATGTTTTTGCTTCCGTGTTCGTCAGGACCACGGATGAAGCAGTGGTCAGGCATTCACGAGCCAAATTTTCACTTCGCCTGCAATCCGCTCCACGATGACAGGCAATGCTGCTTGGAGTTTGGGCGTCATCTGGGTGCTTAGGGTAAATGGGTCTTCAACCTCGACAGCAAAGATTTTCACGCGCTTAGGCATCGCTAGACCCAACTGCCATCCAAGAGCCAGAGTTTCGCCGAGTCCGAGGAAGTGCGGCGTGCGGCGGGACAAATCCTTTAAAGTGGCCGCATCAACTTCATGGAGAAAACCAGGCTCTGTCCTGCCAGTCTGGATGGAATCCACCACTACCACCGCTGAATAACCGGTGATGAAATCCAGCAAAGCCAGTCCCATCTCGGTCGTGTCGTGAAAGTCAATCGAGGGATGGCTGCCAAAATTGCGATGGAGCTGTCGCACCACAAGCAGACCGATGGCATCGTCGGTGAGTATATCATTCCCGAGGCCGAGCAGAAGGAGCCGTGGCGTGACGTGTCCGGAAACTGGGTAAGGGTTGGAATCGGCCACGTTGGTTTCTTCTAAGTTCACGTTTCAAATCCTTCAGAGAATCCAAATGAGGAGACTTGAGTAGCCCGGGTTCGAGGCCGGGGTTTTCAGCTTTGGACCAATTGGCGCACCAGGTTTCGTTCGCGGTCGTAGATGTTCACGCGCAACGGCAAGTGGCCCGGGAGGGAATGGGTGGCGCAGCCGAGGCACGGGTCGTAAGCCCGAAAAGCCATTTCGATTTTGTTGAGCAATCCTTCGGTCACGTTGCCGCCTTTGATGAGCCCCTTTGCGGCGCGCTCGACGCTCATGGCGATCCGTGCGGCGTTGTTGCCGGTAGCGACAACCATATTCGCCATTGTGATCAAACCGCGCCCGTCAGTTTCGTAGTGATGGAACAGGGTGCCGCGCGGGGCTTCGACCACGCCCATGCCAACTTTTGGCACACCGGTCGGGACACGCCGCACATCTTTGCTCGTGATCTCAGGATCGTTGATAAGCTGTTCCATGCGCTCGGCGGCATAGATCATTTCGATGACGCGCGCCCAGTGGTTGGCGAGAGTATAGTGAACGGGTTTGCCGCCCAGCGTCTTGAACAATTCCTCGTAAGCGGCCTGGGCCCTGGGGGTGGCCATGCCATCGGCGGCATTCAGGCGCGCCAGCGGGGCGACCGAGTAAATGCTCGTGTCCGGGCCTTCGACGAAGCCCTTCCAGCCGCGCTGTTTGAGGAATGTAAACTTCATGTAACTCCAGGGCTCGACGTGTTCGGCCACGAACTCACGGTATTGCCAACCGGTAAACTTACAGACTTCCTTGCCGTTGCAGTCTACGACGCGAAGATTGCCGTCGTAAAAGTTCACCTTGTTCTGCTCGTCAACCATCCCCATGTAGCACGTTCTGTGGGTGAAGGCATCGGAGGTGATCATCTTTACATAGGCCGGATTCCCGAGGACGATCTTCCGGAAAACCTCAAGTGTCCACAGGGCAAACTCAACTCCCTCTTTGGCGAGTTGTTTGAACCCCGGCAGGTCTTCCGGTTTCAGGGCTTTGCTGACCCCGCCGGGCAGTCCCAACACCGGATGCACGACCTTACCGCCAAAATAGGCGATTAGCTCGCGCAGCCGTTTGCGGCTATTGATAACCCGCTTGCCGGCTTCCAAGCCGATTTTCTGGATTACGCCGACGATGTTGCGTTGTTCCAGGGGAGCGTCGGGGCCGACAATGAAGTCGGGCCCACCCAACACGAAGACATGCAGGGCATGATCTTCCAACATGAAGGTATTATAGACCAGTTCGCGAATCTTGCGGCCTGCCGAGGTGGGTTCGACCTGATAAAGAGCGTCTAACGCCTTGGTCGAGGCCATGTGGTGAGCGGTCGGACAGACCCCGCAGATCCGGCTGGTGATTTGCGGCATGTCTTCCGCTGGCCGCCCGAGGCAAAAGACTTCGAATCCGCGCAGCTCAGGCACCTGCAGGTACGCCCGTTCCACATCCCCCTTGCCGTCGAGGAAGATGTCGATTTTCCCATGGCCTTCGAGACGGGTGATGGGGTCGATGGTGAACCGGCGGCGGCCTGTCTGGTAGGCCGCGTTGGCACGGGCGGAACCTTCGTTCCATGCTACTTGTGCTGCTTTATCCATGACCGTTCCTTTCACCCGAAAAAGGCAGATTCATTTTCCGCCGCAGCAAACTCTTCGCCAATCCATAGCGGTAGAAAGTACCGATGGGGTCCGGAATGCCCTCGAGAACCTTCCCGATCTCGTCCTCCTCTTTCGCCGCGATATTGGCGCAGAGCGAAGACATGAGCTTCACCCCCTGGTCGCGCACCCGGGAGGTCGGCCCAAAGCAGCCGGTGCACGGCATGTTCCCGGCGGGGCACTGAGATCCGCAACCACTGCGCGTTGCCGGCCCCATGCAGACCACGCTCTGCGCGAGGAAGCAGAGTTCAGGGTCCGCCAGCAACTGGTGCGGTCGCTTGAAATCCATGAAGCTGGCACTCGTGGGCCTGGTTCTTTTGCGCGGGCACTCGTCGCAGAGCGCGATGTTGGGGGCAAGCACCGAACCTTTAGGCGGCAGCTTGCCTTCGAGGAGCGCAGTAATGGCGGTCTTCGTAATGTTCGGTGTGGGCGGACAGCCGGGCACGTAATAATCCACGTCTACGACCTGGTCGAGTGCGCGAACGACATTTCTTAACTCCGGCAGTGTGAGAGTGTGGCCGTTATTCTGGTATTCGAGACGTGGCCGGGTCTTCGCCTCGTTGACCACCGTCGGTGCATCCTCGTAGTTAAACTTCAGAATTTGTTCCCGGGTGAACTGGTTGGCCAAACTGGGTATGCCGCCACTAACCGCGCACGAGCCGTAAGCGATGAGGAACTGGCTCTTGCGGCGCAGGAGCCGCGCCATTTCCTCCTGTTCGGACGAGCGGATGGCACCGTTGAGCAAGGTGGCGGTGATCGACTTGTCCGGCATGGCTTCGACGTTCTTGTATTTGAAGTCCATCGCCACCGGCCAAAGAACGATATCGACTTTCTCGATCACGCCAAGAATGTCCTCAGCCAAGTCAACAACGGTCTCCTCGCAACCACCGCACGAGGCGCACCAATAGAAGGCAATTTTAGGTTTGGGAGAGCTCATAGAATTTTCTTAGGCCGGCGCAGCGACGGGCTCGCTGGAAGTGATCTTTTCCTCCAACTCAGCCATTTCTTTGTCCCAAGCTTCGAACTTTTTCGGAATACCCAACGGACCGAGCGGTTTGATCTTTTCAACCATGTCGTTGACGACGGTTCTAACCTTGTCGCCTTCGCTGGCGGAGATCCATTCCAGCTGTAACCGTTGCTCCTCGATTCCCATGTCATCCAGCATCCGCTTCAGCATCTGGAACCGGCGCAGGGCTTTGTAATTGCCTTCGACGTAATGGCAATCACCCGGATGACAGCCGCCGATCAACACGCCGTCAGCGCCACGGGCGAAAGCATCCACGATGAATTGCGGGTCCACCCGACCGGAGCACATGAGGCGAATGATACGAATATTGGCGGCGTACTTCAGCCGTGACACGCCGGCGAGGTCGGCAGCGGTGTAAGTGCACCAGTTGCAAAAGAAGGCGACGATGCGGGGTTGCCAATTCTTCTCAGTCATAAGCCAGGACTCCTTCTATCTCGCTAAAAATCTGTTCGTCTTCGAACAGGTGCTGTTTGATAGAACCGGACGGACAGGAGGCGACGCAGGTGCCGCAGCCTTTGCACAGAGCTTCATTTATGATAGCTTTCTGCTTTGCGTCGTCGAACGAAATCGCGGTGTATGGACAGAGCACGACGCATGATTTGCAGCCGGAGCATTCCTCCTCGACAATATAGGCCGTATTGGGTTCCTGTTCGATGTAACCCCTGTCGATGAGCGCCATCGCTTCGGCGGCGGCAGCGCCCGCCTGAGCGATACTGTCGGGGATGTCCTTCGGTCCCTGACAACATCCGGCGATGAACACGCCATCGGTAAAGGTGCTCACAGGCGCGAGTTTTGGGTGTTTTTCCAGGAACCAGCCTTCGGTTCCGCAACTCATATTGAAGAGCCGTCGTACTTCCTGCGCATCAACCTGCGGTTCCATTCCGACAGCCAGCACGATCATGTCAACCGGGATACGGCGCACGAACCCAGCCAGCGTGTCTTCGACGCGGATGACGAGCTTGCCTTCCTCCTCGGGTGCCAGGGCCCAATCCGTCACCTCGGCGACGCGGCCGCGGATGAAGCGGATCCCTTCGCGCAGCGATTTGTCGTAAAACTCTTCGCAGCCCTTGCCGGGCGCGCGAATGTCCATATAGAAAATCGTGACATCGGCGTCCGTATGCTCCTTGAAAAGCTGGGCGAGCTTCATCGAATGCATACAGCAGGTGCGCGAACACCACCGGTTGGTTTTCAGGTCGCGCGAGCCGACGCAGAGGATGAACCCGGCGGTTTTTGGCTTGCTGCCATCGCGCAGAATAATGTCGCCAGCGGTTGGGCCGGAGCTCGTGACCAGCCGTTCCAACTCGAGCGATGTGACCACGTTCGGATACAAACCGTAACCGTATTGTGGAATCCGCTTGGCGTCGAACAGCTTGAACCCGGTGGCAACAATGATGGTGCCGACTTTGACCTCGATCAGTTCCTCCTTCTGGTTGAAGTCGATGGCTTGGCGATCAGCGCAGGCTTCGAGACATGTCTTTTTGCACTTGCCTGTCTTGACCTGGAGGCAACGTTCGGGGTCGATGAGCACAACTTGCGGCACGGCTTGCGGGAAGGGAATGTAGATTGGTTTGCGCTTGCTCAGGCCCACGTTGAATTCATCGGAAAACTTAGGCTCCTTATAAACGCAGGACTTAATGCATTCCTGGCAGCCGACGCAGAGATCTTCAATGACATAGCGCGGCTTGCGCTGGACCGTTACCTTGTAATTTCCCACATAGCCCTCAACCTTCACGACCTCGGAATAAGTCCAGAGCGTGACGTTCTCGTGGGAACGGACGGCGGACATTTTGGGTGTCAGAATACAGGCGGCACAATCCAACGTCGGAAAAGTCTTGTCGAATTTCGCCATATGCCCGCCAATGCTTGGCTCGCGTTCGACCAGGAAGACTTTCTTGCCCGCGTTGCCAAGGGTCAGCGCCGCGTGAATGCCTGAAATTCCACCGCCGACCACAAGCACGTCCGGGTGAATGGGAACCCGGGTTGTCTCGAGCGGCTTATGGAAGCGGACGCGGCGAATCGCCGCGTGGGCGAGGGCTCTGGCTTTGGCGGTGGCTTCGATGAGGTCGGTGTGTACCCAGGAGTCGTGCTCACGGATGTTAACCATCTGAAAATAGAACGGATTGAGTCCGCCCCGCTCCGTGGCAGTTCGGAAAGTGTGCTCGTGCAGGAGAGGCGAGCATGAAGCGACGACGATGCGGTTGAGCTTATGGTCATGGATATCCTGTTGAATGAGCTCCTGGCCCGGGTCGGAACACATGTATTTGTAGTCGCGCGACACAACTACCCCAGGGAGTTTTGAAGTGTACTCCGCCACCGCGGGGCAATCGACCACTGCGCCGATGTTGTGGCCGCAATGGCAGATGTAGAAACCGATCCTGACTTCGTCGGTTCCGTTGTGGGAAGGGTTGCTCATGCTTGACCTTTCAGAAACGGATTTCGGATTTTTCGAGTTCAGGCAGCCTTTTCATGGGGACGAAATTCCGATGCAACCCGAGTTGCTTTGGTTCCAGGCCGAAAGCCAGTCCCATCAACTGTGTGAAATAGACGGTGGCGATGCGGGCCGGTTCCCAGCGTTTCATGATCTGGTCGTGATAAGCGTCCAGGTTGAACTGGCAGAGCGGGCAAATGGTGGAAATGACGTCCGCACCGCGCCGGACGGCTTCCTTAAGCAGGATATAGGACATGCGCAATCCCGCTTCCGGCACCGTGCCGGTCAGGCTCGCGCCGCAGCATTTGGTCTTGAGCGGGTAATGGACGATTTCAGCGCCGAGCGCAGCTAAAATCCCGTCCATGGTAGTCGGGTTCCAGGCTTCATCAAAGGTCGCATAGGGCCGTACCACCTGGCAGCCGTAATACGGGGCGACCTTCAGTCCTTTGAGGGGACGGACAACCTTCCGCTTGATGGCCTCAATACCGACATCATGGAAAAGCACGTCGAGGGGATGACGGACAGCAGTCTTGCCACTGTAGCTGAGGTTGGCGGCCTTGAGCGCGCGTTGGACGCCCTCGCGGATTTTTGGAAAGTCCTCGACGTTATGTTTGGTCTTGTTCAACACAAGGTAGCAGGCGCTGCATGGAGTCAACAGATCCTGGGGGCCGGTCTTTTCCGCGATAGCCAGGTTGCGGGCGGCCAGGATGCACGCTTCCTGTTCATCCACCGACATATAGGCGGTTGCGCCGCAGCAGTTCCAGTCGTCGAGCTCCGTCAACTCGATCCCGAGATGACGCATGACTGGTAGCAACGATTCCTCGTAAGCACGGCCCAACCCTTTGAGTGAACAACCGGGGAAGTAAGAGTATTTCACGCCTTCCCCTTTCCGTTGCCGTTGGTGATTGTGGCCAGCATGGCATCCAACTCAGCCTGGCGCTCAATGCGTTCGGGTTTGATGACAAAACGCCCGGTGGTGATCAGGCCTAGCCCCAGCCGCCAGGAGCTTAAGACCGCTCGCCAGTTAGCCCGCAGAAACAACTGCATGACCAGCAAGGTCTCGGTGATGCGCCCCTTGCTTAAGACCATCTTGGCGAATTCCTTGGCCAGAATGGGAATCGGCATGTGTTTCGGATAGACTTGCTCTTTGATGGCCCTTTGCTTGAGGGCATACATGATATCTGTGATGCGAATCTGGCGCGGACACTCAACGGTGCAGCTGTAGCAGGAGGCACAAAGCCAGATGGTGTTGCTCCGAAGAACCTCGTTCTTGAAGTCCGCGCGCACGAGTGCCATAACCTGCCTTGGGGAGAAATCCATGTAGATGGTTAGCGGGCAGGTCCCCGAGCAGGTGCCGCATTGGATGCAACTCGGAAGCTGGTCGCACCCAGCGACGCTCATGATCTCCCTGCCAAAACCGCCGACCCGGTCCGCGTCGTATTTGATCGTGCGTTTGATCTTCATCATATGCGCCTCTACCATCGATCTCGTACTCCTTCCGGTTTTTACTCCGAGACCCGCCGACATTTCGACACACCTAAGTCAACTCAAACGGAATCCAAGTAAACAATCTCAACATGCATTGTCAAACTCTCTCCATTTCTTGTATGAGAAAGTGAGTTAATTTAATTAAAACATGTGTAATTTTGCTGTCCGGCAGGGCCGTTTAGTTTGGGTTGATGTGAGTTCCGGGCTTCCCGGTCATCATCCCGGGCTCCACCGGATCGTTGGGCGCACATTTGCCTCCAAGTCGGGCGACTTTTCCTGATCGGCATCTTCGCTCTGCGGAGAAGCCAAACCCCAACCCCATTCGCTTTATTTCACCAGAGGGCATTGCCAATAGGGCTGGCTATGCCCGGAAAGGAGGGCAAGGTCAGTTGGTTTTGTCTGAAGCTATGTAGGCAGCGTCCGCGATACCGTAGCGCTTGAGGACGCGCGCTGTCGCTTCCTGCTCAGGGCCGCCTGCGTTCAACACCATGCGCCGGAGCGATTCCCCTTCCGCGAACTCGAATATGTGAAAGCCGTTCATTGGCTTGGCAAGCGCGGCCCGCAATTCGGGCAGGCGGTTGACGCGTTGACCGTTTACCTTATTTACCACGAGATACCTTTGGTCTTGGTAGCCGATATTGTAAGCATCGGGTAGAACCTGAGACAGGATCACGAGGGCAGGGCGTTCCTTTGTCGGCTCCTCGTTGTTATAGTAGTTAAGGCGGAACGGTGATCGCTGCTTCCACTCGGAGCCCCAGCTTCGGAGATAGGAATCTGTCAGGGGCTGAAAAACGAGCCCTCCAGTGATAAAATATTCCGGTTCCTGGTCAAAGACGGCATAAGGGACGAGAGCGTTGGAGTATTCGAACTTCGGCAGGCGATAAATAACCTCCCTTGCTTTGCCGTCGCGCCAGATTTGCATCTTTACCTCATCGCCGGCCCATTTCCCGCGCGTGGCCAGATTTTCGAGCATGAGATGGCCATACTCCGGGTCATTGTAGTCACCCTGGATGTCGAGGTCGAAACTGTCGATTTTCAGGAGGATGTCCAGCGGCTTGAGAACTTGCGCGCCTCCATCCGGCCGATTCGGGATCTGGGTGACGATGACGCCGTGTTGTTCCCCAGGCAGTTTCAACCATGCCAGTGAGTCCGGATTTTCCGCCGGTTGCCAATAGAAATGAAAGTAGCCCAGGCCGTGATATGCCCCCTTCTTATGAGCTTCCAACACCGCCCGGATGAACGAGGCCGGCGTGGCGACGCAGATGCGGCCCTCCTGTGCCCTGATGATGCCGACAACGTGCGAATTTGCAATAAGCGGCTCACCCCAGCCGGCGCCCTGTATTTCAGACCCGGCCTCAAGCACCGCATGGTTCACCGCGCTTAACTGTCCTTCACGCACCGTGTATCGCGTGAATTCGGCGCGGCGGCTTTCGAGATTGCCGTCGCGCCAGCGGAGGATTTGAAGCGCGCCGTCCGAGGGGGTTGCGGTGTCGAAGACGACCGGCTTCAGATCGCGCCAAAATTTTGCGTCGGACACTGTCACCAAGGCAAGGTCAGCGTGGTAATCGATCCAGGTGACTTCCCCAATCCACCATTGGCCGCGGCCGCCCTTTTGGACGCGTACCAACGTGCGGTCAAACATCTCACCGGCCGTAGTGAGGATCTGCCGGGCGCCGACAACCAGCCCGATCTTTCGAAGTTTTATGGTGCGTTTGCTCCAAGGCAGGAAATAGTCGTATTGCTTGCGCGCGACTTCGATCGTCACAACCGAATGCTCCCAGGCCGAGAGTTCACTCCGCTTTTCATCCTGTGCGAAAGTGGATGCCAGAACGCTGAAGAGGATTATTACGCTGAAGGAAGCCCAGGCGAACCGTTTGGATGCCAATTTAGAACTTGAGCCGGAAAAGAACGATTTAGGCGACGACTCGAGCGCGTCCAAAAGCACCGGCTGGGGGAGGTCCGTTTTCATGGCGGCGAATGGAACCCCCGAGGTTACGGGCGGGCGAGATGCCTGGCTTGCATTAAAGTTTGTTGAGAGGGGACAGTCGATTCTCATAAGCGCCGGTCTTTGGGGACACCGTATGTCTTCAGGATTTCCGGGTTTGCCTCTGCCGCTTTGCCGTGCTCAAGGATTTCGAAATTGTGGTTGGGCAGGAATTCGACCACGTCGTAAGCGTTCGTGTTCGTTTCCAATGCCCGCACGACATCGTCCAGTTTCTCGATGCGGATGCCGTTTATTTTATCAACTGGCGTCGAGCCGTGGGACGCCACGTTGGCATTGACGGGATCGGCAAGAATGGAAGCCAGAACGATGGGTTCCGGCCGCGCCGTTGCCGGGCTCTCATTCCGGCGATAATAAAGTTCATAGTACGCCTCGATGCCGGATTGATCGGCCGGAGCGCGCCCCTGCGTTTTCAGGTAATCAAGGCTGAGTGGCGTGAAGACGAGTCCGCCATAGATATAGTAGCGCGGCAGCGAGCCATATTGATAGCCGGTCGCGCGATCCGCGTCATACACGTAAATCGGCAATGACACATCCATTTGCCGGCCGTCGCGCCAAATTTGCAGGGGCACGGCTTCCCCAGCTTGCGCAAATTGAAACCCGAGCGCGGCAGAGAGACGATTGCCCTGATAGAGGATCGTGCCGTCGCTTGCAACCGGGAACGCCCCGACACGCAGCAGCACATCGTCCTCTTTGAGCACTTTTTCCGTGCTTGGGATAGGCAAAAGGCTGTCCACTCGCGTGCCAAGGTTGTTGTCCGGCAATTTGAGCAAACTTCGGTAAGCCTGATTCTGCAAGGGCACCACGCGAATGCCGGCAGTCGGGAAGCCGTCATAATGCTCATTCGAGATTTCATTCAGGAAATGGTCGATGACTGGCAGCGGGATGAAGAATCCCATATTCTCAAGTCCGGGCAGGCCTTGGAAGGCAACACCCACCACTTTGTCATCCTGGACAACCGGGCCACCGCTGTTGCCCGGGTTAATCGCCGCGTCGGTCTGGACGCCCAGAAACCGCCGGTTGCCGATGTGCGCATAGGGTTCCAACTCGATGCGCGAAACAACTCCGCGAGTGTAGGAGATTTCCTCGCCCCCAGCAGGGTAACCATAAGTGACCACGGTCGAACGCACCTTGGGTAGTTCCCCAAACTCCAGGGGCTCTATATTTTCAAAGAAACCCTCGTCCTGCACTGTCAGTATCGCCAAATCACAGTCATGCCCGATGAATTCCACTTCGGCGAGGTAGGGCCGCGGATCTTGGTAGCGGCGCACAAGGATTTGGCGCGCCCAACTCACCACATGCGCATTGGTCATGATACGTCTTCCTTTGATGACGAATCCGGAACCGCCGCCACGCCGCACCGGCTCGAAACGCCACGGGGCGTCCCAGGACGGTTGCTGGCTTGAGGTTACAATTTGAATTACCGACCGTTCAGGATTGGCAGCCAGGCCGACCGTCAGCCAATTGACTGTCAAAAGAAAAAGGATCGAAGTCTTTTTCAGCACTCGCGGACAATGAAAGCACTCAAAGAATTGGTCAAGAACTTCCCTGCTTGCCTTCGGCCTTGGTGTGTGTCAATCTGGCACTCTGGTTTCGGAATTGTGATTTTGAAGACCGCGCGAGCAATCGCTCAAATACATCAAGCTGGAACATATTTGCCGCGCAGCATTCTAACACTATCTCCTTGAACTGCTAACGAATTAGAGCAATGGCAGGCAAATCCAGTTTTCTAGACAAGGTTCTGGGCCGAATCGGGAGGCTCGACAACGAAGGTTTGCAAACCGTTGTCCAGCGTTTGGCCCGCGAGCGGAGCTTCCTGGAAATGGTCTTCAACGCCATTGAAGATGGGGTGCTGGTTGTGGACGAGGAAGGCCGCATTCTTTACTTCAACCAGGCTGTGACACGTTTCCTTGGTTTGCAGTCGGACGTTGAAGGCAAGCCCATCACTGACTACATTCCCGAGCTTGATTGGGAGAAAATCGCCCGGTTCGACAATGCAGGTGGCTCGGGTGTTGTTCGCCATGAGTTCGAGATCCCCTATCCGCGCCCACGTTTTCTCCGGCTTTATGCCGCGCCACTCGATGGTCAAGCTGCCGGGAGCGCCGGAGTCGCCCTCATTTTGCACGACGCCACCGAAGCCCGGCAACAAACCTTTGAAGCCATCGAAAGCGAGCGGATTCAGGCCCTGACGCTGCTGGCGGCGAGTGTCGCGCATGAAATTGGCAATCCTCTGAACGCGCTTCACATCCATCTGCAGCTTATGGAGCGCGAGCTTAAAAAGCTTAAAGTGGCTGGCAAGGACGAGGTGCTTACCACGTCTAGTTCCGACGCTCGTGGACGGTCGCGACCACGGGAGCCCGTCCTGATTGTGGAACACGCAACTGCCGAAAGCGCTCTAAAGCTGGAACAGTATCTCGTCGTGGCGAAGGGCGAGATCAATCGTCTGGATTACATTGTTACGCAGTTTTTGCAGGCAATTCGCCCTGTCGCGCCACAACTACGGCCCGGGGCGCTCAACGATGTCGTCCTGAAAACTCTGGAATTGCTGCGCCCGGAACTGGATAACCGTGGTGTGAGCGTCAAGTCCAAGCTGGCCCGGCAACTGCCGGCTACTCCAATTGACCCAACGCAGATTCAACAGGTCCTGGTAAACCTCATTAAGAATGCCATTCAAGCTATGACCAAAGGAGGCACACTCACCCTTCAAACGGGCGAAGGTTCGGATGGCGTTTGGGTCAGCGTTTCGGACACGGGCGGCGGCATTCCCCAGGAAGAGATCAACCGCATCTTTGAACCATTTTACACAACCAAGAAAAAGGGCTCTGGTCTGGGCTTGATGATTGTGCAACGAATCGTTCGGGCTCACTACGGGCGCATCGACTTGGAGAGCCAGGTTGGCCGAGGCACTACGTTCCGCATCTGGCTGCCGCTGCACGAGCGGAAACCGCGCCTGCTGGAGGCCCCAACCTATGATTAAAATTATAATTTGTTCGGTGAGCGTTCCGGAGTCGCAGATTGTTTATGCCTCGCGACGCTGATTAACCTACATTTTGGCATTCTCTGATGACAAAACCGACATTATTGATAGTCGATGACGAGAAAACAACACGGGAAGGACTGCGCACCGCGCTGGAGGAGCGTTACGACGTTTACCTTGCCGAGGACGCCAGGACGGCAATGGACCTGCTCGAGCGCGACCATTTTGATGTGTTGCTTACGGATTTCCGTTTGCCGAACGAGGACGGCATGAAGCTCATCGTCCGGGCAAAATCGTTTAGCCAACCACCGATCTGCATTTTGATGACGGCCTACGGTTCCGAAGAACTCGCCGTCCAGGCTATGAAACGCGGGGCCGATGATTACATCGCCAAAGGCCGTCTGCAAATCGACGAACTCGAAATGCGCATAGCGCGCGCGCTGCGGCAGCGAGGTTTGGAAGCCGAGAACGTATCACTTCGCCAGCAGCTCGACTCGAAGTTCGGCTTGGAGAACATCATCGGCGAATCCCCTCCGATGCGGGAGATTTTTGAAATGGTTAAGCAGGTGGCGCCCACACGCGCGACCGTGCTATTACAGGGCGAAAGCGGCACGGGCAAGGAGCTCGTCGCCAAGCTGATTCATCAGCTCAGCCTGCGGGCCCGGCAGCCGTTGGTGAGTGTGCATTGCAGCGCCCTGCCGCCGACGCTTCTGGAAAGCGAATTGTTCGGCCATGAAAAGGGCGCCTTCACCGGCGCGCACGAGCGACGTATCGGCCGCTTCGAGCAGGCTCAGGGCGGCACTTTGTTCCTTGACGAAATCGGCGACATTGACAGTTCCGTTCAGGTGAAACTCCTGCGCTTCCTCGGCGAGCGCACGTTCGAACGTGTCGGTTCGAACAAAACGCTGACCGCCGACCTGCGGCTGATCGCCGCGACCAACAAAAACCTGGAAGAGGCAGTCAAGGCTGGTTTGTTTCGGGAAGACCTTTTTTTTCGGTTGCGAGTGGTGGAGATCTGGTTGCCGCCCCTGCGCGAGCGCTTGGAGGACATACTCCTGCTGGCGCATGCTTTTCTGCTCGAGTTCGCGAAGGAGAATAACAAGCCGATCACCAACTTTACCGCGGATGCCGCGCAGTTACTCCTGCAATATCGATGGTCCGGAAATGTTCGAGAATTGCGTACTGCTGTGGAACGTGCTGTCGTGCTGTGCAGGGGCGACAAAATCTCCGCTCGCGACCTGCCGCCTTCTGTGCGCAATGGCCCGGCTGTTCCCCTGTCCCGCACCGAACTGCCGTCTGCGCTTCCACCCAACGACCTGACGGTCAAGGAAGCAGAAAAGCAGCTCATCATTCATGCCTTGAAAGAAACCGATGGGAACCGCACACTGGCGGCGAAGAAGATCGGCATGAGCCGGCGTAGTCTGCATCGCAAATTACACAGCTATCATCTGGAAGGATTTTAAAGTTATGGCGATTATACAGGACAGCATTCACAAGTTCGAAGGTGCTGGTGGCGCGCGTTTGGTCCGCATCAGCCTGACGGTGCTTGCGGTGATAATTTTTGTCGTCGCCTACAACGCGCGTTGTTTTAAAAACATGAGCACCCTTGAAGCGATGGACGCCGCCCAAGTGGCTCGCAATCTCGCCCAAGGCAAAGGTTATACAACTCTTTGCGTCCGGCCCCTCAGCATTTATCTCGTCAAACGGCACAATCAGAACAAGCCGGAGCTGGCGGCTACGGGCAAAGTTTCCGACCCGGCACGGATTAAGGGGATGCATCCCGACCTTGCCAACCCGCCAGTGTATCCCGTGGTTTTGGCCGGACTGATGAAGTTACTGCCGTTTCGGTACCAAATTGACGTTACGCATCCATTTTGGAGCACCGCCAGCCTAAGAATGACTTCAGAGAGCAGTCGTCAATTCTGGCGGTATCAACCGGACTTTCTCATCGCCGTATTCAACGAGGTGCTATTTCTCGCGCTAATTGTTATGGTTTTCCTGCTAGCGCGGCGGTTGTTTGATCCGCCTGTCGCATGGCTTTCGGCCATTGTGTTGCTGGGCACAGAAATGTATTGGCGCTTCGCTGTGTCAGGGTTATCCACGATGCTATTGTTGCTGATCTTTTTGGGATTGGCGGGGTGCCTGTTGCTGCTGGAGCAGGAAGCGCGGATCCCGAAGTGGGGTCCTGTCTGCCTGCCAGTTCTGGCGGTACTGGCTGGCATACTGGTCGGTTTTGGGGGGCTGACCCGGTATTCTTTCGGCTGGCTCATCCTTCCCGTTTTGCTGTTTCTGGTTTTATTTGGTGGGACACGTCGCGTGGGGCTTGCTGTTATCGCTCTCCTCGCCTTCGCCGTGATAATGACGCCGTGGGCCGCTCGTAATTATCATATCAGCGGCGCGCCGTTTGGCACGGCCACTTATGCGGTGATGGAGAGCACTGAGATGTACCAGGGTAACCACCTCCAGCGCTCACTCGAGCCGAACCTTAGCCAGTTTACCCCCACTGCCTTTTGGATTAAGCTGATGGTCAATCTGCGCCAAATCATTCAAAACGATTTGCCTAAATTCGGCGGCAGCTGGGTGTCCGCGTTTTTCTTAGTTGGCCTGCTGATCAATTTCCACAACCTCGCCATTAGACGATTGCGCTATTTTCTGCTTATGTGCATTGGAGTGCTGGCCATCGTCCAAGCGCTGGGCCGCACTCAGCTTAGCGAAGATTCGCCGGAGTTTAATTCTGAGAACCTGCTGGTGTTGGTGGCCCCGTTGGTGCTCGTCTATGGCGTGAGCCTGTTTTACCTGTTACTCGACCAACTCCACATGCCAGTTCATCAAATCCGCTACGCCGTGCTCGGCCTCTTTGGTGTGCTTGCTTGCCTGCCGATGATCTTCGCGTTCCTGCCACCATCACCCAAGCCCATTTCCTATCCCCCATACTTTCCTCCCTCCATCCAGCAAATCGAAGGTTGGATTAAAGAAAACGAGTTGATTATGAGCGACATGCCTTGGGCAGTAGCCTGGTACGGACAGCGGCAGAGCGTCTGGCTTACCTTGCGGGCAACGCCAGACCCCAAGGATCCTAACGTGCATGAAGATTTCTTTGCCATTAATGATTATCAAAAACCGATCAACGCGCTGTACCTGACCCCGCTCACTATGGATGCCCGGTTTCTCTCGCAATGGATCCATGCGGGAGAGCTAAGCTGGGGGAGTTTCATCCTTGAAGTGTTG
The DNA here is from genome assembly GCA_903873945.1 of uncultured Verrucomicrobiota bacterium. GTDB lineage: Bacteria > Verrucomicrobiota > Verrucomicrobiia > Limisphaerales > UBA8199 > CAIQQM01. Next base: position 18,736 of record CAIQQM010000283.1, read on the forward strand.
AAGACCAAAGAAATGCCGCCCATGTTCCCTCTTCGCAAGATGTCAACTGGCTGGCTGCCTGATCAAATTGTCCTCACCGACTGGGAACGCTGGCGAAAAATTCCCTGAGCGCGAAAGTTTGGCCCACGGTATTTGAACCTTTATCCCGGCCGTTGTTGCATCACTAAGACCAGATGATCACTGGTGGTCGGGACGGGTAAGATTACTTTGGCTGAGGATTCAATCTGGCTTTTACCTGATCCAATAAATCCTGAAACGCGCCTTTTTTTGACCAGGACAGCTTTTTTTCCTGCTCAAAAATCGGGTCGTTTCGGTCGAGAACACGGTAACCATCGCACTTGATGAGTTGGGTTTCGGACGCTAGGTTGATGAATGTAATCTTCGCCCGATACCACACTTCGGTGTCGTGCCAACCGCCGTACAAGAGCACATCTCCTTTCGCGCCAACTTTTTCAAAGATCAACTTTGTCTCGTACTTGGAAGAGGAGGGAATCGTCGTGTAACCGGCAGCCCGGAAGACCTCGGAAGTGGCCTGCGCGACTTCGAGCAAGCTTCGTCCTTTGATTTCCACAGACGCCAAACTGCCGCTCCCGGGACATTGTGGGGTGTGGCATCCCCAGCTCGACCAGCTACCAACGGCCAGCAACACAATCCAGAACCATAAAAAATTAATTTTCATGAACACCGCCAAGCATCGCAAGGCGAGTTTACTGCCGCAAATGGAATTGTGACCAAGGATACTCTAATTTAACACAAGCGGAGAAATCCCCGTTCTGTGAACGGGGTTAGAGAAAGAGCTATGCTGAAAAGAATCTGCCCATGAACATCCTTTCTGAGCGTTGTCCCACAACGAACCAGAAAGGAAAAAACATGAGCAGATTCAAAAAGTTATCGCATACGATATGGCACTGCGAATATCACATTGTCTGGGTGCCAAAATACCGGTATCGGGTGATGCAGGGAAAGGTGAAAGAAGAAGTGGAGTTGTGCGTGCGGGAACAGAGTCGGCAGATGAACTGTGAGGTGCAGGAGATGAACGTGCAAGCTGACCACGTACATATGATTGTGCAGGTGCCTCCGAAGCTGGCGATATCTGAATACATGGGGCGTCTGAAAGGCAAGAGTGCGATCCGGGTGTTCAGTGCGTTTCGGGACTTGAGACGGGGGCCGTATTGGGGCAACCACTTTTGGGCGCAAGGGTACTGTGTGGGGACGGTGGGTTGGACCAAGAGATGATGCGGAAGTATGTAAAATGGCAAGAGAAGCAGGAACAGAGGCAAGAGGAGTTCCGCTATAACCAATAGATGAACGAACTGGGACAAACTCGACAGCCCGGCCCCCTTTGGGCGGGGATAATTTACTGTTCATTGCGGAAAGATGAACGACTTTTCAATGGATGGGTACTGAGAAAAAGTTGGTTGTTCCGGGAACACCCAGCCATCGTTGTAGTGTTCGATGGGTCACTCCGGGACCCATTCATTCCCCTTTCATGTGTTCTTCAGCTGTCTTGATGTCATCGAGCGTGCCGGTTTGGAACCATCGACCGTTATGTGGTAGGCAGGCGAGTCGGTTTTGGTGAAGTGCCCGGTGCCACAAAACCTTGACCGAAAACTTTCCGTCGGGAGCAGCTGAGAAAACCTTGGGATGTATTATACCAAGCCCAGCGATGATGTAAGGCGCCTCTTGCTGCCTCCAGCCAAACGTATTGCCGGGTTTGATAAACAGGTGGTCTTCGCCTTTATCGTAGCCAACCGCTTTGGCTCTGGATTGCGTGAGCAGCAAAATGTCCATTCTGGTTTCATCCCAACAATCCGCCAAGCGTTTCAACGCGCCTTCCTGTCCATCCATCCATATGATGTCGCTGTTGATGGTAAAAAAGGGCTCGCTGCCCAGGAGCGGAAGCGCCTTTTTCAGCCCTCCACCCGTTTCCAAAGGTTCCGCCTCCTCTGATATCCTGATTGTCAGACTCTGGAAACTCCCAGCATAGGCGATCAGTTGTTCTTTGAGATGTGAGACATTGATCACGATCTCCTTTATCCCGTAAGCCTCCAATTTTTCGAGAGCATATTCAATCATCGGTTTACCTGCCACAGGAACCAAAGGCTTGGGCATTCGATCCGTCAAAGGCTTTAGCCGGGTACCATACCCGGCAGCCAGGACGATGGCCTTCTCAATCTTTCCACACATATTTTTCGAACCATTGCCCCACGGTTGCCAGCATGGGATGGCTTAATGCCCTTCGCAGCATTCGTTCCACACGGGGTGTATGAAGTCTCTTGTAGTCATGCTTTCCATCCCGCTGGCTTAACCTTTCAAAAATGGCCAGCACGCGTGTGTGGCGGAGTGCCGCTAGAATTGCCGTGGAGTTTTCAAAGGTGCCCCGCTCCAAGTATGGAAATTCGGCGACATAACGAGCCTTCATTCTCTCTCTCAAACTTTCCGGAACGTCGCGTCGGGCGTCCTCGAGCAGGGACGCTAGGTCATAGGTAATCGGACCTTGATACGCATCCTGGAAATCAAGGAGCCCTGCTTGGCGGATACCGGCGCGGTCGGGCAGCAGCATCAGGTTGGCCACATGATAATCACGCAGCAGCAGCGACATCGGAACCAGATGTGCCATTGGCAACACCTCTCGCCAAACAGCCCGAAAGTTTGTTTTTCCTTCCTCCGAAATCCCCGGGGTCCGCCATTCTAAAAAGAGCTCAATGTCCTCCAGCATTTTTTTCCGGGTGGTAGGCCCGTAGATCTTTCGGGACCGCCAAGGGGTGTTTGTGTAAGGCGATCAAGATATCAGTGGCCAAGGCATAAAGCCGGTTCGGATCGTCTTTTCCTTCCAGCAGGCACGTGAACGTTCCATCGCCGAAATCTTCAAGTAGCAGCAACCCATTTTGTTCGTCCCGGGCATGAATGGCCGGCGCGCTGAAACCGAGTTGACGGAGATGCTGATCGACGTGGATAAAAGGTGCGACGCTGCTGGGGTTTTGCGAAGCATCCATCAGAACCACGGATTCTTTTTTCTTCCGCAAACGGAAGTATCTTCTGGCTGAGGCATCGCCGGCAAGTAGTTCGCAGGCGGCGGTGTCCCAGGCAGTTGAGCCAAGGAACTTGCGTGCCGTGTTATTCAGCGCATTTTTGGCGCCATAAAGCAAATCCACCCCGGGATGCTACGAGAAGAGTGGATGAGCTTCAATAAACATGCGTTGGGTTAGCACAAGGTCTTGTTCGAGATTCCTGCCAGCGCTCTTGCCGTTTGGATTATTGTGTCGGTACCGTGAGTCACCACGATGAGTGGACATTCCTCCGATTCGATCCGCCGCCGGATGAGCTGTCGATCCTCATCCGTTATGTCGAGACTGTCTTTGCGCAGAACGGATTCGACTTCATACTCGAACGTTGCGTTCGCGTCCCTCAGAATTTTCATGACCTGCGGTTGTCCGATCGCAAACTCACTCTTCGCGGCAAAGGAAACTTTGTCGATGGTGCCATCCGTCGTGAGAAATTTGATCTTCATTCATCCTTGTCCCACAACTTTCACTGCGCATGCCACCGCGCGCTCCTTTCCTGAGCGGCGGAGTCACACTATTATCATGCCGGCCCCACCAGGACAGTTTTCACCCCGCACTTGGGGCACATCACTGTCTCGCTGATGCCGTGGACGGGAAATTCAATCGTTACACCACAATTTTGGCGGAGGCACTTCAAAAGCAGGTCTTTGCTGTAAGCTGTCGCCTTTTGGGACCTCTTTGGAGGTGGGTTACTTGTTGTTAAAACTGTCACCCTTGGTCCATGGTTAGCCAGCGGGCTACCAATGGCAAGCAAAACGTCCGTGGGGTGACGAGCCCCCAAAATCCAGCATCCCCAATCAATCCGGGTTCAAAGCAAAAACGGCGACCCGCTATCGGATCGCCGTCCCCAAACCACCGTAACAACCTAAAAACTAAATTCCTTTCTTAAGCATGAACTTGAGCAAATCTGCCACGCGGCAACTATACCCCCACTCATTATCGTACCAGCTCACCAGCTTGAAAAACCGCTTGTTAAGCTCGATGCCTGAACCCTGGTCGAAGATGGACGACGAGGTCGAGTGGATGAAGTCGGAGCTCACCACTTCGTCTTCGGTGTATTCCAAGATGCCCTTGAGATAGGTTTCGCTCGCCTTCTTCATCGCCGCGCTGATTTCAGCGTAGCTGGTCTCTTTAACGGTCCTCACTGTCAGGTCCACCACGGACACGGTCGGCGTCGGCACGCGAAACGACATGCCAGTCAACTTGCCTTTCACTTCAGGCAGCACCAGTCCCACAGCTTTGGCCGCGCCTGTTGTTGACGGAATTACGTTCAGCGCCGCCGTCCGGCCGCCTTTCCAGTCTTTTTTGCTCGGACCATCAACTGTTTTCTGCGTTGCGGTATAAGAGTGAACCGTGGTCATCAGGCCTTCCTCCACGCCGAAACCTTCCTTCAGCAGAACAAACACAATTGGAGCCAGGCAATTCGTCGTGCATGAAGCGTTCGAGATGACATGGTGCAGCTTTGGGTCGTATTTCCCCTCGTTAACACCCATGACGAAGGTCGGGCATTCGCCCTTCGCAGGCGCGGTAATAATCACTTTTTTCGCGCCGGCGGCCAGATGGCCCTTTGCCTTCTCGACATCCGTAAACAGCCCCGTGGATTCGATCACGACGTCCACGCCCAACTGCTTCCAGGGTAGTTGCGACGGGTCTTTGGCGCTCACGACAAACATTTTTTGGCCGTTCACGATCAGAACATCATCGTCAGCCTTGTCCGCCGTCGATTTCTCAGAGCTTACGGTTCCCTTGAAACGGCCCTGGATGGAATCATATTTCAGGAGGTACGCCAGGTTGTCAGCCGGGACGATGTCGCCGACAGCAACCACTTGAACGTCCTTACCCACAAGACCTTGTTCAACCATCGCCCGAAACACCAGGCGACCAATGCGGCCGAACCCGTTAATTGCAATTTTCACTGCCATAGTCAGATCTCAGTCAAGAATTGAAAATCAAGTCGTACATACTACCAATACTCGCCACGTGGTCAATGAGGAAGCTTAGGAAACTCAACTGCGAAAGCCTACTGACCGTATGGCGCAGACCGGCAATCGGCTGTATTCACTAGTTGGCAACCGACACAAGGTGCCCCGGCTCGCTGCTCGCCAATCTATGAAAGGGGCGGCAGCAAAGATTGCAACCAGAGGCAGGGGTGGTATAATTTAGTTAACGACGGGGCTCGATGGTTTCGGCAGGCCTCCCAGTCTGCAGCCAGTTCTGAGAGCGCCGCGGCGAGTGTAAGGCGCAGGTGTGATGCCTGCGCCTCTTTGTTTAGGGCATGTGAAGACAGCGTGGTCTAGGAGAGTCGTAAAGATGGCGTTTTTGTGCGTGATGTGCGCCGGCATGGCCGCCTTTTATGAGCCGCTGGCGGTGTGTGATTACACGTGGTTTGGGAAGTGATTGGGGCAATTGAGGATCCAAGATCCAAGATTCAGGGTTGGAAGTGATTGAGAGTTGAGAGTCTTGCTGGTAAAATGCTCCGGTTTAGAAAAGGGCTTCAACTGATTTTGTAATGTGGTTTGATTTGGGCATGGAAAAGATGGGAGGAGGCCTATGGTAAACATAATCAGCAAGGTTGTGATGGCAGTTTGAGAATTATCCAGCGCCCCGCTTTCCATGACAGAGACGCAGATAAAGCCCATTCGAAAGCGTTCCTCCGAGGAACTGCTTGAGGGTTTGGTGACCGAGTTGCGGCACGTCGGCGATGGCGATTATGAGCTGCCGCGTGGCGAGCTGGTTACTGCGCACGTGCGCCAGGTCGGCGCCATTCACGCCGAGTTGGCACGCCGGGGTGTGGATTGGCAGCTGCAGCTCGAACAACTCGCCAGGGAGACGCACTGGCAGGTTTACCTGCTGCTCGAGGATTGCCTGGCTTTTCCGAAACGCATTCCGTATGTCCGCGAAGCAGACGGGATCCGGAGGGCTTTAAGGTGCCGGCTATGCGGCAAAGCGGAGCGGCCAGTGGATGCCAAGGTGTTTTCCTTTTGCGACGAGTGCCTGAGACGGGTCATTGAAGCAATCCGGCTGCGTGCGCCGTGCTCGGGCATCGTTTTGTTTCGCACTTACAATCCGGAAAGCCGGTGCCCGCACGCGAACGAAGACACGGTGCTGGCGGGCGAAAACTATATCGAGGAACTTTCCGGGGTCTGCGAGAAGTGCCTCCGGGGTGAACTGGAGAGGCGGCGCGGGAGCAGCCCTTGTGACAGTTCATGGGTGCAGATAGATACCGATTGTCCGGGAAGAGGTTGAAAGCGATTGAAGGATGAGAGTTGCCCGGAAGCAACCGGGCCGCTTGACAGGAAGGGGCCCTCCCAGTAAGTAGGGTGTCGTGAATAAGCTGCCTTGGATACTGTCCGCTGTGACCGCCATCTGGTTCGGTGTGATGGCTTATAGAGACAAGCAAAACTGGCTCCCTTGGGCGCTAAGCGGAGCGTCGTTCTCCCTAGTGGCGACAACCATAGTTGTTGGCCTGAACCGGGCGACCTTCCTGAATGTATCACATGAAACTTATGCCGCCTTTCGCGTGCGAACGGTGCTCATTTCTGTTGGTTTCACCCTCTTTTGCGGCCTGATCCTTACGTCTGGCCTGCACCGTCATGGTGTCGGGGTGCAGAACTGGATAAAGCGGCTATTCAAGAAGACACCGTAATCGCCCCATCCGACTATTGACTCCGTCGGGAGCCCTTCAGTCAGAAGGCAAATTCTCAACATTGCCACCACCTGTCGGCGACCCCGGCGACCAAACCGGCCACGAGTCTGCCCTGAAGGTGGGAGCCGAATGTCTGTCTTCCAGAGAGCGGGCAAATCTGTATTCGCCGGTTCTCAATAATACTTGGCACGGCTAATGCGGAAGAAGGTTTTGTAGCGCTGGAGTTCCAAGTGTGGGGGGCCCCAGCCAGGAAACGAGTTCGGAATAGCGGAGTCACAGCAATGTCACTATATCGAACAGCACAAAGTCTTTCGAACAAAGTTGCTTCCCCATGAGCTTGAGGCAACAAATCGCCTGTAACTTCGACGATTGTTTCAATTCCCGGGAATTCCTTGCCTCATTAGCCATCAGCCTCTTCGCCCTTACGGCGATCGCAGCAGAACCAGGCTCACTATCGGTGCCCGCCAATGCCGGCGGCGAAGAGATCCAGCGAGTGCTGGATGGGCTCCCTGCGGGAGGCGAGGCAGTGCTCGCGCCGGGCACTTACATAGTGCGACAGCCGATTATTCTCCGGTATGACCATCAGACTTTGCGGGGTAGCGGGTCTTCCACCGTGCTCTATCTGGCCGACAACGCTAATTGTCCGGTAGTGATTCTTGGTCCGACGGTGAAAGCGCCCGAGCACCCCACTGCGCACGTCCACCTGGCGGACCTGCTGATCGATGGGAACCGCCAGCATCAGCAACTGGAGTCGTGGCAATCCACAACCGGCAGCGATCAGATCCGCAACAATGGCGTGACCGTCCGGGCCGCGGTTGATGCCTTGGTGGAACGGGTCGTCTGCTGCAGATGCCGTTCGGGTGGGCTGGTGAGCTCCGAAGGAACACGCCGGCTGACGGTGCGTGATTTCATCGCGTTTGACAACCAATTCGATGGACTGGCCTGTTACCAGACGGAGGAGAGCATTTTCACAGGTTTGCTGCTGCACGATAACCTCTCAGCCGGGATCTCACTGGACTTGGACTTCGGGCACAATGTTATCAGCGACGCGGTGCTGACCGGCAACGACTTGGGGATATTCATGCGCGACGCGCGCAATAACCTGTTTCAGGCGTTGATTATCCGGCAGAGCCGCAAGCACGGCGTGTTCATGGCGCAGAGCGATACGTATGGCCAGGATGGTTGGCAGCTCAGACCGAACACAGAGTGCACAGGGAACAGCTTCGTGGGCCTTGTCATCAGTGACTGCGGCGGGAAGGCCTTCCTGGTTAATGATGGTTCCTGCACTAACAACCTGATTAGCGGAGCGCGATTCCTGAATAATGTTCAGGGCGGGCTCACGCAGGATGGCACTGGAAGCGTTACGGTGCAGGGCTTGTTGGAAAACTAACGTTACCGGACTTTTCTCCCGTTTTCCTGACCGCGGGCAAACGAAAGCGAGGAATCACAGTCCGGTCGAATCAGGGAGTCAACCCTATGCGGTAGAAACTTGCAGCGCCAGTGGGCGCGGGAACCAGCCACTGGGCGACCGAGTTGGAGACGACAAAGGAAGTCACAACCTGGAAAGAAGTTTGGAGATTCGTAGTCGTGAGGATGTCGTAACTCAGCCCGAAAATTGACGGCCACGAGAGCAGGAGGGGCGACCCGGTGATGCTGACAGCGAACGAAGGAACAAGGCGGACAGACAAGATCTGCGTTTGGTATCTGTGCCCGGAAGTATCGGTTACCAGGACGTAAAAAGGATGCAGGCCCAAACCCAAACTCGCGGGTGCGACCGTAAACACCACGGACTGCTGGTTGGAAACGAGCCCGAGTGAGCCGCCGGTGCTCAACAGTTCGATGGATGAAATGCTCGAAGTATTGGCTGCAACATTGAACTGCAAGGGCATATTCATTGTTGAATTTGTACCCGCAAGGAGCAGTGTGAAATTGGCTGAGAGGGAAGAATTCTGAATCTGGACATTGCGAGAGACAGCTGTCTGAGTGTCCACGCTGGTACCCTCGTGTGCGACGGCGGTCAGTTGATGGAAGCCGTCTGGAAGCTGGGTTGTGTCGAGGGTAAAACTTACCGGCAATGAGGTGGCGCCGGAACTGACATAAAGATGGTTGCGCGGTTGAAGATCGGAAAGATTGTCCTCGAGCATATTGGTCCCGGCGGGCAGGGCAAGGAGATTGGTTGAGGCGGCAAACGCGACCTGGATTTGGGACGCAGGCCAGCCGGGCGAGCCGGCGTAGAGGGTGAGCTGCGCGGCCACGATGCCATAAGGGGTAATGTCGAAGAAGTCCGAGGCCAGAACGCCGTCGGCGGACTGCAAGGCCGGGTTCGCATTGACCAGGTTCACCAGGTTTTGGACGAGCGTGGCGATGGTGGTGCTGGGGGCGGTGTTGGTCACGGCAACGATGATTTGTGTGCCGTTCGTCTTGATGAATTCGAGCTGGAGCCAATCGCCCACGACTGGTGTGTTGCCGGCGAGAACGCTGTGGTAACCGGTGGCAATAGTGTCGAGGAACGCGGGCTGGGCGGGCGTTAGTAACGAGGTCAGCTGTGCCGCCGAGCCGATGGCGGTGCTGGCGTTCAGGGTCACGTTGCTGCCCGGAACCGTCACATCGAGTGATTGCAATTCGAGGCGGTCGCCCACCGGCCAGGCTTGGACCCAGGTGGAGTTAATCTGCGCGTTCAATGCGGCGGCCAGGTCTGAGGCCACGGACGCAAGCGTGGCGTTTGCAGACACGGTGCAGTTGGTTGTGAAGCCATTCAGGGTAACCGATAAAACATTGCCCGCCGAAGGAGGAAGGTCGGTGATGGTCTGAAAGAAGCTGCCATCTACAAAAAGGTCCACCCGGCCCAGTGGCAGGTTTGTCGCTGCGGCGAAGAATGTCGGGCTAAGCGCGACCTGGCCGCTGAGCACAGTGCCGTTAGTGAGTGAACCCCAGTCAGCGCTGCCCGGACGGGCAAAAGGCGCCGAAAGCGGTTCGCCTGCCAGGAGGCCCTGGAAGGGATTCTGGAGACTCTGATAGTAGGCCTCGGCAAGGCAGAAGCCGCGGTTTTGGTAGAAGTAATCGATTGGGTTGGGGAATTTCTGGGTATAGTTGCAAGGCTCCGTGATGGTCCCGTAGCTGCCAGCCGCGCCTGCTTCGAGAAAGGCCAGCAGGGTTGTCTGTCCGCCGCTATCGCCGAAAATGATGCCGGCGTAAGAAGTCAGGCTGTCGCCCATGGCACCGGGGACGAAAGCATTGGCTGGCAGAGAAAGATTCGCCAGGCCTGTCATCAGGCCGAGGCTGTTCGTGAAATATGTGAAATCTGTATTTGTCCACACGAGAGAATTGTCGCCTCGGACACGGCCCTCGAAAATGGCATTGTCGAACTCGACAAAACGAACATTCCGAAGCGGATCACTGGTCTTGGCGAGAAAGACGGTTTGGGTGGGGAAAGTGCTGTCGCTGGCCACACCCCGGGTTAGAATGAGTTCCGCCCCGGCGAAGCTGTTATCGGTGAGCATCATCGCCAGAAAGGAATTCGTGGGAGCGGTGTTGGGCGGTGCCTCACGGAAGGGCAATTCGCTAAAAGCATAGCTGTTGGAGGAGGAGTCGGGCAGGGAACAAGTGCCAAGCGACCCGGTGTTGGTTTTGAAGCCGTAAAAGAGGGCCGCGGTGGTGCTGTTGTAGCTTCCGTCATCGCCAATGTTGAAGGGAATGTCCATGGACAGGAGCACAAACGCGGCCTGGTTAGTCAGGCCACGGTTAACAATCATGGCCAGCAGCGGATTTAGAAGCAAAGTGTCGAAATCTGCTTGGCTCCAATTTGTGACACCGCCGGTCCAACCGGTCATGCGGAACAGGTTCTGGGGCGGCACCCCGCGCTTTTCGCAATAATCATTGCCAAGTTGCAGTGAATTGGTGCTGTTCTGGTTGACGACGACGATGACATTGAGGCCGCTGCCTCCGGCAAAAGCCGTTACGGCAGTAAACATCGCAGCCAGAAGCAGCAGCGGCGCTGCGAGAAACTTCATTACTGGAAGGTTCATCAAGTTTCGCCGGGAGTAAAGCGCTTTGACGGGGTAAGCCTAGCCGGGATTTGCGGGCTTCCGAAGGTGTTAGGGGGGCGGCACACTTTGGCACATGTTTGTACAACCTCAGCACTGAGCCACGGATTGAAGCCGATGTTTGGCTTCCCGCGATTCAACCTCTGGGTGGAAAGCATAGTGGACGGGATTTAGAGGGTTTTGGAGAGGTGATGACAAGAGGGGTGCCGCGACGGCGCAAGAAAAGCGGCCCGGCTGTTATACCGGGCCGCCCCAACCCCAACTATGAAAGACGTGCGGCAAGTTTCACGCGCAACTGCCCACCACTATACAGATGTAGGACACCAACCCTGTGTCCAGGTAAAATGCCGCATAAATTGTGCCAGTCTGGAGTTCTTGACTACTCAGCTTGGCGAAGATTCCCAAGGGAACCGACAAGCCGGTTAAGGCCTGCACCCAGAACGTTGAAGACAACGCTCACGTCCCACAATACGAGCGTCGCCTTGTCAAAATCCCGGAAGAAACCTCCGCCAACCATAATCGCAACCAGCGTGAATGAAAGCATCACGTCCAACGAAGTGCCAAGCTCCTTCCATCCGCGCCGGAAAACACCGGCGGCCAGAGTCAGGGTGCAGGTGCTTGCGATGCGTTTCCCCTTGAATATCAGGAAGACGAGATCCGTCACATTAATCACAAGATCGAGCATTCCGAGGGCCAGGAGGAACCCGCCTACGAACGCGCCCCACGGCATCGGCAGCCGTTCAAGCGCCGTTTTTCCCGTCAGCACCTTGAAGGCGCAGAACGGAAACCCAATGGTTATGACTCCAAGAATTTCGGCGGACCTCACGAATCCAGTCTCCGGGTCAACTCGCGCTGGCGGTCACTATAGACAATAATCACAGTCAACAGCGGCCTACTCAGCCGCTGGCTGCTGTTTGGCCTTCTTGCTTTCCTCGATGACTTTGTGCTCCGCCTCGCGCGGCATTTCCTCGTAATGGCTGAACGATTCCGAGTGCACCCCGCGTCCGCCCGTCAGGGAACGCAACGTGCTGGAATAGCGGTAGAGCTCTTTGGCGGGCACGGTCGCTTTGATCAACTGGAACCCGCCCTCCATATCCATGCCCTGGATCTTGCCGCGCCGGCTCGAAAGGTCGCCCATCACTTTGCCCATACAATCCTCGGGGATGCGTATTTCGACCAGATGAATGGGTTCGAGCAGGCAAGGCCGGGCCGCCGTGAAGGCTTCCTTGAACGCGAAATAACCGGCGATCTGGAACGCAATGTCCTTGGAATCCACCGGGTGCATCTTGCCATCGTAGAAATCAACCTTCACATCCACCACTCGGTAGCCGGCGAGGATGCCTTCCTCGCTGGCCTTCATGACGCCCTTTTCCACCGACGGCACGAACGTTCGATCCACGTTCTGGCCAACGAGTGAATTGGTGAACTCGAGGCCGCTGTCGCGCGGCTTGGGTTCGATGCGCATCCAGACTTCGGCGAACTGACCGGCGCCGCCGGTTTGTTTCTTATGGCGGTATTTCGAATCGCCCTTGGCCTTGATCGTTTCACGGTAGCGCACACGCGGTTCGCCCAGGTCAACGTGCACGTTGTAACGACGCCGCAGAGCGTCCGCAATCACCTCCAGGTGCAACTCTCCCTGGGCCGAAACGATCGTCTGGCGCAACTCGGAGTCCACCGTGTAAATGAATGTTGGGTCTTCATGGTGCAACGCCGCCAAGCCGGTGGCGATTTTGTCCTCCTCGCCTTTCACCCCGCTCTTGAGCGACGCGTGGATGTTCGGTTTGGGATAGTCCACCTTCGGCAGCGATAGGTGCTTCTTGCCGCCGCAAAGCGTATTGCCGGTGTGCGTGTCTTTGAGTTTCACCACTGCCCCGATGTCGCCCGCTCCGAGCGTCGGCACGCTTACGCGGGTCTTTCCGTTAAGCTGGTAGATTTGGCCGATTTTCTCCGTGCTCCGGCGTGCCGTATTGTAAAGTTCGCTGCCGAATTTCACCGAGCCTGAGTAGATCCGGAAGAACGACAACTCACCAAACTGTGCCTCGCTCATCGTCTTGAAAACATAAAGCACCGGGTCGGGGTCTTTGAGCGAGATCTCTACGTCCTTGCCATCCCCGTCAGATGCTTTCACTTTCTGCCGGTCCACTGGCGACGAGCCGTATTTGGCGATGATATCCATTAGCCGCGCGACGCCGATATTGCTTTCCGCCGCGGTGACGAATAGCGGAACAAACACCTGTTTCTGAACCGCGGCGTGGATTCCGGCGCGCATTTCCTCCTCAGACAACCCGCCCTGCGCAAAAAACTTTTCCATCAATGCGTCATCAGACTCGGCGATGAACTCGATCAGTTGACTGTGCAACTGCTTGACTTTCTCGGCCCACTCGCCGGTAGCGGGCGCTTCGGTGTATTTGCCGCTCTTGTCACCGGCGTAGGTGATGATCTCATTGCGCGGCACATCCAGTACCTGATTGAAGCCCGGGCCGGGATTGATGGGGATGGTCATTGGGAAAACCCGGTCCCCGAAATGCTCCCGGATCTTTGCCAGCGTCGCGTCAAAATCCGTCTCTTCCTTGTCGAACGCATTCACCACGATCATTTTCGGAATGCCGACCTCGGTTGAATACTTCCAAACCGCGTCCGTGCCCACGCCCACGCCGTGGTTGGCGTGCACGACAACCAGCGCGAAGTCCCCGACCCGCAGCGCGCCCAAACCTTCGCTGATGAAATCCGCGTAACCCGGACAATCGAGGACATTGAACTTCTTCCCGAGCCACTCCAGGTGCATGAGCGTGGCCGACACGGAGATCTGCCGATTCTGCTCGCTCTCATGATAATCCGAGACCGTGGTGCCCGCCGCGATGCCGCCCATGCGGTTGATCACGCCCGCCGTCGCGAGCATTGCCTCGCTGAGCATGGTTTTTCCGGAGGAAGCATGGCCTACAATTGCGAAGTTACGAATGTCACCTGGTTGATATTCTTTCATAAAGGTTCGTCAACAACTCAGCCGCCGAGCATTAGACCCGGCGCGCTCATACGGAGGCAGAGGATGTAAGAAAGCCCCACCCATTCGCAAGCGGAGAATGGGGCGCGGTCAAAAAATCTCCCTGATTGCCATACCGGAACCGGCTTCGCTATCTTACAAGGATGAAACGATTTGTTGCCCTTGTCCTGGTAGCGCTCTTTGCCGGTCTTCCTCGCGTCCGCGCCGACGGGCCGGATGACCAGTACCTCCAGATTTACTACCTCGTTCAGGAGGCTGATTCATTGAACAGCAGCGGCCAGCCAGCCAGGGCATTGGAAAAATATCGCGACGCCCAGGTTGCTCTGCAAACATTCCGCAACGGCTACCCGGATTGGAATGTGCCTGTGGTCAAATTCCGGCTCAATTACATCGCCTCCAGGATCGCGGCTATCCCGGTCACAGCTTCCATTCCGACCGCCGTTGCTGTCGCAGTCGCTCCGGCTGCGGCTTCCGCCTCAAAAGTTGGGGGTGTTACGGACGCGCCCGTCCCTGGCTCGGTTTCAGCGCCCGCGTTGTCGGCTGGACTGGAAAATCAGCTCAATGATCTGAAAGAGCAGGTGCGACAGCTGACCGCGAACAAGTCGTTGCTCGAAGCCAAATTGAAGGAGGCTTTTGCAGCCCAGCCGGCTGCCGTGGACCCGCGCGAGCTGGCCAAAGCACAGGCAAAGCTCGATTCACTCGCCAAAGAAAACGATCTGCTCAAAGTCAGCCTGGCTCAGGAACAATCAAAGCCAGCTTCCGTGAGTTCAGATGCAAAGGCATTGGCCAAAACGCAACAAGCCCTCACTGAGGCCAATCGCAACCTTGCTGACCAGACCCCAAAAGCGACAGCGCTGGCGGATGCCAATCGCCAGTTGGCTCTTCAAAAAGAGACCAGCACTAGGTTGTCTTTGGAAAAAGATGCCCTCCAATCCCGTCTCACAGCTCTGAGCGCGGATGGCGAGGCTGCGGCTGCGTTGCGTTCCGAAAACCTGCTCCTGAAAAAGGAGCTTGCCAGTTTGCAAGCCGTGCCGCCATCAACTGGAAAACCGGAAGACGCCAGCCGCTCATTGGCCCTGGCTGAAGCCAAAATCGCCGCCTTGCAGTCGGATAATGAAATCCTGCGCCTCGAAAAAACCGCTTTGGGAAACCGCGTTAAACAATTGTCCACAACCACCATTACCTCGACCGTCATTCCTGCCGTCGGTCCGTCGGCGAATGCGAATCACGTCAGGCAGCTCGAGCAGGAACGGGATGACTTGCAAAAGAAACTGGACGCTGCCAACAAGTCGCTCTACGGCCGCAAGGGCAAGGTGGTCGCCCCGCGCGTCGAGGAATTGGAAAGCCAGGTGGCTACACTCCAAGCCAGGCTTCAGGTCTTCGAGGCGCGTCAGGTGCCTTACACTGCCGAAGAGTTGGCCCTCTTCCAAGCCAATGAAACCAAACTCGCCGAGCCTAATGCCGGAAAAAAATCTGCCAAGGAACTGCCCGTTGGCACCACCCAGCTGTTCGCTGAAGCCGAACGTTATTTCTCCCAAAAACAGTTGGATAAAGCGGAGGATGCCTACCTGCAAGCTCTCCGCCAGGACAACCGGAATATCTTTACGCTTGCCAACCTTGCCTCAATCGAGCTCGAACTCAACCATTGGACCGAAGCCGAAAAATACATCAAGCAGGCTCTCGCCATCGCTCCCGACGATGCTTACAGTCTGTCGGTTCTGGGGCGCCTGCGGTTCCGGCAGGCGAAATATGACGAGGCGCTTGATGTGCTCAGCCGCGCCGCCAAGCTTGATCCCCAAAGC
The DNA here is from genome assembly GCA_903873945.1 of uncultured Verrucomicrobiota bacterium. Lineage (GTDB taxonomy): Bacteria > Verrucomicrobiota > Verrucomicrobiia > Limisphaerales > UBA8199 > CAIQQM01. The sequence goes on from CAIQQM010000283.1 coordinate 34,293, forward strand.
GCTGAAATTCAGAATTATCTCGGGATCACCCTCGCTCAGAAAAGCATGCGCGGCCCTGCCGAGATCGCGTTGCGCAAAGCCATCCAGCTCCGGCCGGACTATGGCGACGCCCATTATAACCTTGCCGTTATTTATATCATGCAGCAGCCGCCCATGGTGGAACTCGCTCGCTGGCATTATCAACGGGTGCTGGCGGCGGGCCACGAGCGCAATCCCGACATCGAAAAACTGTTCGAGGAAAAAAAGGCAACGCCGTAGAAGTCAACCGGATGGCTTGGCCGTGGATTAAACACGGATCCAGAAGGCTCCTGTGATTAACGAACGCTGATCCATTGCCGAATTGCGGCGCGAACCGCGGCAGTAAAACTGATCACGCCAACGGCGGCTGGATCTGGTGCGATTGTTCGTAACGGATTCCCTCCGCCTCCTGAAAAAGAGTTAAAAAAAGAATGTTTACAATAGCGGGTTTGTAGTGCAAACTAGTTTGCATGAAATATGATATTCATACCGCCTGGCTTAGACTGACGGCCACAGTAGATGCTGCCCACGCGCCAAGACCACACGGCAACATGGAGCGGCACAAGCTGTATGACAATATCGACGGAACCGGTGAGATGTTCATGGGCCTGATGCTCTTGGGCTTCGCCCTGTTGGGTTACTTGCAGGCCATTCTACCGGAGCATTCGATCTGGAGGACGAACATGTTCGCCAGCCTCCTGTTCATGTACGCGGTCTTGATATTGGTGCTGGGTCCCGGCTACCTGCTCCGAAGAGTCATCAAAAAGCATATCACTTGGCCGCGCACCGGGTATGTGGCCGGCCACTCCTTGTGGCGCCTGATGCTCGCACCCAGACTGGCTGGCAGAGAAGCCGCGCCCGGGGTACCTACCAGAAAAGGCTTGTGGTACACGATGCTCGCACTTGGTTTCGTCGCGGCAATTGTCGCGGCTGGCTTGGCCTGCCTTGTGGCGTTTGAGAGGAGGCATTTTGGTGCGATGACGGGCCTTGCGGGAGTGGGTGCTGATATATGGGTTCTGTATCTGGCGCATGGGAAGGGAACACCCGTGGAAATGGCTGTTATTGCTCTTCATGGCGCTGGGGCTTCTCGTAATTGGTCTCACCGGTTCCGGCAATTTTATCGAGGCGGCGCGGTCGGTGATGTTCTTCGTTGGCGTTGTGTGGGTCATCTCCGGCTTGGCTACTCTGTTTTCATACATCCGGCACACCTCCCCGCCCGCTGCTGAAGCGCAATGAACGAGCAACTGCGAGCGATTTCCGAACTGGACCGGGTCATTCATGAGCCAGGGCGGCTGATGATCGTTGCCCTGCTCTGGCCGGTCAAAGAATGCGACTTTCTTTACCTGTTGAATGCCACCGAGATGAACAAAGGCAATCTTTCCAGCCATCTCGCCCGATTGGAGGAGGCTGGCTACGTCGAAATTGAGAAGACCTACCGCGGAAAAGTGCCCCGGACACTGTTGCGGCTGACGCGCAAGGGCCGCACGGCGTTTGACCAGTATCGTAAGGGGCTGAAAGCGGCGTTTTAGCCGGACGTTCCCAAGATCGGGTAGGCGGGGGAGGGGCGAGGCGTCCACCTTACAGTGCCGGTAACGGATTTGAACATCCTTCGTTCCGGCGGGTCTAATTAGTAGAATGCGGTTTAGTGCGGGAAACATTTCGATGTCGTCTTCGGATCGGTCTTCCATTTCTTTGGTGGATGTAATTGAGGTTGGCGCGGGTGCGCCGGAACCGTTGAAGTGTCGTGTCAGCGCAATCCTGCGCGGTTTGGATGGGGGATGGTGCCAGGTCAGGCCAATGCCAAGTTGTCCTTTTGGGCTTGAGTACGGACACGGTCTGATTTGCCAGCATCCGCGCTGTGACCTGATTGTCGAGCGAACGCGCAGGGCGTTGGGCGTTGTTGTGTGAACAATTGCAAGGTGGGTGGCTTCCTGGAATTACCTTACAACCCCGCCGCTCTTGCCCTTCTGGAGGAGGGCGTTCCGAAGATTGTTGCGGGCTTCAGGGTAGTCGGGTTTGAGGCGGAGGGCTTCTCGAAATTGGCCGATTGCCTCGTCGGTTTGGCCTTTCATGCCAAGGGCGGCGCCGAGGTCGTTGTGCGCCTCAGGATCATCCGGTTTGAGGCGGAGGGCTTCTCGAAATTGGCCGATCGCTTCGTCGACTTGGCCTTTCTCAAGGAGGACAATGCCCAGGCTGTTGTGGGCCTTGACCCTGTGCGGTTTGAGGCGGATGATTTCCTTATATTGGCGGATCGCCTCGTCGATTTGGCCTTTATTGAGGAGGGCGGCGGCGAAGTTGTAGCGGGCTGCGGCGTAATTGGGTTCGAGGCGAAGGGCTTCTTGGAACTGGCTGATTGCCTCGTCGATTTGACCTTTACTGACGAGAGCAGTGCCGAAGTCGTAGTGGGCTTCAGGGTAGTCGGGTTTGAGACGGAGGGCTTCTCGAAATTGGCCGATTGCCTCGTCGGGCTGGCCTTTCATGTCAAGAACAACGCCAAGGTTGTTGTGGGCCATCCAGCAGGCGGGGTTTCTCGCCAGAGTCGTCCGCCAGAGGGTCTCCATGTCCGCGTACATTTTGCTCTGGCGCCAGGTCAACCCGGCCAGCATTCCCAGAAGTGCCAGGCCAAGCAGATACCCCGGAACCTGCCCCCACAACCTCCAGCGCCTCAACAACCACACCAGCGTGGCGGAAGCCAGCACGATCATGCCCAAGCAGGCCAAATACTGGTGGTGATCATTCACGAAGGAGTAGCGGAAGGAATAGGCGTTAAAAAAGCCCAGTGCCGGAAAGAGCATGCCCGCAAACCAGAGCAGCGCGGCCAACGGACCGCGGTTCCAGCGCCGCAGCAACCAGCACCCCGTCAGCAGCAACAACATGCTTCCAGGGTAGAGATACTGCCGCCACACCGATTGGTTGATGGCCCAGCGCTCATACATGAAAGTTAGGTTCGCTGGCCAGAAAAGTTTTCCCAGGTGGAACCAGAGGGAATGGCCGGCAATGAGGCAGCGCTCGATGAAGGAGAAGTTGAACTCCCCGCCCTCGGCTCCGAAGAGTTTGCGTTCGATGTGGGCGGTGAACAGGCCAGCCAGCAGGCCCACAGCAAAGAAGGGCACCAGGGGTCGAATATCGGATTTCCAGGAGAGGCTGCCACGTTGCCACCACAAGAGAACCAACAAGCCAGCGGGCAAAGTGGCAATAGCCGTTTTGGCGGTCAGGCCTAGGACAAACAATCCGGCAGCCAAACTCCACCATCGTCGACTGCGGGTCCGGTCGAAATGAAGGTAAGCCCAGACCGAACTCAGAAAAAGGATTCCGGAGAGGGTGTTTTTGAGTTCAGTCATCCAGGCGACCGACTCGACCTGGATAGGGTGAATCGCAAAGATGGCTGCCACAAGCCAGGCGCTAGGCAGAGCCAAACGCCGGAGAATGACGAGCAATAGCAAGGCGGAAGATGCGTGAAGCAGAATGTTAAGCAGATGGTAGCCCAGGGTCGAATCGCCCCAGAGCCTGTGCTCCACCCAAAAGACGGTGTACACCAATGGATAGTATTGCTGAGTTGCCCCCGGCTCGAACCAGGTGCGGGCCAGCCCCGAGATGGAATGGAGTTCGGACTTGGCAATATGAGGCGCATCATCCCAGATGGGCTTACCGTGCCAGGCGGGCTGATAAGCAAGGACCGTGACAGTAACCAGCAGCAAGGCCGGCAGCCACACCGGAAAGCGCGACTGAACCCTAGCAGGGGTGGATGCCCTTGTCGGTGCGGAGTTGGATTTCGTCGCTGGCTTGAGCATGTTGGGCTCCCGCAAAGTCAGGAGGTCGGGAACTTTAGCATGCCCACTTTGTAGCTGGAGGGGCGCTATGTTGACAAGTCTGGTCGCGGTGACCTCGGTCGCAATGCCATCCCTCGTCGATGTCCACCGCGCCGGCGGTGACGAGGAGTTTCATCAGGCGGGCCGGGTGTGAGTCTGAGTTACGCACGTAGAGCGCGAAACTCAAACGGCTGTTGTCGGGTTGGGAGCGGATGATTGCAAATCGCAACATCCCAGAGCCTCCCGGCTTCGTCCTGGCCTATGACGTTTGGGGGAACGGCAACGCATCGCTCGTAAACTCCGCGAGTGATGAATACGGGGAAGCGGATTCCGCTCAGGCGTAACGATAGCTGTGCAGCGAAACGCCCTTGAGCTTCAGCACACGGCAGCGCCGGGCGAATTCCGCGGAGCGGGCGCCACTGGTGGATTTCCCGATGCGGGGAAACAATAGTCCCTCAGCGGGCAGTTGGCGGAGCAGCGCCTCGAGGCGGTTGCCGATTTTAAGGTAAGCCCACTCGCCGGTTTTCTGCCGCTGATAACTGAGCAGCCGGGTTTCCCAGTCGATGTTGTCCGCCAACGACTTAAGAGTTGGCTCCAGAGGCAGGGCTCGAACCTGCAACCCGCCGGTTAACAGCCGGCTGCTCTACCATTGAGCTACTCTGGAACCCAAATCCACACGGACACCCTGCACTCCAAACCAGGCAGTATCAGGATGCTACCATTCCTCTGCTCCGCCCGCCAGAGGAGGCGCAATCTACAAGTCGTTCCCTCCAACGTCAAACCGATTTTACTCCGGATTTTCTTCCGGTCCGCGCCCCACGTGGGCGCTGGCAGCAGGAACAATAGAATGTGCGGCGGGCAGCCTGTAACATGTCCTTTATGGGGCTGCCGCAGTTGACACAAGGCTGCCCCGCGCGACCGTAAACCCGCAACCGTTCCTCGTAGAAATCCGGGGAGCCCGGCGCCCGCCCGAAATAAAACAACCTGCCGGATTTGCCCGCGCCGGAATAATTCAAAGGGACGGTGCTGCCGCAATCAATCGCTTCACGCAACACTTCGCGAATCGCGCGTCGAAGCCGGTCAACCTGGTCGTTGCTGAGCCGACACGCTGGCAGCGTCGGCGCAAGCCTGGCGCGGAACAAGGCTTCGCTGGCGTAAATGTTTCCGACGCCCGCAACCAGCGATTGGTCCAGCAATTTGATCTTGATGGGCTGGGTCGAGCGCGAAAGCGCCCGGGCGAAACACGCCGCCGTAAACTCCCGCGCCAACGGTTCCGGCCCCAGCCGCGCCAGCACGCTGGCATCGAGTGTAAGCCGCCCGAAATATCGCGTATCTTCGAAAATAAACTTCTCCCGGCCCAGACCCAGGACGACCGCAGCGTGCCGGGGGAGCCGCGCCGCAGCCGGGAGCAGATACATGCGCCCGGTCATTCCCAGATGGCCAACCAGAATTTGTGTCCGTGTCTGGTTTTGCGCGCGGAATTCAAAAACCAGATACTTGCCCCGGCGTGACAACCCGACAAACCTGGCCCCGCGCAAGGTTCGTGCGAATTTACGAGAGGATGTGGGGGCAAGCACCTTCACCCGCCGCACTTGAACATTGCGGACGGTTTTATTCCGGAGCAGCGGCGCCAGATGACGCACGAGCACTTCGACTTCCGGCAATTCAGGCACAACAAATTGTTAACCGGCGCCAGCGGTTTGTGGAAACCAATTCGCACAGGCGAAGCGGAAGCTGCCGCGCACGATTTGTAGCATAAGAACGAGATATGGATAGAGGCCGGAACCTCTGCGGGAATGCTGGATCCCGTGTTCCTGTCACTCCCTCTCCAACAACTTCAACACTTCCTCATCCGTAGTTTGAGAGAACACTTCGTAGTAGCGCCCGACGGCATCAAAGCCCGGATCCATGCATAACGCAATTACTTCATCCGCAACGCGCTGGATGCGCTCAACCGCAGGAGGTGAACCGACGGGCACGGCGACAATAACGCGGCGGGCGCCTTGTTTTTTTGCCGATAACACGGCTGCCTCGGTTGTGGCACCGGTGGCCAGCCCATCGTCAACCAGAAGCACCGACTTGGCTGCGAGTTCAAGCGCGCCATGAATATGGAACCTGGCCTGATAATCCCGCAGCCGCTCTTTCTCCTCCTCCACGATCTCCTCAAACTCAGCACGCAAAACCGGGTCGCGCCTAAGCACGGCTTCATCCAGCACCACAACACCGCCTTCGGCCAGGGCGCCGACGGCAAACTCACGCTGCCAGGGATGCCCGATTTTGCGGACGATAAGCACATCCAGCGGGAGCCGCAGGGCGCAAGCCACCTCCGCCGCAACAACAACGCCGCCGCGCGGCAGTCCGAGGACGAGGTCGGCCTGCAACCCATCCGCTTTCAAACGCAAGCCAAGCCGCCGCCCCGCATCTTCGCGTGATGCGAACATCATGGTCCCGATTCGCCGCCTTGATGGAAAAAGTCAATGCCGCAAAAGCGCCTCAAGCGTCGGCGTTCAGACCGGGATCAAGCCGACACCAGCGTGCCTATCTTCTCCCCCATTACCACACGCTTGAGATTGTGCGGCTTGAAGAAGTCGAACACGATGATCGGCATCTTGTTATCCATGCACAGCGAAAACGCGGTGGAATCCATCACTTTCAGCCGCTGCTGCAAGGCCTGGGAATAGGTAATCCGCGAATAGCGGCTGGCCCTGGAGTTTTTCTTCGGGTCGCTGTCGTAAATGCCATCCACCTTGGTGGCTTTGAGCACAACCTCCGCCCCGATCTCATTGGCGCGCAAAGCCGCCGCGGTATCCGTGGAAAAGTAAGGGTTGCCGGTCCCGCCGCCGAAGATCACCACCCGGCCCTTTTCCAAATGCCGCACGGCGCGTCGGCGGATAAAAGTCTCGGCGACCTGGGCCATGGTAATGGCGCTCTGGACGCGTGTGGCCACGCCGAGTTTCTCCAAAGCATCCTGCAAGGCCAGGGCATTGATGATCGTCGCCAGCATGCCCATGTAGTCGCCCGTGGCGCGCTCAATGCCGCGCTCACTGCCGCTCAGGCCGCGAAAGATATTGCCCCCGCCGACGACCACCACCACTTGCACACCCAGGTCGCGCACTTCGCGGATTTGTTCCGCCATATGCCGTACCGCCTCCGGGCGAATGCCCACGCCGCCCGCGCCTCCAAGAGCTTCGCCGCTGAGCTTGAGCAAAATCCGTCCGTATTTGGTTTTTTTTGGTTTTTTCATGGCGCTCATCCGGGTTATGAGTGGAAACAGTTGCAGGGCGTTTGTACCATCCGCAAGCAGCGACGTCAAATCAAAGCCGCCCGTATGGGTTAGTCGCCAAACGCGATGCCGAGCGCACGCGCGGTTTGAACGATATCCCCGTTGGGCGGCACGGTGCGGAGCCGGCCGATCGCCTCTAGAATTTTTACCGGCACTATGTCGGGGGGATGCAACGCCACCATGTAGCCGTATTTTTCGTCGGCGATAAGCTGGACCGCGCGTGCGCCAAACCGGGTGCACAGGAGGCGATCGAATGAGGTTGGCGCCCCGCCGCGCTGAAGATGTCCCAGCACACACACGCGGGTTTCCTTGCCCGTGCGCCGCTGAATTTCAGCCGCCACGACCGCGCCAATGCCCCCGAGCCTGACCTCGCGATCTTTCTCCGCCTCGCTCTGCGTCACGTAGTCCTGCCCCTGCTCACGCGCGCCCTCGGCGGCTATCACAAGAGTGAAGTGTTTGCCTTCGCGCTCGCGCTCGGCAACCTTCGCGCACACTGATTCATAACGGAACGGGATTTCTGGAATCAGGATGATATCGCCCCCGCCGGAGATGCCCGCGCACACCGCAATCCAGCCGGCGTAACGGCCCATGACCTCGAGAACCATCACCCGCTCGTGGCTTTGGGCCGTCGTGTGGAGACGATCCAGGGCGTCGGTGGCGCAAGCGACGGCGGAATCAAAGCCGAAAGTGAGAGCTGTGGCTTCGAGATCGTTGTCAATGGTCTTGGGCACGCCGACGACAGGCACGCCTTTTTCAAAGAGCTGCTGGGCGATGGAGAGTGAGCCGTCGCCGCCGACGCAGACCAGGGCGCGCAACCCAAGCTTGTGAAAGTTGTCCCTGGCCTCATCGAGAATGGCGGAAGAGATGTTCCCGGCCTCGCCCCGGCCCGTCTTCGCGGCAAATCGGCCCTTGTTTGATGTGCCGAGAATGGTGCCGCCGACGAACAGGAGAGCGTCCATTTCCCGGTAATCGAGCGGGCGGCAGCGAAGCGGTTCGAGCAAACCATCGTAGCCGCCCAGGAAGCCGACAGTGTCCCAGCCGCGTTTGGAAGCGGATTTGACGACCGCTCGAATCACTGCGTTGAGCCCGGGACAATCGCCGCCGCCGGTGAGAATGCCGATTCGTTCGCGCATGGCTTAAACGTGCCAGAAACAGAAACGAGCAGAAAGGGAGAAGATGGAGAGTGGAATCGGTAATGCCCACCCATTCTCAGCGGCCCCAAAGAAACTTTGGAAGCAGTCATATTGAAGCCTTGGAAGGCGGTTTTGGCCACGGATTAAGCACCGATTTTTAGCCACAGATTTCACAGAGTCGAAGTTCGACTTCCCATAGCAGCCACGGATTTTTTTCACAGGATAGAGCGAGAAGCGGTGGCGTGGTCGAATCCATTCCCAAGTGCGAGCCGGTTTTGTAATGGTGCCGCCAGTGCAGGGAAATCTATGGTGTCACTTTTCCAGCCTGATGTTTTGGCAATTCGCGGGGCGTCCTGTGCGCACTGTTTTCTTCCCTGTTTCTTAGAATTGACCCCAATACTTTACCGGCTCGATGGGCTTGAAGAACAGCTTCCGGTTGATCCTTAAAATGCGGTGGGCGATGTTCGTCCTTAATTTCATCGATAAAGCCATGGTCTCTGACAACGTTGCCCGCTCCACAGTTTTCTCCAAACCCGCAAGTGTAACATTGCGAATACCCCGTGGCGAATACCGAGCCCACGATCGCGATCATTTGAGTGTGGAAAACCTTCTGAATGAAGTTGTGAACCGCGTTTTCCTTCTCCCTTGCGTATTCCACGCTGACAATGACGCCCAATTTTCCGGCCAGGCTAAATACCTCGCGGTGGCGAAAACAAAACATCCGTTCCAGACAAGCATGGCCGAGGGCGTTGATGGTGCCCCCGTAATTAGGTGCGCCAAACACAATGGCATCTGCCTTTAGCAGCTTGGCGCCAATTGCGTTCCAATCATCCTTCAGCTTGCAAACATTGTCTGCTCCACACCTGACACAACCGATGCAGCCACTGATCTTTTTGCCGGATAAGGAAAGATATTCATATTCCATCCCGCTTTTCTCCAGTACCGCTTTAACTGCTGCGCTGGTTACTCCCTTTTGTCTGCCTGCACTGATACCAACTATCATGGGAACGACTTTCTCTTGTTGTGCCAATTATTTCCCCGTGCCTCAAATTCTGACGCACTGCCTGGTGGAATCAAAAAACCAAAGCCGCGACTCTCAACTGATAACTGAAGCGAACCGGGTAGCTGGCGCGCGGTGAGGGAAAATCGGTTTTCGCTCTCAATCATTGCAACGCTATCCTGTTCGACCGGGTCGCGAGCGTCAACAGGGAAGGCTTGCCGGTTCCCGGAGAGTGTGGTCGGACGGGACGCTGACAGGTGTGAACCGCGCTGGCCTATGAGGCGGCAGAGATGTAGCTCCGATGACAGCCACGAGTCCATTTAATTACACCTCTGACTTATTTCGCGGCTGGCCGTTGGGGCTGCCTGCCGCCGAGCGAACGTAACGTTAGATGCTACGGAAGACTGGAGGTTGGATTTGCGTTGCGTGTTCGATGGGGCGGCGAGCGACATGGCTGGCTGTTGTTACAGCCAGCCGGAAGCGGTAGGTCTTGTTCGGGTTGCAATGCTTCGTGCGCTGCTGGCGTGACATCATCCTGTCAAGTTTTGCCTAGAGGTGTTGCATGAGCAGCATTATGATGGGGGGCCGAAAGATGAAGGAAATGAACGAGCGCAGTCAGGACGGCGTGAATCAACAGCAGACCCGGTTAGCTGCCGGGGAAAGCAAGAATTCAGGGACGGGGTTGACCCACCCGGCACCGCGTCATTCTTCGTTCAAAGGCCTGGCCATAGGCGCGGCTGGACTGTTGCTAATCGGTGTGCTGGGTTTCCTGCCCGTTAACTATCTCAAGAATCAAGCACAGCAAATCGTGAATGATACGTTGCCCGGTCTGTCTTATGCCGGGGAGGCCAATGCCAGCATGGCCAAAGCCTTCAACCGCACATTGCTGCTCGTGTTGACTGACAACGCGAAGCGGCGTGACCAACTTCAAAAGGAAATCGATTCGCTCACCCAGGTAACCAGCGAGCGCCTGGATGCCTATAAGAAACAAATCTACACCCGCGAAGACCAGGCTCTGTTCGACAAGGTCATGGAACGCCGCGCGAAGTATCTGGCGATTCGTGACCGGGCCACTGCGTTGGTGGAGAGCAACCGTCGGCAGGAGGGCATCGCAGTGTACGAGGCGGAGTTGCTGCCGGTTTATGACCAATACAATGAAGCCGTCGATAACCTGCTTGGTTATAACACGCGCGAAGGTGCAAGCCGCGGTCAAACCATCATGACCGTCTGCACCGTGACTGAGTTTGCGGTCGCCGGCATTGCGATCCTCCTTTTTGTTTTTGGCTTTCTGTTTGGATTATTCAAGTAGCCGCGCGGCGAGACTCCAGTTCGGATCGGAGAGAGCGGGTGGGATTATGCGAATGTTCTGAGTTGGTCACCGACACGAGCCGCCATGAAGCAGAGGCGTGACTTCGCTTTTTCGGGCCACTTGCAGTGTTAGTCTGGGCCGGACGAAAGGACCAGACAATGAAAGGCAAACGATATACGACGGAAGACAAGATCCGGGTACTGCGAGAGGCGGACCGTGGCGAGAAAAGCATTCAG
>CAIQQM010000284.1 GCA_903873945.1 uncultured Verrucomicrobiota bacterium
GGGTCGCGCCTTGCGGCCGATCCAGTCCGCAGAGGTTGCTAGGAATTCGTAGCAAGGCAAGTTCCTTTTCCCAATAGGGTCACGCGCACACTCGCGCATGGCCCGAACCAAAACACCTGCCAACGTCGTAGGACCGCAAGTCAGGAAATTGCGCAACAAACTGGATTTGACCCAGGAGGAACTGGCTGCTCGTTGCCAGTTGCACGGCCTGGATATCAGCCGGGGGACTCTCTCCCAAATTGAAGCCCGGCTTCGTCGCGTGGCGGATTCGGAGCTCTTCCGGCTGTCCGTGGTGCTGAACGTTGCCACCGACGATTTGTTCCCGTCCGAGATGCGCAAGGAGCGGGACAAACTCCGGACCAGGCAGGGGAGCGGCGGCTGATGCCCGGGAGCGCAGGCTTTCCCTGCCGGCGCTCCGAATCGAATCCGCTCCGATATCCAACCCCTTGACGCCAGCAGCGGCGCCGACCGCCGAACGAGGGCGCGGCTTCGGCGGCTCCGGGGCCTTTCTTTTTCCACCGCCAACCGGCAAGGCAACCAATCCGGAAGATGAATCCGGCATCGAGTTCCGTAAGTTCATCATTTTGAACTACCTTTAGTGAGTGTTGCTGTCAACCATCGAATCTCACCCTGCTATGAGTGGAACAAAAATCGGCATCGATCACGTTCGGAAAACGATTGCGAGAGCTGCGGCAAGCCTGCCGGTGGACGCAGGAAAAGGCCGCGGAAGCTTGCGGCATCGGATATAAACTCTATCAGCTCTACGAGCTCGGGATCAAAAGAAACCCCGGTTTGGTCACGCTCGAGAAGATTGCCAGGGGCTTCGGGCTGGGGATTCACGAATTGCTGGCCCCGCCTCCCTTGCCCCGGACTCGCCCCCGCAAACCGTTTGCCGCCTCAAAGGCCAAGCCCGAACCCGGGAAACGGCAGGCCAGGAGAAAATGTTAGAGAGAACTACCATGCGGTAGTGGCGAGGCCGGCTGGGTCATCCGCAATGCTTGTTTGGGGCAGCACCACACTTCGTCGGGCAACGACCGGGATTTCAGCTCTTGCCCACTAGCTGGCGCACCACCTCTTCCAGCACCGTGCAAACATCCGATACAGCAGCACGAGCGGCAATGCGCAGACGAGGCTGATTGCAAACGCCAGGATGATCATCCAAGCAAGAGCCCGCCAGGGATCTGGGAAGGGGTTGTCTGCGCCAATGTCGCTCGTGAAATACACATAGAGGCGCCAAATGACCACAGGCGTTAGGATTGGGCCCAGCAGCAAAACGCTGCAGAGGATAGACAGCACTGGATGCTCTTTCGCGTCGGCCCAGGACGGCTGTGAGGCCAAGGGATGGTCTGTTGTGAAAATGTTCATTCGTGCCATTAAACACAAGCGGTCCGGGGGCCTATGCGGAGGGCCAGGTCAGCTTGCCGTCGGGCTGAGTTGACATGCCGGCCTGTGTCAGGCGTGCGACGACGTCGTTGACCGCCGCGTCGGTTGCCCGGGCGTTGAGTTGGCCCTTGATGAAGGCGGTCAAGGTTTTGAGTTTGCGGGGCCTGGCGTCTTTTCGGTTCAGGAGGCTGTCGGCGACTTTTTGGATGCGATCCGGGGATGAAGGGGCCGGCGGTGATGCAAGCCCTGGAATGTCACTGAGTGATGGCAACCGGTGACAGGTGATGTCTTGGGTCTTGAGGTGCTTGATAAGTGGGTCGAACCCGGTGTCCTTAGAAACGATGAGGAATGTTGCGCCAGGTGACTCGGCGGCAAGGCGGCCGATATAGTAGGCGATGTGGAAATCGAGGGCATTGCGGCCGGTGCCCTGGATGCGGATGTATTCGGCATCTGGCCCGAGGGGTTGAAGCTCGGCGGCGAGGTCGAATGGGATTTTGGCCTGGTTGGCTCCGCAAAAGACCTTGGTCTTGAAGGGGCGTCCGCGAAGCGAAGTCAGGTCCTTGGGCTGAACGTTCTCGAAGTCTATAAGGATGATGCTCGTTTTCAATTGGCCGGAGATCGGTTCGGCGCGGATGGTACGCCTGGCCAAGTGTGGTGACAACCGGATTTGGGGTTTTGACGCGCAGCCCCTTGGGGATGGAAGGGGGCGAGAATTGGGGGGGGCGAACCGGGGCAGCAAAACGCCGCAACCTGGCACGCATAACGCCCTTATTTGACAAACACGTGCTGAGGTTTTTGGGGGGGTTCTGGCAGCGCAGAAAATCTCACATGTTCCCGTGGGGAGTTGGCCGCCGGCACAGTTTCCTTGAAAGGCTGTCGCGGGTCGCTATCTGTCAGCGCAAGGAAGTGCTGGCGTATCCGCGCTTGCACCTCCTCTAGCGTTTGGGTGCCGTCGATGATGCGGAACCGTTCCGGTTCCCTGGCGGCGATCTCATCGTAGCCTTCGTGGACGCGGAGGAAGAAGTCCCTCTCCGCAGCTTCAAAGCGATCGAACTTGAAAGGGAGTGCAGCATTGCGCCGCCTGCGGCGCTCTTCGCTTACCTCCACGGGAATCCGGAGCAGGAAAGTTAAATCAGGTTTGGTCTCGCCTACTGCGGCATCAACAACCTGCCGCACCAATGAAAGATCTAAACCGCGCCCGTAGCCCTGATAAGCGCAGGTCGAATCGTAGAAGCGATCGCACAGAACGATTTCGCCATGCTCCAGTGAAGGGCGGATGATTTTCCGCACCAACTCGGCGCGGCTGGCGTTCATGATGAGCAGTTCCGTAACCGGATCCATGCCCATGCAATTGGGCTGGTGCTTCGAAACATGACGAAGTTCCTCGCCGGTCGGAGTGCCGCCGGGCTCGCGCAGGCTGCAAACCGTGTGGCCGCGCTCGTGCAGCCAGGGAATCAGGCGCTGAACCTGCACGCCTTTGCCGGTGGCTTCGGTTCCTTCGAAAGTAATGAGGAGACCCCTCATGGTCGTTCCATTGTACGGCTTTGGAGGGTGTGGCGAGCTTCTTGATTTGCGGCCATTTCCACCAAGTCCGCCCCGATGCGGCAGAGCGCATTGTGATAGTCCTCGCTCAGATGGTCCAAGGAGTATTCGTGACCGAACTCGTGAATCAGGAGCGTATTGATTTCCTTGCGGTTGTGCGCCAAGGAGAACCATTTGCGCCCCAGCCGGCCGACGTTGAAGGTGAGCCGCCCGGGTCCGTAGGTGGCCGAAAATGGCCAGGCAGCGTCGTTGGCAAAGGTCACGCTGATTTCGCGCTTCAGAACCTCCCGAGCGATGGCCATCGCGTGCTGTTCCACCTCCCGCATCTCGAGTGTGACCTCTTGGAACAGATTCAGCGGTGGCCCGTCGGGGCTGTAGGGCTTGGGTGATGGGGTGACCTGGCCGGCCGGCAGAATGGCCTGGGCGCTCTTGGAATTTTTCCAGGCCCCCGAGCTCATCATTGAGCCGGTGACGACGGTGTAGCCCTTGGAAACGGCCAATTTGTTGGCTTCCGGATCCGATGGGTCGTACGCCACTCGTTTCTCGGAGAAACGCCGATCCAGGTATGTCTTTACCGCGCCGGACGTGCAGTCTTTTTCAGCCACGACTTGTTCTATCCACGGGCTGTTGATGTCCTCGGCCTTGATTTGTTCGTGCATGTGGTTGAACACGGCCAGCCGGAGATCCCGCATGAACGAGGGAGCCACGCCCTCGCGGTCGAGTGTCAGTGGGATCTTCTGCGCGACGTCGTAATGCCATTTGTCCCCGGTCTGCACGATGGGGATGCCCATTTCATAAAGCATTGCGGGCTCGCCGGGCAACGGCTCGTGCAGTTTGACCTCGGTTTGGCGTTCCACCCGCCGGAGGAATCCTGCGGCATTGGATTTCTCCGTCTGAAGCCGGGCCTGGAAAGTGGCCATGGGCGGACGGGCCGCGATGCTTTCGCCGTTGACCCGGGTCAGAATGCCGGCAGGCGGCAAGAGCTTCCTGGTCCAGGCGAGGGCCTCTTCCATCTCTGCCTTGGTCATTTGCACCACGCAGCGGA
>CAIQQM010000285.1 GCA_903873945.1 uncultured Verrucomicrobiota bacterium
ACTGGAGAGTGGAAAGTTCATGCGGCGGCCTCCATGCTGGAGATATCTGAAGTGCCGTGGTAATGAGGAGCCAATTTGGGGGTGAGGAATTTCTTGAGCGGAACGGCCAGTGGGGAAAACGCGAGAAAATCCGACCAGGTGTTGCGCAGGGCGTGACGGACCACGGCCTCGGAAGGGCTGCGATAGAGTTTGACTGTACGCATATAGTGGTTGGCACAATACCAGCAGACGCAGCGCAAGCGGACGGCCAAGTAAACCATCAGTCCCTGGGCGATGAGACCCAATTGTATGTGGCGCTCATAGGCGGCGAGTTTGCGGCGAACCCCTTGACGGTAGCTTTCGGATTCGCGATGCATGTGCTGGTTGCCCTTACCCCGGCGAATGGGGGTCATAGCTTGCATCCAAAAGTGATAGGCATAGGTGCCCAGTGTGTGAATGGCCTGCTTGAAACCGACCTCGATTTTGAATCGCCAGCCGTAGAGTCGAATGATGTCCAGCGGGTTCATGGAAAGATCGGTGCAGAGTATAATGAGTCGCCCCCGGCTGGGATGAATGACCCAAACGAAACGGACCAATTGACCCAAAGGACGCCACAGCAAATCGCGGCTGTAGTAGAGTAGTTGCACTCGTTCCTCGCCATAGACCGGGCTGGCTGCTTGGGTAAAGCGGGCTTTGAGGCGGAACCAGTCGCGCAGGTGAGTTTTGCGCCCGTATTTCTTGGGGCGTCCCCGGCGTTTGGATGGGGCGGGAGCAACGGGGAAGAAGGCGATGGCGTTGGAGCGAACGCGCGTGACCAGGTGATGATCGCGTTGGCGGAGACAACGGGCGAACTTTCCGGCGGCATAATAGGCATCGGCCACGACGGTGACCGGTTCGGGCCAGGGTAAAGACAGCAACAAGGCACCGAGTTTATCCAAAAGGGAGCGCCGGTCCCGGTTGGACCAGACGACGCCCTCGTGAATGCGGGCGGCTACGGGCAGGGCAAAGGCGGTGGTCGATCCGCGCACCAGCAGGGCCACCGCCTGAATGCTGTGGCCCATGATGAACTCGGCCTTGGAGTTGGAGCCCGATTCCTGATGGAGGGATTTGACTCCCGGCATTTTGAGTCCCTCCTTAGGACGCTTGAGGCCATCGACCAGAACCACGGGGCGGGCCCCCACCCGAATAATATGCCGGGGCAGCAACCGCCACAGCCCCCGGCACCAGAGGCATGTGAGCGCCTCCAGGTTGAGGGCGTCGGAGTGGAAGAAGTGAAGGAGACTGTAATAGCAGCAACGGCGCAGGCCCAAGGCCCGCAGCAAGCTGGTAACTCCGGCCAGGTCGGGGCGGATGCAAAGGGCGGCCACAACGGCGGCCAGCCAAAGGAACGTGGCGAAGCGAGCGCAAGCGGGACGCAGCGGTGACATGGCACCCCACCAAGCCGACCAAAGAGTCAGGGGGAGGCGCAAGTGTTTTGGGAAGCAAGAGGTTGACATAGCCGACAGTATATATATACTACCGGACATGAATGACACTAAACCCGTTCAAAAATACCAACAGAAAATCGCCTCCCTTAAGGTTCAGCTCCTGCGTCTGGACCGGATGCGCCCAGGCAGCCTCTCCCGCCAATATAATGTTTGTGGCAAACCCGGATGCCGATGCAAAGACCCACAGAAGCCGAAACGGCACGGCCCCTATTACCAACTCAATTATGTGTTTCGGGGCAAAAAGAAATCCCAGTACATCCGCGCGGTAGATGTGGTGACCGTGCGCGCCGAGTTGGCCAACTTCAAGAAGTTTCGCCGGCTAACCGACCAGTGGGTGGGGTTGGCACTGCAACGTGCCGATTGGGAACTCAAGTCAAAGGCTTGATTGTCTCCCGAGAACCTTCCACTCTCCAGTCAAAATACTCGGCCGCGTTTCCGCAAACCTCCCGGGCAAAGTCCCTGTCACTGGTTAAGATTGGCAGGCCGAATTGCATGGCTTCGACGTAAGGCAGGCCGAAAGACTCAAGCAAGGTCGGGAAAAAGAGCGCATCTGTATGGAAATAATAGGCCGGCAGTTCGTCTAGCCGCAAACGTCCGACCGTAATGATATTTCG
>CAIQQM010000286.1 GCA_903873945.1 uncultured Verrucomicrobiota bacterium
GGGCAGGAACTCCAGGCAGAATCCACGCCGGACAAAGGGCTCACATTCACCACGGAAAACATCGAACTGGCGCTGCCGGGACTGCCGCCGGACGATTTTCCCCGCGTGCCCAGCCCCACCGGGGCCACGTTCAAAGTTGACCAAACCACCTTTTGCCGGGCCTTGCGCATGACCGTGTTTGCCGCCGCCGTGGACGACGACCGGCATGTGCTGCGCGGGTGCTATCTTCACTTCGCGGAAGGGCATGGACGTGTCGTCGCGACTGATAGCCGGCGCCTGGCTCTCGTGCAGTTCACGCCGACCACAGAGCCATCGGACCCCAACGCGCAATTCATCATCCCCAGCGCCATCGCCAAACTGCTCCTGACTCATTTGACGGGAGAAAGCGAGGTCACTTGCGCCGCCGGAGAAAAACAGGTCAGCTTCGAGTGCGCAACCCCCGGCAACGGGCGCTACCGGCTGATCTTCTCCAAACTCGAGGGCAATTACCCCAATTACAGCCGATTCATCCAGCCGTTGCAGCGGGAAAACACGATTTCTCGCGAAGCTCTTTTGCAGGCGCTAAAACGGGCCAGCGCCGCGGTGGAAGAGAAGGAAGGCACGGTCGATCTGCAGTTTGAAGGGCGCCGTCTGGTCATCAAAGCCCAGACCACCTGCAAGTTCCATGAAGCGTTGGAAATGGACTACAAAGGGAGTTCGTTCACGACCGTATTTGCACCGCGCTACATTTCCGAAGCCCTTGAGGAGAGCCCCGATGACGAAGTGAAATTCGATCTGCAAGGGCCGCAAGCCCCGTTGGTGATGCAGGGGCACAACTTCATGTATCTGGCCATGCCCCGGCGCATTAACTAGACGAGCCGATCTCCCACCCAGCATGCAAAAGAACCTGGCAGAGCCTTTGTTCCCGGAGCGGGCAATCACTTTCGCGATGGCCCGAAGAATCCTGCTCCATAACATGCAGAAGGACATCGACATGCCCACCTGCTTCATTGGGCCGCCCGGGGTCGGCAAAACCGCTTTGGTCGAGGATGTCTGCGGGGATTTGAAGGCCCACCTGTGCGTCATCCCGTTGTCCTGCTACGACGCGAGCGAACTCAAGGGCATCCCGCGCGTTCTGCCGTTGGAGGAGCTGCGCAAGCTCTATCCCGATCAGGTGAAGGAAAACAATAGCGGGTTTGTGACCTACTACGCGCACAATTTTGAGTTCCCGGCCACGAACGACCCGGACCTGTGGGTGTTCTTCTTTGACGAGTTCAACACCGTGCCGCCCAGCACGCAGGTGCCCATCTTTCAGGCCACCCAGAAAAGATGCATCACCGGCAGCTACCGGTTCCCGAAGCAGAACCGCATTGTGCTGGCCGGGAACCGGCCCAAGGATTCCGAGGCGGTTCAGCCCATCCCCAGCCCGATCATCTCGCGCGTCAACCTGCACGAACTGACCTTTGACTATAAAGAATGGCTGCAGTGGGGCGGTCACATCCACCCGGGCATTCGCTCGTTCATCTCCAACAATCCGGAGCGGCTCTGCTACTTCACCAAAGAGATGGTGGAGGCGGTTCAGCCCTACGCGACCCCGCGCACCTGGGATTACGCCAACACCGTCCTGAAGGGATATACGGACACCCAGCTGGCCCACATGGAGCCAAAGGGCGAACCGTGGAGCCAACTGCTGCACCACCTGTCGGGCACCATTGGTTACGAAAACGTCACGTTCCGCGACCATTCCCAGCGCACGCTGCTGCATTACCTGCAAGACGCAGCGCGGGAAGAGCTGCAGGAGACCGGGCCGATCCTCGGAAAGATCCGCAGCTGGGCGCAGGTCTTTGAAGGCTGCCCTGAAAAACCGCGGCTGCTGATCATTCTCAAACATCTGCCGGAACTGGACCCGGCCCAGGCCGCCGTGTTCCTCAAACGGTTGACGGCGGTCGCTCCTGAGATGGTGACACAGGCGCTCAAGGAACAGCCGGCGCTGGCCAAAAACATCACCAGCCTGGCCGGACTGAAGGAAACCCTCGTCCAACTGAAATAGCAGGGAGCAAATGACAGCCCTAAAATGAAGAGTACTTTATGCAACTGAAAATCGTGACCAACAACGCCACCCTCCGCTTCAACCAGGCAGGTCAGGCGATCACAGAGATCACCGAACCCTTTGTGCTCGTTGAGGTATACGTCAAGGAAGACGTGGTGGCCCTGTATGACCAGGGGGAGGATCACCTGGCCAACGCCTTCTCCTACGAGGGCGGTCGGATCACCGGCATGAGCAAGGATGCTCCCGATCACATCCAGAATTTCTTCCTCGCCGAAGGTGCCTGGTATCTCCAGGAACTCAACGCGCCGGAAAAGGACTCCGGAACCTCCGCTCAGATGACGGGGCCCGGCACCCAAGCGGCAACTCCCGCGCCAAAAGCAAATGGAACAGCGGGCGCCGTCGACTTGGGAATCTTCGTGCCCACGCTCGACCAGCGCCAACTCTTGCGCGACATCCAGGTCACAGCGGAGGCCTTGCGCCATATTGAGCCCGACCCGACCGCAGGCTGGGATCGCCAGGTCCAAAAGCTGCTGCTTTCACAGCAGGTTTTCGGAATCGGCGACCCCGAAAAAGCCCATGCGGAAGGAAAGGTCAGGCTTGAACGGCTGATCGCCCAAGCCAAGTCTTCCGGCATCCCGGCCAATGTCGTCGAGAGCAACGTTGCGCAGGGGAACGTGCCGGAGATGGAAGAGGAAGAAGAGTAATCCGCTTTGGGGATTTGAACTCTGGGCGAAGGTCGAACCTTCCTCAGGCGCATTGCGTGTCGTAACACGCTTATTGGAGTTTTGTGCTTTTTCCGCTGTGGGACTCTCGTGAACCGCTTCCCCAAGACATTGATCTATTTTAGCCGCGACCCGGGTAAACCCCTGACCCAAAAACCTCCTTAGCATTCCAACAAACGGGCGGTGGAAACCTAAAATGGGGTATGAAGATCGCTCAAGGCCCGGCTTTGCCGTCCGGGGTCATGTGCTACGTGGACCTGACCGGATTCCTCCATCGTCTGGCCTACATGCCTGGCCCTCAGGGCATGGACCCCCGGTTCCTCCAGGCACCACACCCGGACTGGGTCACTCTGGGCTCTGACTACACCACCCGAGAGCAACGGCCCCGTGACCATGGTGGCGAGTTGTTGGAATTGCTCAGCAAAACGCTACAGGCCGAGGCTCGCCGCGTTGTCCAGGCCCAGCTTGGTCAATGCCAGCAAACCGATTGTAGTCCGCGTCATCTGCGGGCGTTCTACGCCTCGGCGCGGCCAGCCGAACCCAGCCGACCAACCGGCGGGCTTCGTTTTCTGTGCTTGCCTCCTACGGGGTTTGTTCGATCCTGATCTCGTCGTCAATAGATTAGTTCAAGCAATATGATGGATCAGCGACACGAAGAAGTAGGGGCTGGATCATCAAAGCGAAAATGCATTCGCGTTGTGATTGCGGAAGATTCGCAGTTGATCACGGAGGCCCTTAGAAAACTCCTGGAGACACTGGGCGGCTATGAGGTCGTCGGGATCGCGCACAATGGCCGCGAAGTCGTCGAGATGGTCGAAGCACACCCGCCTGATCTGGTTCTGATGGACGTAGTGATGCCAGAAATGGACGGGCTGGACGCGACGCGGCAGATTAAATCCCGGCCGAGCGCGCCCCGCGTCATCATCATGACGGCAACCCCGACCCCGGAATACCAGGCAGCGGCCCGAAGTGCTGGCGCAGATGAGTTTCTCAAAAAGTCAGAAATCAGGCAGCAGTTGCCGGCGTTACTGGACTCCCTGTACAAGCAGAAAAGGGACGCGGCCGGCCCGCCTGAAACCCGAGAGCTGCAAACGGAGCAAACGGAAGACCACCTGCAGACGGACTTGATAACGAGCAAACTCGGGGAGCGCCAAGTGCGCCGGATCGCCCAGGCCGACATCGAGCATCTCAATCAACTGCTGCGGGCCATCCACAACATCAATTCGCTTATCTTTCGGGAACGGGATCGGCAGCAACTTTTGGATGGCGCCTGCAACATCCTGGTCCAGACGAGGGGCTACCGCATGGTTTGGATTGGGCTGGTCCAGACGGACTCTAAACGAGTCGTTCCGGTGGCTAGCGCGGGGGAAGGCATCGATTGCCTCGGTAAAGCGGAAGTGCCTTGGGACGATAGTGACGCGGGATGCAGCCCGGTGGGCACGGCGCTGCGCACCCGCCATGTCGCCGTCTGCCACGACACCGCCACCGACCCCTCTTTCGCCCCCTGGCGAGAAATAGCGCTGGCCAGCGGCTGCGCGTCGGTCGCTGCGGCGCCTATGCTTCACAACGTCCAACTTTTCGGGGCGGTAGCTGTCTATGCAGATCACACGCAGGCGTTCGATCCAGACGAACTGAGTTTGCTGCAAGAGCTGGCGGGTGACTTGGCTTTCGCCCTTCGCAGCATTGAGCTGGAGGAGGGGCGAAAACAGGCCGAGGCGCGCATGCGCCTGCTCAGCGCTGCGTTGGAGTCTGCGGCTAACGCCATCATCATCACCAACCGCGCCGGCAGCATCACGTGGGCCAATTCTTCTTTCACGCGGTTGACTGGCTACTCCCTGGGCGAGTGTTTGGGACGGAATCTGCGCCTGCTCAAGTCCGGACAGCACGAGCCCGCGTTCTACCAGCGTCTATGGGAGACAATCCTCTCCGGCCGTGTGTGGCAGGGGGAAATGATCAACCGCCACAAAGACGGTCGGCTCTACCACGAAGAAAGCACCATTACACCGCTGCATAATGAACAGGGCGAGATCGAACACTTTATCGTCGTGAAGGAGGATATCTCTGCGCGCAAACAGGCCGAAGAAGCCCTGAAGGATTCAAATGAACGGTTTCGTCTCCTATTTGAATACGCGCCTGACGCCTATTACCTGCACGATTTCCAGGGTAAGTTCGTGGACGGCAACCGGGCGGCAGAGGAAATGATCGGCTATCACCGGGAAGAATTCATTGGAAAGAATTTCTTAGAATTGGACCTGCTGCCCCCGGAAGAGCATGGCAAAGCCGCATTGCTCCTGAGCAAAAGCAACCGAGGCGAAGCCACCGGGCTGGTCGAGGTGACGCTCCGCCGGAAGGATGGCCGACAAATCGTAGCAGAGATACGAACCTACCCCTTGAAGCTCGCGCAGCAGGTGTTAGTCTTGGATATTGCGCGGGACGTCACGCAGCGTAAGGAGCTTGAGGCCCAGTTCCGGCAGGCACAGAAGATGGAGGCCGTCGGTCAACTGGCCGGGGGCGTCGCGCATGACTTCAACAACATCCTGACTGCGATCCTGCTCCATCTCCAACTGCTCCAACAAAAACAAAACCTTGACCCCGAGACGCACCAATCACTGCAAGAACTGGAGCACGGCGTGCAACGCGCCGCCAGCCTGACGCGCCAACTGCTTCTGTTCAGCCGCCGTCAAGTGATGCAGCCCACGGGGGTTGATCTCAACCAGGTAACGAAGGAGCTGATGAAGATGCTTAAGCGGTTGTTGGGCGAGCACATCGAGACCGTTTTCAATCAAAGCACCGAACCCGCCTGGGTGGAAGCCGACCCCGGCATGCTCGAGCAACTGCTGATGAACCTCTGTGTCAATGCCCGCGATGCTATGCCCAAAGGTGGCATGCTCAGGCTGAGCACCTGCCTGCTGAGCCTGGAGGCCGAAGCGGCTCGCCGCCATCCTGACGCGCGGGCTGGCCGTTTCGTTTGTTTAAGGGTCGTCGATGATGGTTGCGGGATGGAAGCATCCACCCTCAAACGGATTTTCGAGCCGTTTTTTACGACGAAAGAGGCAGGCAAAGGCACCGGTTTGGGCTTGGCTACGGTTCACGGGATCGTTAAACAGCACAACGGATGGATCGAGGTCGAGTCTGCCCTCGGTCAAGGAACCGCTTTTCAGGTGTTCTTGCCCTTGGTCGAGCGGCCCAAAGGGGCCGAACTTTCAACCCTTCGGTCCAAGCCCCGCAGCGGTTCAGAGACCATCCTGCTTGTCGAAGATGAGGAGAGCATACGCCGGATGATCAGAATGACGCTTCAGCTCTCCGGCTATGAGGTCCTGGAGGCGAGCAGCGGAGAGGAGGCGATCCAGATCTGGAAACACCAGGCAGCTCGGGTGAGCTTGCTGCTTTCGGACCTCGTCCTGCCAGGAGGCCTCACAGGCTTGGACCTGGCCAACCGCCTGCGCCAGACACGACCGGACCTGAAGGTGCTCATTTCCAGTGGCTACAGCGCGGATTTACCGCATCAAGATGGGCAGTTGCCTGCGGGCATAAAATTCCTGGCCAAGCCCTACGACCTGGACACCCTGGCCAGGACCATCCGAGAAATACTCGACCGGAACGAATGACATGAGCCTGTAGACCGTGGCTTATCTCCCTTCCAAGCTCATCGTCCTGTCCGGGCGACTGCAACCTCTCCCATGTGGACGAGGCGGTTAAGGCCGGCGTAACCTTTTACCTTTTGAAGGCCAGCGCTTCCGAGAGATTTCCCCAGCCGCCAGCAACCATATCCAGTCGCCGATTAAACCGGTCGAATCCTCACGCCGCAGCGCACTAACCATTGCTTGCCATAGTAATAGCAACATATGTGCATGTTTAATAACGACCGTTGGTATTTATTTGCACTTAAGTTAATTCCATCACCGCCGATACAGAGAAGTTGTGATTGCGGGTGTCGCTGGCAAGACGCCTCACTGGCTAATTATCTGAAGATCGTGAAATCTGAATTGGATAGAATTGATCAACTTCTTGAGCGGTTCGGAAGTTTGCTTCCGGCCCCGCAGATACTGCCGCCCTTGTTGCAAGCGCTCGGCAAGGAAGACGCGGACCTCAAACGCGTAGCGGACCTTATTTCATTTGACCCGGCGTTGACCGCCAGGTTGCTGGGCTTTTGCAACAGCGCCTTCTTTGGCCTTTCCACAAGAATCGATTCAGTCCCCGAAGCCGTCCACCAGCTCGGCTTTCGGACCGTGTATCGCATTGTGGCGGGAACTGTCGGCGGGCGCTTGTTAACGCCCTCTCAGCGAGACGCGGACAACTTTCCGGGCAGCTGGTGGAAACACGCAGTGTTGACCGCGTTTGCCGCTCAGTTTGTGGCCGACGACATCGGTGCGGAGCCTGGGGCGATGTTCACGGCGGGATTACTGCACGAGCTTGGCCGAGTAGTCCTCCTGCAGGCATTCAAGGGGGACTATGCGCGCCTCCTGGAGAAGGAACCGGGACTGACCAAGTCCGAAGTCGCGGAACGGGAAATGAATGCCTTCGGAGTGACACATGCGGAAACAGGCGGCCGCCTGCTGGCACGCTGGCAGTTTGATGCGCCGATCGTCAGCGGCGTCAGATTCCACAATGATCCGGCGAGCGCATCCGACGAGACGGAACAACGCTTCGCAGCGTGTGTGCATTTGAGCGATGAGTTGGCCCTGAGTGCCGATCCGGTCAACGGGGAGCAGGTCCTTGCGCAAGCCGAGCCGCCGATTTCCATGGCTATGCTGAATCTGTCTCCGAAGAACCTATCGCGCTACGAGGGTCTCATCACGGAGAACATGAAGTTTGCCGAAGCCATGTGCCAGTTAAACTGACTGTGAACTCAACACGGAACCAACGAACTACAGTGGCATGGACTTTGCTACGTTGCGCGTAACCGAAGAAGCAACTGCTGAATTATGGATGAGATTACGAAAGAATTCCTCGTTGAAAGCTACGAAAACATCGACCGGCTGGACCGGGACTTAGTGGCGTTGGAAAAGGACCCGCACTCGAAAGAGACGCTAGGCAGTATCTTCCGCACGATCCACACCCTCAAAGGAACGAGCGGCTTCCTTGGCTTTGGCAAACTGGAGGCCGTCGCCCACGTAGGGGAAAACCTGCTCAGCAAGTTGCGCGACGGGGTGCTCACCATCAACCCCGAGATCACTAGCGCACTGCTGGCCACTGTGGATGCGGTGCGCTTCATGCTCGGGCAAGTCGAGGAGACCGGCCAGCCTGGCGAAAAGGACTTCTCGGAGCTGGTCAAATTGCTCACGCGGTTGAACGAAGGGAAAAGCCTGCCTCCATTCGAGGCAATTCCTGCCGTTCCCTCGGCCTCAAACCCCGCTGAGCCCATGGCCGCGGCGAGCGCGCCGGCCCCGGCTCTCGCCCCAACTGCCGAAGCCGCGCCTGCGGCCGTGGCACCCCCGCTCGTGCCCGCCCAGGTCAGCGCGCCGCCTGCGGTCAAGTCTTCGGTTCCACCGCCCCCGCCGCCCGCGCCGGAATCGGCGCCCGCCGCCAGCGAGCCGCCCGAGGCGCGCAACTCGGCGGTGTCGGACAGCACCATTCGCGTAGATGTTGGGCTGCTCGACAAATTGATGAATCTCGTTGGCGAACTCGTTCTAGCCCGCAATCAAGTTCTCCAATTTACCACGCAACGTGCGGACAGTGCGTTTCTGGCCACTTCTCAACGGCTGAATCTCATCACCACCGAATTGCAGGGGAGTGTGATGAAGACCCGTATGCAGCCTATCGGCAATGTGTGGGGCAAATTGCCCCGAGTGGTGCGCGACCTCGCCAATGCCTGCGGGAAACAAGTGCGCATTGAGATGGAGGGCAAGGAAACCGAACTGGACAAAACCATCATTGAAGCCATCAAAGATCCGCTGACTCACATTGTTCGCAACTCGGCGGATCACGGAATTGAAAGGCCTGAAGTCCGCGTGGCGCGCGGCAAGCCCGAGGAAGGCTGCTTGAAAATGCGCGCCTACCACGAGGGCGGCCAGGTCAACATCGAGATTACCGACGACGGCGGCGGCATTGATCTTGAACGGGTAAAACAAAAAGCGCTGCAACGCGGGTTGCTCACCCCTGAACAAGCCTCCCGCATGAGCGATCACGAGGCGTTGCATCTCATTTTTCTGCCAGGCTTTTCCACAGCAGAGAAGATTACCAACGTATCGGGTCGGGGCGTTGGCATGGACGTGGTCAAGACCAACATCGAAAAAATTGGCGGCACGGTGGATTTACAGAGCCAACCCGGTGTGGGCACCACGTTGAAAATTAAAATCCCTCTCACGCTTGCCATCATTCCAGCCCTGATTGTCACCAGCAGCGGCGACCGCTTTGCGATTCCGCAGGTAAGCTTGCTGGAATTGGTACGACTGGAAGGAAACCAGGCAAAAAAGGGAATTGAATTCATCCACGGTGCTCCAGTTCATCGGTTGCGGGGACAATTGCTTCCGTTGGTTTATCTGAAGCGAGAACTTAGGGGAGACGCGAAATCTCAGAAAGAAACGGGCACCACTTCTAGCAGCCCCGCGGGGGCAAAACTACTGGATTTTGAGTTGGCGCGTGACAAGCACCGGAAGTGGTTCGACCGGCTACGTCAGCATTTGGATGGGAAGAATACAATTTCCATGGAAGAAGCAGGCTCCCACGAGGTGTGCACATTGGGCAAGTGGCTTTATGCTGAAGGTTTGGAGGAGTTCGCGCACATTCCCGAAATCCAAGTGCTCGAAAGGAAGCACGCCGAGTTTCACGCACTGGTAAACAAGATTATTCATCTCAAGGTTTCAGGCCGCGCGGACGAAGCCGAGCAGGCATTCAAGACTGTCTTGACCAGTTCACAAGAAGTCATCGCACTGCTAACGAGTGTTGAACAGAAGGCGCTCCAAACGGAAGACGTAAACATTGTTGTTCTGCAAGCGGACGGGCATCCCTTCGGATTGGTTGTGGACGAGATCAATGATACCGAGGAAATCGTCGTCAAGCCGTTGGCCAAACAACTTAAAGGGGTTACCTCGTTCGCTGGTGCCACCATCATGGGGGACGGACGCGTGGCTCTCATTCTCGATGTGCTGGGCCTCGCGCAAGGCGCCAGCGTGGTGGCAGAGGTTCGCGACCGCTCGATGATGGAAACAGCAGCCCAGGCGCGCAAAGCAGCCGACCCACGCCAGACTTTGCTCTTGTTTGATGCCGGTCAAGGCAGCCGCATGGCGATTCCCCTCTCGATGGTGGCGCGGTTGGAGGAATTCCCCAAGGCCTCGGTTGAGCGTTCCGGGGCGCAGGAAGTAGTGCGTTATCGCGGCCAGATTCTTCCGCTCATCCGCGTCGCCAAGCATGTTTCGGCGGTCACCGATGTCTCGAAGGAGAACGATCCAATGCAGGTGGTGGTTTATTCCGAACAGGGTCGCAGCGTTGGTCTCGTTGTTGGCCAAATCAACGACATCGTCCAGGAAACCATTACGGTCAAACGGCACGCGCACAGCAACGGCATCTTCGGCTCGGTTGTCATCCAGGATAAAGTCACCGATCTGCTCGACGTGCAAGCCGTGATCCGCGCCGCGGATCCATCCTTCTATCCCAAAACTTCCACGCCCGCCGCCGCATGAACATCTCCTAACACCATTATCCCATGACTGACAGCAAACAATACTCCACATTCTTTCTCAACGGCCTGTTCCTCGGCGTCGAAGTGCTCAAGGTCCAGGAAGTCATCCGCTACCAGGAGATGACCCGCGTGCCGCTTGCCCCCACGATGATCCAGGGGCTCATCAATTTGCGCGGCCAAATTGTCACCGCCATCGATTTGCGGCGCCGGCTCGAACTCCCTCCGCGGCCCGAAGGCCAGCTCCCCATGAACGTCGTGGTGCGCAGCGAAGACGGCGCGGTGAGTTTGCTCGTGGATGAAATCGGCGATGTCGTGGAAATTCAGGACGAAGCTTACGAACGCCCGCCGGAAACCCTCAAGGGCGTGGCCCGCGAACTGGTGACTGGCGTCTATAAACTCAAGGACCGGCTGCTGCTCATCCTCGACACCGAGCGCACCGTCAGCCTGCCCGCCGGCTATAACAAGTCTCAACTTAACCGAAACTGAACGTCGTGCTCCATCTGCTTTCCATTCGCGTTGGGCTGCTGATGGCCGCCGGCGCCCTTCGAAGAGAAACACTTTGGCCGCGTGGCCGAGCATCTGCCAGCCACGCTCAAGGCCCTCAATGTCCCGCCCCATCTGATCGGCCAGGTGATGGCGATCGCGGGATCACTAGCACCCGAAATCATCCACACCTGGCCATAAACTAAAACACGCACTCCATATCGCACTAATACTATGCAAACTACCGCTCCACTCCTGAAAAAGAACGGCTCGCGCGCGCGCGGAAACGGCCACCCCACCGCACAAACACCCGAACTCGACCTGAATGCCGACGCGCTTGAAATGCGCGGCCAAATTGACGCCATCAACAAAGCCCAGGCCGTCATCGAGTTTGAACTCGACGGCACGATCATCACCGCCAACGACAATTTCCTCAAGACGCTCGGCTATTCGCTGGAGGAGATCAAGGGCAAGCATCACAGCATGTTTGTCGAGCCGTCCTACCGGACCAGCGCCGAGTACAAGCAATTCTGGCGCGACCTGAACGATGGCAAATTCCAGGCCGCCGAATACAAACGCATCGGCAAGGGCGGCAAAGAAGTCTGGATTCAAGCCTCCTACAACCCCATCTTCGACGCCGACGGCAAGCCGTTCAAAGTCGTCAAGTTCGCCACCGACGTCACCGCCACCAAGTTGCAAAACGCCGATTACCAGGGCCAGCTCACCGCCATCAACAAGGCGCAGGCTGTGATCGAGTTCAACCTGGACGGCACGATCATCACCGCCAACGACAACTTCCTCAAGACGCTCGGCTATTCGCTGAACGAGATCAAAGGCCAGCATCACAGCATGTTTGTCGAGCCGTCCTACCGCACGAGCGCCGATTATAAGCAGTTCTGGCGCGACCTGAACGATGGCAAGTTCCAGGCCGCCGAATACAAACGCATCGGCAAGGGCGGCAAAGAAGTCTGGATTCAGGCCTCGTACAACCCGATCTTTGACCTCAACGGCAAGCCGTTCAAAGTCGTCAAGTTCGCCACCGACGTCACCGCCACCAAGTTGCAAAACGCCGATTACCAGGGCCAGCTCGCCGCCGTCAACAAGGCGCAAGCCGTCATCGAGTTCAACCTGGACGGCACGATCATCACCGCCAACGACAATTTCCTGAACACGCTCGGCTATTCGCTGAACGAGATCAAAGGCCAGCATCACAGCATGTTCGTCGAGCCGTCCTACCGCACGAGCGCCGATTATAAGCAGTTCTGGCGCGACCTGAACGATGGCAAATTCCAGGCCGCCGAATACAAACGCATCGGCAAGGGCGGCAAAGAAGTCTGGATTCAGGCCTCGTACAACCCCATCTTCGATCTCAATGGCAAGCCGTTCAAAGTGGTGAAATTCGCCACCGACATCACGGATCGGAAAGTGGCACAATTCAACACCGATCGCCAAGTCGAGGAGATGAACCGCACTCAGGCGACCATTGAGTTCACCAATGAGGGCAACGTCGTCACCGCCAACGAGAATTTCCTCTCGACCATGGGCTATCGGCTGGATGAGATCAAAGGCCGGCACCACAGCACATTTGTCGAGCCGTCACACCGCGACAGCGGCGAATACAAGCAATTCTGGCGCGACCTCAATGAGGGCAAGTTCCAGACCGCCGAATTCAAACGCATTGGCAAGGGCGGCAAGGAGGTGTGGCTGCAGGCCACCTACAATCCCATGTTTGACATCAACGGGCGGGTGTCCAAGGTGGTGAAGTTCGCCAGCAACATCACCGGACGCAAGACCGCTGAAGCCAGTCTCAAGAAGACCCTGGCCGCCGTGACCCAAAACGCCCAAAGCCTCGGTTCCGCCTCCGAAGAACTGGCCGCCAACTCCCAGCAGATGGTGAGCAACGCCGAAGAAACCGCCACCCAGGCCGGCGTGGTTTCCGCGGCCGCCGAGCAGGTCAGCAAGAACGTGCAGACGGTGGCAACCGGCACCGAAGAGATGAGCGCCAGCATCAAGGAGATCGCCAAGAACGCGAATGATGCCGCCAAGGTCGCCGCCACCGCGGTCAAAGCCGCCGAGACCACCAACACCACCATCTCTAAACTGGGCGAAAGCAGCGCTGAGATCGGCAAGGTCATCAAGGTTATCACCTCCATCGCCCAGCAGACCAATCTGCTCGCGCTCAACGCCACCATCGAGGCCGCCCGTGCGGGCGAGGCCGGCAAAGGTTTCGCCGTCGTGGCCAACGAAGTCAAGGAACTGGCCAAGGAAACCGCCAAGGCCACCGAAGATATCAGCCAGAAAATCGAGGCCATCCAGGCCGACACCAAGAGCGCCGTCACCGCCATCACTGAAATCAGCGCGGTCATCAACAAGATCAACGATTACCAGAACACCATCGCCAGCGCGGTGGAAGAACAAACCGCCACGACCAACGAAATCACCCGCAACGTGGCCGAAGCCGCCAAAGGCAGCAAGGAGATCGCGCAAAACATCACCGGCGTAGCTACCGCCGCCAAGAGCACCACCGCCGGCGCCAACGACACGCAAAAGGCCTCGGCCGAGCTCTCCAAGATGGCCGCCGCGCTCCAGGAACTGGCCAACCAATCGAGCGTGGCCTAGTCCCACCCCACAACAGCCAAGCCCTGCCGCGTAAAGCGGCGGGGCTTGGTCCTCGCCTCCAGGGGCCGGCCGAATAACTGCCAACCATAGGAAAACACATGCGCGCGCTCGTTGTTGACGATTCCAAATCCATGCGGATGATCTTGGGAAAAACCCTCAGGGAAATAGGCTTCCAGGTCGTGGAGGCGGGCGACGGCCAGGAAGCCCTCGCCCGGCTGAGTCAAGGCGAGGAAGTGGACTTGATGTTGGTGGACTGGAACATGCCGGTGATGAACGGATACGAACTAGTTTGCGCCGTGCGCGCCAACGCCCTGCTGGGCAGCGTCCGCATCATGATGGTCACCACCGAGACTTCGATGAGCCAGATCCAACAGGCCCTGGCCGCCGGCGCCAACGAGTACGTCATGAAACCGTTTACCAAAGAAGTCCTGGCCGAAAAACTCGCTTTGTTGGGAATGAATTGAACCGCTATGCCCAAAATCCGCGTGCTCATCACCGACGACGCCGTCGTCATTCGCCGGTTGCTGTCCAACTGCCTCGCCGAGGACCCGGACATCGAGGTCGTCGGCACGGCGGCTAACGGCCAGATCGCTCTCGCCAAAATCGAGCAGGTCAATCCCGACCTCGTCACCCTCGACATTGAAATGCCGGTCATGGACGGTTTGCAGGCGCTGGCGGCCATCCGCAAGACCCATCCCCGGTTGCCGGTGATCATGTTCAGCACGCTCACGGAGCGGGGCGCCAGCGCCACGCTCGACGCGCTGTCTCTTGGCGCCAGCGACTACGTGACCAAGCCGGCCAATGTGGGCAGCGTGGGCGCGGCAATACTGCGCGTCCGCGACGAACTTATCCCCAAGATCAAGGGCCTGTGCCGGCGCGGGCCCGCACCGCCGACCCTCGCGCCGCCCCGCCCGGGAGCCGAAGCCAGCAAAAACTTCGAGGCCCGGCCCGCGACCCTCGCCCGTCCTGAGATCCTGGCCATCGGCGTTTCGACCGGCGGTCCAAATGCGCTCTCGGCGCTGCTGCCTGGATTGGCCAGGAATTTTCCGGCGCCCATTGTGATCGTGCAGCACATGCCGCCCTTGTTCACCCGGCTCCTGGCCGAACGCCTCGCGGCGGTCTCGGGTCTGCCCGCGCGCGAAGGCGAAGCGGGCGCACTGTTGCGACCCGGGGAAATCTGGGTGGCGCCAGGTGGTTTTCACCTGGAGGTCGAAAGAGTCAGGGATGGCATTTGCCTCCGCACGCACCAAGGGCCGCCCGAGAACTCCTGCCGGCCGGCAGTCGATGTGCTGTTCCGCTCCGTGGCGCAGGTGTTCGGTGACCGGGCGCTCGCCGTCGTGCTCACGGGGATGGGCCAGGACGGACTGCGTGGCTGCGAATGTATCCGCGAGGCGGGCGGCCAGGTGTTGGCCCAGGACGAAGCCAGCAGCGTCGTTTGGGGCATGCCCGGCGCCGTGACCCAGGCTGGTTTGGCCGGGAAAGTCTTGCCGCTGCACGAGTTGGCCGCGGAGATCAATCGTCGTGTCCCCGCCGGCCCCAACCGCGCCGGTTCGCCCAGCCTGGCTGGTCTTCCTCCCCAGGCGTCTCTCGCCAAAGCTCCATGAACACCGTCGATTTCGACTACATCCGCAACTTCGTCCGCGACCAGGCGGCCATCGTCCTGGAACCGGGCAAGGAGTATCTCGTCGAGTCGCGGTTGCAGACCCTGGCGCGCGAGGAGAACCTCAATTCGCTCGACGCGCTCATCGGCAAGCTCCGAGCGGATCCGAAGAACGGCCTCCATCGCAAAGTGGTGGACGCCATGACGACTAACGAGACGTCGTTCTTCCGCGACTTCCATCCCTTCGAGGCCTTGCGAAAATCGCTCTTGCCGGAGTTGATGGCCCGGCGGGCGCAGGAGCGGCAGTTGCACTTTTGGTGCGGCGCCGCCTCGACCGGCCAGGAGCCTTACAGCGTCCTGATGCTGCTGGCGGAACACTTCCCCGAATTGCTGCAATGGGACTTCAAATTCATCGCCACCGACCTTTGCGGCAAGGTTCTGGCCCGCGCCCGGTCCGGCCGCTTCAACCAACTCGAAGTCAACCGGGGTCTGCCCGCCCCGCTCCTGGTGAAATACTTCGTCCGGCAGGGGGCCGAGTGGGAATTTCGCGAGGACTTGCGCCGGCGCGTAGAATTCCGCGAGCTGAACCTCGTCAAAGATTGGCCCTGCCTGCCGCTGTTGGACATCGTTTTTCTTCGCAATGTCATGATCTATTTCGATGTCGAGACCAAGAAGGCCATCCTCGCCAATGCGCGTCGTCTCCTGCGCCCCGGCGGCTACCTGCTGCTGGGGGGGGCGGAGACCACCTTCAACGTGGACGACGCGTTCGAGCGCGTTACGTTCGACAAAACGAGCTGCTACCGGGTGAAGCAAGCCTGAAAGGAGCGCCGCCATGATCGACCTCGAACGCCTTATCGAACAAGCCAACGAGCTGGCCCCGCTCCCGGCCAGCACGGTGCGTCTGGCCGAACTAGTCGGCAGCCCGGACTGCCACCTCGAAGACGTGGCGGAATTGATCGCGTTTGACCAAGCGCTCACGGTGAAACTGTTGCGTGCGGCCAATTCCGCCGCCAGCGGCAGCGCCGTGCCCGTAAGCACCGTGCAGGAAGCCGTGACCCGGATGGGCACCGCGCAGGTCCTTGCCCTGGCAGTGGCGTCGGGCGCCAGACCTCTTCTCCAAGCCCGTGTTCCCGCTTATGGCCTCAATGAAGGCGCCCTGTGGCGGCATTCCGTGGCCGCGGCGGTGGCCGCCGAAACCGCGCCGGCTTTCTGCCAGCTCGACGTGCCGCCGGAGACCTTCACCGCAGCCCTGCTGCACGATGTGGGCAAACTGGTCATGGGCCGCTTCCTCAGTCCCGAAATCCTCGGCTTTATCCAGCGTGCCCACGAAGTGGATCACCTGGGCCAGTTGGAAGCCGAGTCCCTGCTGCTCAACGTGCATCACGGCGAGCTCGGCGGCCTTATCGCGCAGCATTGGAACCTGCCGCCTCGTGTCGTCCTGGGCATCACCTACCACCACAACCCGGACCAGGGGCTGGATGTCATTTGTGACCTCACTTACCTGACCAACCAGGTCGCCAAACGCATCGAAGCCGGCCTCGATGGCCGGAAGTTCGACCTCGTCATCTCTCCCGAAGTCACCGAGCGCCTCGGTCTGACGCCCAAGACGCTCAACAACCTATGTCCCATCGCGGCTTCGCGCTACACGCAGGTCAGCCGCCGTTACAATGCAGTTTGAAATGATATGAATACAACAATTCCTAACCTCATCGACGAAGTCAGCGACTTGCTGAACATCGGCGTTAGCGAAGTCTTCCGAACCATGCTCACGTTGGAGGCAAAGCCAGCAGCGGTTCTCCACGACTGGCACGCGTCGGGCGAAACGCTGGTGGCGGGCTCCGTCGGGTTCATCGGCGACGTGAACGGCGTCGTCTATGTCCATGTCACCGCTGGCTTCGCCCGCAAGCTGGCCAGCCGCATGTTAGGCCTGGCCGAAGCGGAACTGGAGGGCGACGAGATGGTCAACGACGTCATCGGCGAACTGAGCAACATGATCGTGGGCAATGTGAAATCCCGTCTGTGTGATTCCGGCGCCCCTTGCGTGTTGACGATCCCGTCCATCGTGCGCGGCCAAAACTTCAAGATCGAACCGGTGCATTCTTGCGAGCGCCGCTTGCTTGCTTTCCGCTGTGACGCGGACCACATCATGGTCGAACTCCTGATGAAACATTCCACGTAGTCTCACCCCACAAAGTCTTTTAACCGTTTCAAGTTATGGCACTCAAAATTTTAAGCGTCGATGACAGCCGGACCATCCGACTCATTGTCACACGGGCCTTTAAAGCTTACGACTGCATTATCTGCGAGGCTGCCAACGGTGAGGAGGGCCTGGCGGCAGCCGCCAGGGAAAAACCGGACCTCGTCATCCTCGATGTGACCATGCCGGTCATGGATGGGGTGACTATGCTGGGCAAACTCAAAGACGACCCGGATCTGAAAGCTATCCCCGTGATCATGCTCACGGCCGAATCCAGCCAGGAGAACGTGCTCCAGATCTCCCGTCTCGGGGTGCGCGATTACCTTGCCAAGCCGTTCAAAGAGGAGCAGCTTCTCGAGAAGGCCGGCCGGGTAGTGCCCTTGGTCAAAAAAGCCGCGTGATCGCCCTGCCCAATTGGCCTGGCAACTCCAGCGATGCAACAGTCCGCTGATTATCGAGAACTCGCCCGCCACTATGGCCTGGCGCCGGTACCGGACAGTGTGCTCCGCCTGACGCAGTTGGTGGCCCGCCAGGATTCCGACCTTGAAGAAATCACCCAGCTTATCGACCAGGAACCGGCGTTGCGGAAGCGGTTGTTGCAACTGGCAAATCCTGGAGCGAAGTCCGAAGCGGAGTACGAACTCGACACGGTCGAGAGGGCAATCTTTCAACGCGGCATTGGATGTGCCCTGTTGCTGGCGATGGGAACCCCGTTGGCGTTCGCCCTCGCCAAGACATTTCAGACCATGCTCGCTTTGAAGCTGGAGACCCTCACGCCGCAACAGCTTAAGCCCATTGACCCACCCTGCTTTCTCGGGACCATAGCTTTCGGTGGTAAGGCCGCTGGCACAGTCTGCCTGCGGATGGGCGCCTCATCGGCCACTCTTATTGCGGCGAAAATCCTTGGCATGGAACCTAAAGACTTGAAGGACCTCACGGCGATCAGTGATGCTGTTGGCGAATTGCTCAACATCATTACCGGGAATTTCAAATCGAATTTGTGCGATGCCGGTCTAAATTGTCGGCTCCAACCTCCCAAAGTCTGGCACACCTCTGAAGCTTACACCCCTGCTGTGCCGGGTGTTGGCCTCGAGTGCCTCGGCTTTCGCGTCGGGCAAATTGTTCTCCTGGTGGACGTTTCTGTAAATCCCTGGAACGAGGAATAGGTCAGTCATGTCTGGATCTCCGGCTGCCGCAGGCTCGGGGCTTCTCGGCGTGCGGCACGAAAAGCAGAAAGTATCCAGGGTCCAGGTACATATTCGTCCTGCTTAGTTCTTACCCCGAAACATTTTAGGCCTTGGACAACAATGTCCAGGCGCCTGGGTTAACCGGGCTAACCGTTCAACTGATCCATTGCAGCACGGTGTTGAACGTTCGGTCATCGCGCTATGGTTGGGTCATGAATCCATGAAAACTACTTATTTATTTAAAGATTGGCTCTATACGAATCTCGCGCTCAAAGAGAAAGCGCCGGCGAAAACGGATCCGCTCGAAGAACTCAAAGGCTAGCCATGCAGTTACCCTTCATGAGACCCACGCGACCGAGCACCAGCGACCTTATCCAGTCGCCGATTAAGTCGGTCGAGACTTTACGCCGCAGCGCACCATGTCTTGCCATAGTAATAACAAATTATGTGCATGTGCAATGACGACCATTTGACTTATTTGCACTTAAGTTAATTCGCCTCGCCGCCGATACAGGGAGTGTGTGATTGCGGGTGTCCCTGGCAAGACACCCCACTGGCTTAATTGTCTGAAGATCGTGAAATCTGAACTTCGAATCGAAACATCACAGCGCGTTTCCTCGCGCAAAGTTGTAGCCGTGGCCCTGGTTGCCTGCATGGTGCCCTCTCTGTCGATGTGCTCGTGCGCGTCGCCAACGCTGTTCCGCAAACAAAATCAATGCAATGAATAGCAATCCCATCCGAATCGTAAAATTCATCTTGCGCGGCAAGGAAGAGAGTGCTCTCAAGCGGGCACGCCAGCTCCAGCAAGAACTACAGGAGCTGACGGACATTTTAAAGACCGAAATGAGAACCCCGTCCAGGGGCTGCGGGCGGAAAACCCTGCAAGCCATCGCCGGGGCATTGAACATCTCTCTCACCGATGGGCCAGTGGCCCAATCGGCACCCGCCAGCACCATTAGCAGGCAATTGAGCCCTAACTCTGAGGACAGGGAATCTCAGTGGGAGCAGGCTCTTGCGACCTCCCAAGCGCATCCGTCCGCAGTGTAGATGTCTCAGTGGTTACCCGGCGACTTGAACAACGACCCCCACGAGCACCAACCGTGAAACGAATTCTGCTAGTGGATGACAATGAAGCCTTCCGTTGGACGCTGAGCGCCATGTTGCAGACGGCTGGCTATGAAATCCAAAGCGTCGGCGATGGCTCCGCAGCGCTCAAGCTTTTCCGGCAACAGCCGTTCGACCTCGTTGTCACCGATTTGATCATGCCGGGAAAAGAGGGCCTGGAAACGATCATCGAATTGCGCCGGATCCAACCCGGGCTGAAAATCGTCGCCATCTCCGGTGTCGGGCGGGTAGCTCCTGGCGATTACCTGCCAATGGCCCGGCATTTAGGAGCCGCCGCGACACTGGCCAAACCCTTCACTATGGAGGAGATCCTTGATGTCGTAGCACGTCTGCTGGGGGACGAGGCGGCGGTAACCGAGACAATGACATGACCTATTACGTTCTGAACCACGGTGTGAAGTTTGATTACCCGAGAGCAGAAATTCGGCCGGGGGTGATTGAACGACTCAGGTTCCTGCTCCCAAATGGCGGGCAACTGCCCCGTCCGTTCGACCGATTCCACGTCGAAGCGGCACACCTCGACGGCGGCTCCTTGTTCACCTTATGGCGGGAGACGCAGTCGGTGACGATCTCCGGCCTGGCCTGGACCCAGAACGGAGCGGCTGAGATATGGGAGTGTCTGGAGAGTGTTTACTACGATGTCTCGGACCGATATCCCTCTTGGATGGCGGCTGAACACGTTCCGACTTGCCCAGAGGCACTCCCTTGGCTTGCCTCAGTTTACCTGCCGGCTTCTCCGATAACTGCGCAGGATCGAACAGAATGGTCTGGTGACTTTAACCGCTGCTTTGGCTGGGCGGTTGCGTTGGAGCGAAAGCCCCGGCCGAATGCTGCATGACCTCGGAAGATCCTGGTCTTTCCTTATCGCGCAGAGCAGGAGGGCCTGGCCCGGCTGATCGGGATCGGCGTGCTGCCGCTCGCCGTCATGGCGCTTGCGGGCTAGGTGATGGACAACCCGCTCCTAAAGATCGCCATGCAATACGATCATGGCCTCCGCGAAATCCAGCCTGTGTGACTATTCCGTCCATCGTGCATGGCCAACACTTCGAGATCGAACCGGCGTGTTCATGCGAGCACCGCTGGCTGGGTTTTCGCCGTGGCGCGGACCCGCGGACCCGCGTCGCGGTCAATTTCCTGATTGACATGGGCCAACGGACATAATTAAAGGCATAGCGTTGCCGGTAATAGCGCCCGCGGCCTGCTGTGCACTCCGAGAGTGAACAACTGGCTCGCAGGGCACTACCACCGGGCCGCAACCGAAAGGCAAACATGGCAAAGAGAGACAATACAAAGAACGGGAAAACCGCGACGGCGAACGGGAAACGACAGGCTTTCTCCCTCGCCGCACCCACCGCGACCAGCGTGCAGTTGACGGGCGACTTCACGGATTGGCAGCAAAGGCCCCTAAACATGGAGAAGGGCGCGGACGGCATTTGGCGGGCTGCCGTCGAGCTCCCACCTGGGGCGCACCACTACCGGTTCCTCGTGGATGGCCAGTGGAGGGATGACCCGGAGTGCCTGTTGCAGGTGCCAAATCCCTACGGTACCCAGAACTCCGTCCGCCAAGTGAACTGAAACGCCCTGGCCGAGCGCGCCGTCAGAGGTCGGCCAATGAAGTTCGAGCCGTTCGAGCGAGCGGGCGGACCCGCCGGCGCGCGCGGAACGACGGGCGGAGTACAAGCCGGGAGAATTACCCCGCCCTTTCCATCGCTTGTCTGTATGCACGACACAAGCCGACCGAGCCAGAGGTTTTCTTGGAAGACTATGAAAATGAACAAGCCCGGAATACT
Organism: uncultured Verrucomicrobiota bacterium; assembly: GCA_903873945.1. Classification (GTDB taxonomy): domain Bacteria; phylum Verrucomicrobiota; class Verrucomicrobiia; order Limisphaerales; family UBA8199; genus CAIQQM01. Next base: position 21,374 of record CAIQQM010000286.1, read on the forward strand.
TATTGTCGAAGACGAGGCCATTGTCGTCCGTGACCTCCGCCAGCAATTGGTGGAGCTGGGCTACGAAACCTTGGCCGACACCGCGTATGGCGAAGAGGCCATCCGACTCACCAAGGAGTTGCGGCCCGACCTTGTGTTGATGGATCTTCAGCTAGCGGGGAAAATGAATGGCTTCGCGACGGCTCAAGCCATCGGCGACCGATTCGCCCTCCCGGTCGTGTTCCTGACCTCAGTCGCCGACCCTGAGACCCTGAACTCCGCCAAACTCACCGAGCCGTTCGGCTACATCCTCAAACCGTTCACTGAGCGCGAGCTGCACCTGGTTATCGAGATGGCCCTCTACAAGCACCAGGCCGATACCCGGTTGCTCCAGAGTAAAGAGCAGTATCGGTGCATCACGGAGGGACTCGCGGTTTATCGGTACACGGTGCGCGTTGAAAACGGCCGCGCGGTGGAGACGACCCACGGCCCGGACTGCGCGATGGTGACCGGCTACACCGCCGAGGAGTTTGCCGCCGATCCTCTTCTCTGGTTCACCATGGTCGCGCCGGAGGACCGCGAACTGGTCCGGGAGCGTGTGCAACAGATTCTGGCGGGAAACGAGATTCCGCCCATCGAGCATCGCATCGTCCGCAAAGATGGCAGCCTGCGCTGGGTGAGCGACGCGTTCATCCTGCACAAGCATGACGGGGGGAACCTCCGGGCGTATGACGGCGTGATCCAGGACCTCACCGAGCGCAAGCGAGGGGAGGATGAGAGGCTGCGCGAGTTGAGCAAGCTGCTCGATACCGTTCTAAAACATACCCGCATGATGGCGGTCTATCTCGACCCCCACTTTAACTTCATTTGGGTCAACGCCGCGTATGCGGCCGCCTGCAACCACGATCCGTCTTTTTTTCCGGGGAAGAATCTTTTTGACCTCCATTCCCACTCCGAGAACCAGGCGATCTTCCAGCGCGTCGTGGATACTGGCGAGCCGTTCTTCATGGCCGCCAAGCCCTTTGAGTTCCCTGACCAACCGGAGCACGGCGTGGCCTACTGGGATTGGAGCTTGGTCCCGGTCAAGGATGTGGCGGGCAGAATCAACGGCCTGGTCTTCAGCCTGACGGAGGTTACCGGCCGGATTCGGGCGGAGGCGGCGCTACGGGAGAGCGAAGCGCGCTTCCGGCAATTGGCGGACACGATGCACGACGCCATGCTGGTGGGACAGGACGGCAGGAATGTCTATGCCAACCCCGCGGCTGCGCGCCTGCTGGGCGCCGCCGCGCCGGAGGAATTGGTCGGCTTGGATATCTTCGCCGTTATCCACCCCGCGGAGCACCAGACGGCCCGGCAGCACATGCAACGAATACTGGCCGGAGAGAAGCTGGGCCTCTTCGAGGATCACTTCGTGCGGCGCGATGGCTCGCTCGTGCCCGTGGAGATTGCCGGGGCCATGTTCCTGTGGCAGGGCCGGCCCGCTCTCCAGGTCCTCGTGCGCGACATCACCGAGCGCAAGCAGGCGGAAGAGGCGCTGCGCCGCTCCAAGGATGGCCTTGAACAACGGGTCGAGGAACGCACCACAGATCTGGCCGCGACGGTGGCACAACTGCGCGTGAGCGAGGGGCGTCTGCGCACGCTGGTGGAGAATGTCCAGGTCGGTGTCGTCGTTCACGACCCGCAAACCAGAATCCTTTTCGCAAATTCAACGGCAGAGTGCCTGCTGAGTGGGGGCATCGGACAGCTCAATGGCAAGGGTGCCGGCGATTTGGACTGTTTTTTCCTGCGGGAAGACGGCAGCCGGCTGCCCTTGGCGGACTGCCCGGTCAACCAGGTGCTCGCCCGCCGGCAACCGTTGAAGGATTTCCTGCTGGGCCTTCAGGTGCCGGGGCGGAATGAGACGGCCTGGGTGTTGGTCAACGCTGTGCCGATGTTCGGCGCGAGCGGGGAGTTGTCCGAGGTGATTATAGCTTTCCTGGACATCACCGAGCGCAAGCGACGCGAAGACCAGTTGCACCTCTTCCGCACCCTGCTCAACCAGTCCAACGATGCTGTATTCGTAGCGGACCCGGCCACGGCGCGGATTACGGACGTCAACGACTCGGCCTGCCTCAGCCTCGGGTACACGCGCGGGGAACTGCTGGCGCTGCGCGTGCCCGACATCGAAGAAACCTTCCTCGATGCCGCAGCCTTTGAACGCAATCTGCCGCAAATGAAGGCGGCGGACGGGATCCGCATCGAAGGCCGGCAGCGCCGCAAGGATGGCCGGACCTTCCCCGTGGAAGTCAGCGTCCGCCACATCACCTGCCCGGAAGGCGACTACCTGCTGGCGGTCGCGCGCGACATCACCGAGCGCCAGCGCACCGAGAACGAACTGCGCGCGGCCATGACCGCCGCCGAGGCGGCCACGAGAGCCAAGGGGGAGTTCCTCGCCATGATGAGCCACGAAATCCGCACGCCCATGAACGGAGTCATCGGCGCGGTCGGCCTGTTGCTGGACAGGGAACTGACGCCGCGTCAGCGCGATTTGGCGACCATCGTCCGCACCAGCGCCGATTCACTGCTCACCGTCATCAACGACATCCTCGATTTCTCTAAGATCGAAGCTGGCAAGATGACTATCGAGCCGACGGCCGTCGATCTGCTGGCGACGGTGGAGGAGGTGGGCGAGATGTTCGCGCAGCGCGTGGAGGAGAAGGGACTGGAGATGATCGTTCGCTACGCGCCCAGCACACCGCGCCGGGTCCTGGGCGACACCGGTCGCATCCGCCAGGTGCTGGCGAACCTCGTGGGCAACGCCATCAAGTTCACCCAGCGCGGCCACGTGCTCATCAGTGTGGAGTGCGAACTGGGCGCAGACTTCAGTGCGCTTCAAGGCGGCGCCGCGCTGACCCTCGATGTCCCCGACCCCAGGTTGAAGCCGGCTGAACTCCTCGCTCCAGACTCCGCTGTTCTGCGCTTCGCCATTGAGGACACCGGCATTGGCCTCGCGCCAGAGGCGGTGCACTGCTTGTTTGAACCGTTTACGCAGGCGGATGCTTCGACCACGCGGCGGTTTGGTGGCACGGGCTTGGGCTTGGCCATTTGCAAACGGGTCGTCGAGCTGATGGGCGGGCAGATCGGCGTTACGAGCAAGCCGGGCGAAGGTTCGACCTTCTGGTTCACGTTGCCGCTGGCGGTGGACCCGAGTCCCGCGCCGGCACGGGCGCCACTGGCGGCGGACGTCACCGGGGTGCGGGTGCTGATTGTGGACGACAACTCGGTGAACCGGCGCGTGATGCACGAGCAGGTGCTGAGCTGGAGGATGCGCAATGGCAGCACGGCTTCGGCAGTCGAGGCGCTGGCGGTGCTGCGCGCGGCCGCCGCTGCGCGCGACCCGTATCAGATCGCGCTGATTGATTATCAAATGGCGGGCATGGACGGGGTCAGGTTGGCCAAGGCGATCAAAGCCGATCCGGAGTTGCGCGACCTGGTGCTGATTCTGCTCACCTCGTTCCTGGAGGGGAACCAGGAGGAGTTGAAGCGCGAGGGCGGCTTTGCCGCTTGCCTCGTCAAGCCTGTGCGGCCTTCCGCGCTCTTCAATCTGCTCGTTGACGCGTGGGCCGTGAAGTCCCGCGGCCTTGAGGCGCCCGCCGGCGCGTGCCACGACACTGCCAACCTGGCCCCGCCGCTCGGCCGTCAACGCTTTCAGGGCCGGGTGCTCGTGGCCGATGACAACACGACCAATCAGAAAGTGGCGCAGTTCACTCTCGAAGACCTCGGCTGCCGAGTGGACCTCGCCAGCAATGGCGAGGAGGCCCTGGTGATGCTGCAGCAATTGCCCTACGACCTGGTCTTCATGGATTGCGAAATGCCGGACTTGGACGGCTTCCAGGCGACGCGGGAACTCCGCGAGCTGGAGGCGCTCATTGCCCGGGGCCAGTCCCCCGCGCCGCCGAACTCCACTTTCGCCCGGTCCCCCGCGCCCCACTTGCGCATCCCCGTCATCGCCATGACGGCCAGAGCCCTGTCCAGCGACCGCGAGAAATGTTTGGCCGCCGGGATGGACGATTACCTGAGCAAGCCGGTGCAGTTGCACGCCCTGCTCAAAATGCTCGAACGCTGGCTGCCGGCAGCGGCGAGGCCCATTACCGGTGAGACTGCGGCTCGGGACTGGCCACCGGCAGAGAGTTCCGAGATTCGGCGCACGGCTGCCTCCGCTGGAGCGCTCGACGGGCCAACCATCGAGCGGCTCCGGGCGTTGGCGCAGAGGGCTAACCCGGCGTTGTTCTCCCAGATCCTGGGGGCCTTTCGGAAGGACGGCGCGAAGTATCTGGCCGCCCTGCAAGCCGCAGTTGACCAAAAAGATCCCGTTGCCTTCGGACGCTCCGCGCATACCCTCAAGGGAGCGAGTCTGACCGCCGGGGCGCTGGCTGTGGCCGAGATCAGCCGCCAGCTCGAAACCGTGGCCGAGGCGGGCGGTTGGGCAGATGTGCTGCCGTTGCTCGCACGGTTGGAGGCCGAGATCGATCTCGTCGAGGCCGAGATCGAGCGCGAACTCTCCGCTCCGCCTCCGTTACATCCAGGTGAGCCTATCGAATGAGCGAGGACCAATCCGAAACGTAGCGCTTTGACCAGAGACCGAAAAAAGACCCATGAGAATACTGATTGCTGAAGACGATACCGCCTCACGCCTCGTTTTGGAGGCGACTCTCCAGAAGGCCGGCCACGACGTCGTTGCCACAGAGAATGGCCGGCAAGCGTGGAATGCCTGGCGCGAGCAGTTCTGTCCGGTCCTAATCTCCGACTGGTTTATGCCGGAGCTCGACGGCTTGATGCTCTGTCAGGCGATTCGCAAGACAAGTGACGCCCGTTACACTTATATCATCCTCCTGACCTCGCACGGCGGGAAGACGAATTATCTGGAGGCGATGGCCGCCGGCGTGGACGATTTCCTGACCAAACCACCGGATGAGGAACAACTCCTGGCCCGGCTGCATGTGGCCGAGCGCATCCTCGGCCTGCGCCAGCACGTGAAGCTGCTGGAAGGCCTGCTGCCAATCTGCGCTTGGTGCAAAAAGATTCGGGACGAACACAACCACTGGGAGCTGATGGAGAGTTACGTTACGCAACACTCCAAGGCCCGCTTCACTCACGGCATGTGCCCGGAGTGCGAGGCGAAATTCTTGAAGGAGACGGGGCTTGAGCCTTGAGCCACGGCATCCCCGACCCCGGCGACAGCAAGACTTGGAAGCGGCTAATCGGAAGTAATAACGATTGGAACGAAATCAACAACCCGTGTCGCGCGGAGCCGTATGCTTGGCCCGGCTGATCGGGATCGATCCGCGTGCTGCTGCTCGCCGTCATGGTGCTGGCCGGTTGGGTGCTGGACGACCGGCTCCTCAAGGGCGCGCCGCACGGCCATGTCGCCGTGAAGGCCAACACCGCCGTGGGATTCGTCCTGGCCGCGCTGGGCACGGCGTCGGTGACGTAGTAGCTGCCGGGGAAGGTGCTGTGGTGGGTGAGGCGGTTTCAAGTGGCAAAGCCCGACGCATCCGCATGGAAGAGCAAACCACCGCCCAAGAATCGCAACCTGAGAGAAGCCCGGAATCCTGAATTTCATACTGCGAGAGCCAACTTATGATAGCGCAGCAGTTAAAGGCAGCAGAACAACTTCAGCGGCTTCGGGTCGAAATGGAGTCGCAAGAAACTGAAAGGCGGGTGAAGATTCGCGTGCAGAGCTATGATGAATGTCATCTCGGACGGTCGTATGCGTACCGTGATGTCAGTCCGCAGAGACGAGCAGGCCAAAGCGCCATACGGGTGCTCTTTGTGGAAGAGGAAAATACCGAACTGCCACCTATGGGGGAATATGACTCCAGAAATTGTGACCAGACCCAAGTGGAAATCAACCTCATCCTCGAAAGGCTGAGAAATCCGCGTGGCCACGCGCTCCTTCGCTCCTGCTCAGAAAACTGGTCAGAAACCGCTCAGGCTCATGCCTGGCCGCAACCTGGTCCTACCGGACAACACCTAGTCAGACGGGTTGCCGGTTTTCGTCGAGGGTCGGTTACGGCATTTTGAACGCAACGTAGGCGTGGTGGTCGTCTGCCTCGATTCTTTGCCCCCTCAGACAGGACGTCCAGGGGGTGGTTCCGTTCCGGGGCAAAACCGCCGTGATCCTTCGGGGCCCGGCCCTGGTGGAACTGGCGTTCCCGTTCGAGGTGGAGAAATTGCCGCAACGCCCTGACAACTATTGGCATGACCTGCGCACATCACGGGTTCAGTTCGAGTTGCCATTTGTAACGACTGACCGGGACAGAACACCCACGTGAAACCCGTGGCGACGTCCGAGATGAATCCCGAGAACTGAGCATTCTTTGTTCTCATTTCCGCCCCGACCGCGACTGATTGAGCAGCAGGCGCGTTGGTCTTGATACCGTTTCAGGAAACGCGCCAGGCAGTGTTGACACTTGCGGCGCCAACGATGAACAAAGACAAAATCCTGGAGTTTTCAGCGGGAAGCTCGAAAACACCGCGTGAACTACGGTTGGGTTTCGCCTGGAGGATGAAAATATGTTGAACTGTCGAGACGCGCCAAGCGCCTTGGGGTGGGTTCGCACGAACTGGTCCGCCACTACGTCGTGGAAGTGCTCGGCGAAAAGGAAGAGCGCACCGAATTGCGGGAAGTGGTGAACGCGCTTTGGCAACATGTCCGTGAAGCCCGAAAGGACATCGCACTGGCTGCGGAGACGTTGCTCTCCTCAGCCGAGATGCTCGATGCGAAGGAAGCGAGGGAGTGGACGCAAAAAAACTCTCATCCCCGAATAATCCATGATTCCCGATCCAAATCCGGGGGAAGGGGCCGCAGCCGGCCATTATTTCAAATATGACGCCATGAACCGGGCGCGTGGTCCGGTCCCAGAGCAAGAATTCTTGGCCTCAAAGACGGAGCGGACCAGGACAGGTTCCGCAACCTGATGGATAGTCGGTCTCCCGATGGAAGCGGCGAATTTGATCATAATGGCGGGCCAGAAAACCATATTGCGCACTGGGATACGACTTTCAGTGCGCCAAAGTTCACCGGTGTGCGGTATGGCTTCGGGTCAGAGCGCATTCAAAACAAAGTCATTGAGGCGCATAACTTCGCTGTTAACGCGGTTCTCGACTTCATGAAAACTCATACGGCCCAGACACGGCGCGGTCAACCGGCAGAATGAACAAACGGGCGGTGGAAACCTAAAATGGGGTATGAAGATTGCTCAAGGCCCGACTTTGCCGCCCGGGGTCACTTGCTACGTGGACCTGACCGGGTTCCTGCATCGTCTTGCCCACATGCCAGGCCCTCACGGCATGGATCCCCGCCAGGTCACTTCCAAGGTCACCGGCGAGCCGACCTGGGGAGTCGTGGGCACCTTCAACCAGCTCAATACTCTGGCCAAGCAGCGGCCTGGCCGAGTCATTGCCTTTGCGGACTCATCCCAGGATGGATTTCGCGCCGAATTGCTGCCGGGCTACAAGCGAAAAACCGGTTCCCCCTACCTCCGCCAGCAGCTCGATCGGTTGGCCCAGTGCCTGCCTCATCTGGGCATTGCGGTCGTCGGGGCGCACAATGAATTTCCAGGCATGGAGGCTGAGGACCTGATCGCTCGCGCGGTCAAAGCAGCGCGCGAACCTGTGGTGATCGTGTCGTACGACAAAGACCTGTTGCAGCTCGTCAAAGACAATGTCAGACACTACAACCCCCAGAAGAAACACCTGGTCACCCCTGTCAACATAAGCGGATATCTGCAGCAGGGATTCCTTCCGACCAAGGCGGAACTGGCCGGCCCAGACATGGCGGTGTTCCTCGCCTGCACCGGAGACGACTCCGACGGCATCAGACCCATTGGTGGCGTCGGTCCCGTGACGCTTGGCCAGTACTATGAAAGGCTCCCGAAGGAACTGTCGAATCCTGCGAAGATCGACGCGCTGCGTGCCATCGATTTGGAGGTCAAGAAAGACCCCGGCAAGGTTGCCAACTGGAGGCAAGCACAGATCAACCTCCAGGCGACTGATTTGGACACCGGGCGCCAGCACGAGATCAACTTGGAAACCCTTCCGGAGCCGCGCCCCGACAAAGAAGCGTTCCGACGGGTGCTGGAAGGACTGACCATGCTTTCGTTCCTCCAGCAGTACGACCGGTGGTTTGCTCCCTTTGAGGCCCGCAACCAGCCGTCACTTTCCATGGCTTGAGCAATGCGACAGAACCAGATTAGATCGACAACGGCAATCTTGGTTGGAGGAGATGCATTCCCATGACCGCAAACACTATTTCCCTGGCCGTGACCGCCGCGTTGGGCGCCTGTTGGGGGTCATTCCTCCATAGCGCCTACCACTCCACGCTCGCCGGAATGTCCCTCGCCACGCCGCCGTCGCATGGCCCAAACTGCAAAACCAACGTAAAGCCGTGGTTCAATGTCCCAGTCTTGGGATGGCTCCTGCGCCAAGGGCGATGCGCCTCATCCCAAAAGCCGGCCAGCTTCAAAACACCGGCGGTGGCTTTCCTGACGGCCAGCTTCTTCGTGGGTTGCTATTGCCTCACTCATGACGCGCTCTCCGCCTGCCTCCTGGGGGCTGTCTTCACCCTTTACGCGCTCGGCGCGGCGTGTGACCACCAGACCTTCTTTCTGCCGGGGATCACCTTGCAGGGAGCCTTGGTGGCAGCCTTTGCGTTGGCAGTGCTCCGGCCGGAAGCCACCGACCCGGCGGCCACCAACGCGAATGTCGGAACGGCCATCCTCAACCATTTCGCGGGAGGGGCAGCTCTGCTCATTGTGATTATGCTGGTCAAGAAACTCGGGGAACATTTCCTCCGAGCCGCCTGCGAGGGGAGGACGCAATTTGAACTCAACTCGAAAGGGGTCGCGATCTCCGACGATTGCGGATGCGAGTTTATCCCCTGGGAGGACTTTCGTTTCACCAAGATCATTCCTCGAAAGGACATTCTTTGCATCCGCAACGGAAGAGCGGAGCATCTTGAACCTGGCGAAATTGAGATACGCGACGGCAGCGTTCGTTGCCGAGGCCACGACGTCGACCTCGGAGAGGAAGCGATCACAATTCAAACGACAGAGTTTGTCGCCTACCGCAACGCCATGGGCCTTGGCGATGTCCTGTTGGCGCCGTCACTGGGAATCCTTCTTGGGTTCAATATCGGCCTGTTCGAAATGTTCCTGCTGGCCTCGATGACCGGCACCGCGCACGGACTCTATCTGAAACGCAATGACCGGCGCCTTCCCTTCGGACCCCA
>CAIQQM010000287.1 GCA_903873945.1 uncultured Verrucomicrobiota bacterium
CAAAGGCAGCATCAACTGCGGCTCAGGCTGGAAGGCTAAAAGCTCACCTTGGACCGCTGTGTCGCCGACGCCCTTGGGGGGCGGTTCGCCCAACCCGTTTTCCGCCAACACTTGTTGGATGCTCGGCACGCTCACCGCCTCTTGCCAGGTTTCCAGCAATCGCTGCTCAATCCCTTTCAGTTTCCAGATACCCTCTCGAAAAACGATGTGCAAGATCTTACCACGCAACTCCGGAGTGAGCTTCCACCGACCTTGGGGACCCCGGCGCTCCGAAATCAGGCCCAGGATTCCCTCGCTAGCAAAATCCTTCAGGTATTTCTGTACCGAGTTGACGTGCCGTCCAAACGCCTTCGCCAAATCATCTTCCGTTCCCAACCCGCACTCATGCAACTGAACAATCACCAACCGAACGCACCCCTCATCCCCTGACTGCCAACTCATATAGGGTTTGCCCTTTACGATCACACGGGTCCGCCCATTGCCCTCCACCACTTGGATGGACTTCTCTGGCCGCCATCCCGGAAAATCGACGTCATTCATCGCGCGAGTTCTTTCTGGGCAACCCTCATACCAAAAAACCGCCCAACGAAAAACCCACAAGAAATTATTTTAAATCGTCCATATCGTAACTAATTGTAGTCACATGACTTATGAAGACACTGTTTTCGGCCTGATTGTTTGCTCAGACCTCTGATCCTTGGCACCGGCTTCTTTCGCCACCAACCCTTACTTGGTTCGCACCTTTGTGGAAAACGGCCAGCAGATCGATGAGACCATCACGCCCAGCCGCCCCCCGGCCATCAAAGCCGACGTAGTATATGTGCCCATACCCAGCAGTGCGGCGGGGATAAACACGGTGTCCGTTGTCCCCGCGTTCACATGGTGCTACGGCTGTTCAGCAACCTCAGCGGGGATGCTGATGGGTTATTACGACAATCACGGATACGCCAATATGTACACCGGACCCGCCAACGGTGGCGTTTGCCCACTGAACAACGAGACATACTGGGGGAGTACGACGTGGTACCCCAGTGGTACCGTGTGCGGCGAATGTCCCCTCGTCGCGACTCACATCGGAAAAGACAGCCGTACCATCCGCGGGCATGTTGAAGATTATTGGATCGACTATCTGAATGCGGGGCCCGATCCGTACATCGCCAACGGCTGGACCGAGCACACCACGGGCGATTGCACCGCCGATTACATGGGAACCAGCATGTCGAAATATGCCAATGTTGATGGCTCCACCACCTTTTACAATTACACCGACGGCAGTCCTCTTTACGACTATACCGGGGCTGAACCCGGCAGACGCGACGGTTGCCACGGCCTGAAGCTTTTTGTGAACTCGCGCGGCTATACGGTGACGGACAATTTCTCCCAGTACATTTATGGCTACCATGGCAACACCTTAGGTTTTACTTACAGCAATTTCAAGACGGAGATCGACGCTGGGCGTCCCGTATTGATTGGACTCGAAGGGCACACCATGCTTGGCTTTGGCTATAATGACACCGGGAACCTCGTTTATATCCACGACACTTGGGATCATAGCGACCACTCGATGACTTGGGGCGGCTCGTACGGCGGCATGCTCCATTCCGGAGTGACCGTTCTGCGCCTGCCGCCCACGGTGACCTTGGGTCTTTCGGGCAGTCCGATGGCG
>CAIQQM010000288.1 GCA_903873945.1 uncultured Verrucomicrobiota bacterium
GCGTAGCAGCGGGCCGATCATCAGAATCGGGGCCAAAATGTTGTTCAGATCGTGTGCAATCCCGCCTGCCAGCGCCCCAATACCTTCCATCCGCTGGACGCGAAGATAATCCGCCTCCATCTGCTTCTTCTCCGTGATGTCGAGGTTGATCCCCACCATCCGTGCCGGTTGCCCCGAGGCATTGCGGTAGATCTGGCCGTAACCGGCAAACCAACGCAACGCCCCGTCCCGCCGGGTGGCGCGGAACTCTATGTCATAGCTCCCGGTTCCCGCCAGGGCACTGGTAATGGCCTGCTCCACCCGGGATCGGTCTTCGGGATGTAGAAGTTGCTCAAAGGTGCCGATGACCCCGTCGTGAGTGCCCGGGGCAAACCCAAAGAGGGCCTCCTGCTCCGGTGTCCACACCACGCGCCTGGTCTTCATGTCATAATCCCAGATGCCGACCCGCGCCGCGCTCTGCGCCAGCCGCAGCCGCTCCTCGCTGGCACGCAACGCCTCTTCCGCCTGCTTGCGCTCAGTGATGTCCTGCGCTGCGCCCTGGAGGCGCACCACGCGATTCTCCGCCTCGCTCCATACCGGGAGACTGAAGGATTGCAACCAGCGAACCTCACCGCTTTTCTTAACGATGCGGAATTCCATCGTTTCGATATGCCCATCAAGAACGCGCATGATCCCCTGCCAGTGGCGTTCGCGGTCCTCGGGGTGAACAATGGTGCGAAAGCCGCCGCGCGCTTTGAGCTCGTCTATGGTGTAGCCGGTAGTCGGCCGCGAATCCATGCTCCATTCCCGCTCCAGCGAACGGTCGGGATTGATGCGGTAGGAGAAGGCGAAAGCATTGATGATTTCCCCCAGCAGCCGATGGCGCAATTCGTTCGCCAGGAGCTCTTCATGCGCCAGCTTGCGTTCCGTAATGTCCATCGCCACACCGAGCATGCGTACGGGCTTGCCATCCGGGCCATAGAACGCCTGGCCGCGCGAGGAAACCCACCGCATCGTGCCGTCAGGCCAGCACACGCGGTATTCATGCTCATAGTTCGAGCGCTCGGCCAGGGCCTTTTCTCCCGCGCGCCGCGTGCCTTCCACATCGTCGGGATGGAGCCGCGACTCGTAACCCTCGAATGTGCCGGGGAATGTCCCCGGCGCATAACCCCACAGCGCTTCGTGACCCGGCGACCAGGCAACGCGCCCGGCCTGGATGTCCCAGTCCCAGGTGCCCATGCGGGCCGCGTCAAGCGACAGCCGCAATTGCATATCGCGCTCCTCCAGCACCGCTTCAGCCCGTTTGCGCTCAGTGATGTCGAGATTGATCCCAATCAGGCGCGCCGGTTGCCCCGGGGCATCGTAGTAGGTCCGGCCGTAACCGGCAAACCAGCGCAATTCGCCGTCGCGCCGGGCGGCACGGAATTCTATCTCATAGGAGCCGGTTTTCAGGGCCTGGGCAATGCCCTCTTCCACCCGGGAACGGTCGTCGGGATGGATGAGCCGTTCGAAGGTGTTGGGGTCGCCGTCGTGAGTACCCGGGGCAAATCCAAACAGCGCTTCTTGCTCGACGGTCCACACCGCTCGCCGGGTCTTCAGGTCGAAATCCCAGATGCCGATGTGCGCCGCGCTCTGCGCCAGCTGCAACCGTTCCGCGTTCTCCCGCAGTATCTCTGTCGTTGCTACCTTTTCCCGGTAGAACCGGACGCGCTGTTGCCGCAAGATCAGGCTCACGCAACTACCCGCGCCGAAAAGCAAAGCGCCGATAATTGCCAGCAGTTGCCAGAGCCGCTCCCTCATTGGCGCATAGACTTCCGCAGCGTCAATTTTTGCCACCAAAAACCAGGGCGAATCCGGCACCGCCTCTACGGCGGCAACCACCGGCACGCCGCGATAATCCGAACCTTGCACGATTCCCGTTTGCCCCAGGACCACCTTGACCGCGGGATCGTTGGTGTTTTCCAATGAGAGGCGCAGGTTGAGGGCTGCGTTCGATTGGTATCGGAGTTCATTCAGATAGACGGCATCGTTTCCATCCCGGCGCAGCAGCATGATCTCAGCCGTCCGGCTGGGCACCGGCCAGCGTTTGATGAAGGGATAAAGATAGTTTGCCGGATTAATCCGCAGATAGAAAATGCCCAGGGGCCGGCTTAAATCCAGTTCGTCGAAAATGGGGGTCAGGACATCCAGATAGATCCGCTGGTCGTGCTCATTGCGATGGAAATCCTGGAAGGTCACCTGGCCCGAGTGCAGGATTTCTGGAATGCGCCGCACAACAGCGGAAGACACTGGAGGCAGGCCGGCGGGCATCGACAGGCGGGTGACGCCCTGGGTATCCACCAGGCAGGCCAGGTCATATTGATAGTGCGCCGCGCATTTTCCAAGCCATGCCTGAAGCTGGCGTTGAGAGCGCGGGTCCTCCTGCCTTTCAAAAAAACGCCATATCTGGGCGGAAAGGGCGGAGTTCTGGAAGAATATGGCACCCTCCCCCACCCGTTCCTTACGATACTGCACCAGCTCATCCACCTTCAAACCCGCAATGGACAGGAGCTGCCGCTCGGCCTGGGCGCGAAACTGCTTTTCCTGATGCCCATAGTAAATGTAACCGCCGGCAACGATGCCTGCCGCCAAGAAGAGAAAAATCAGGAATAAGGGAAGGCCGGTTCTGAAACTCTCCTTGAACGATTTGGCAAACAACCCGGTCAGCTGGCCGGACAAGGTTAGCAGCGCCAAACCCAGTATCGTGAAGGCCAGAGTCGTGCCGATGGGCGACGGGATGATCCTTCCACCGTAGAGGTAAGCCAGCAGGAAGATGGAACCGAGCGCCAGAAGCACGCCTGCGGAGCCCCGCGCCAGACCCCTGTGCCAAGGCCGAAGCGTCGGCCGCGAAAACAAGGCCAGAAACGACACACCGGCGAGCAGGAAACCAAAAGCCGTCACCGATGACATGTGTCCTATGGGCGCTCCGCCAACCGTAGCGGCAAGGTTTAGCCCGGGGTGTTCAAAATCCCGGCTGATGCCCAAGCGGTCCAGCGTGAACAACAGGAGGGCGACCATTGTTCCCAGCCAGACCATCACCACGCTGGTCCAATAGGCGGAGGGGCGCAGCGGCGCGCGGGCGCACAAGCAGATGGCAGCTCCATACAATAGCAATAGAATCGCCGTGCTCGGAGCCATCGGCATTAGGTCCGCTCGAAAGCTGGCCAGTAACGGCCATCGAAAAACCCATCCCAGCAATGCCAGAAAACCGAGAGCCGCCGCGAGGATGCCGAGGATTAAGATAAAAGTTCGCCCGGTGGATTGATCGGCTGGCTCGTGAGGGTTCATTGATAGCGGTCTATTGGTTAAGAATGGTTGGGCCCATAGCGGCGGGATTCCAGCCTGCCGCTACCCTGGGCAATCATACGCCATCGGCGATGATCGAATCTGTCTTGCGAAAGCCAGGTCCCCAGCCCCACCAAAACAAAACAGACAGCCGCGTTAGGCCTTATCGGCAACAGACCGGGGTAAAAATTTTTGAGTATCTCCGTGTCCAGGAGCCATCCACAAAGCGCGGTCAGGCCGATCAGGAACACGGCAATTCCGGCTCCCTCAGAAAAACGGCAAAAGAATTTGATGCGACTCAAAGACGACGGCGTCATTTCGGTTCCGGGAAATTATGCCAAAAATTCACCTGCGACAATAACCTTATTAGCGGGGGTTCGCTCATTATCGCGAGCAGTTCAGCGCCGTGCGGCCGGAGTCCGTAGCGGCGGGCATCCCTGCCGCCAGAAGTCCTTTTCACGGGGGATTCCGTCTCTGGAGTTGTCTCTTTCCCCTTCTGCGTAATCTGTGGCTAAAATTCCCTTCCCCTTTCCTCAATCCGCGAGGGTATGAGTTTTGTCAACGGGGCGCCCTGGAACACTCAGGACGCAGTTGTAGAACGGGCGGAAGCGGTGTCACCTTAAGGACCTGTTGGTCAGCTAACCCGCAGGTGGGCTTTCGGGAGATGCTCGTGGATCAC
>CAIQQM010000289.1 GCA_903873945.1 uncultured Verrucomicrobiota bacterium
CGAGAACCAGACGGCTGTCCAGAGCAACGCCTCCCGGAACTTGACGACGTGGGCCCTCCGGTGAAATACCCCAAGATCCAGCGCCAGGCAAATCACCACGAAGGCGATGAAGCCAAGCCAGTGCCAACAGGTGACTTCAACCACGGCAAGCATGGGAAATAAATGGGGCGGGGGCAAGAACAGGCAGGATGTCTGCCCGGCTGCGCTTGCGACTTGCGTTCTCCTCAATGGGTTTCATAGGCGACCCCAATCTGTTACAACGCGCCCGGCCCCGCTCATGACAAGGCAGTTATCCCTGCGCGGGCGCGGTGGTGTTCTCGACGGCGATTTGCGCTCCAGCCCCGATGCTGGGCCGCTGGCCTTTGTGCCACCACAACACCAGCGCGCTGGCGATGTAGATGCTGGAGTAGGTACCGGTGATAATGCCAACCAGGAACGTGAACGCGAAGTCATTGATTTCGCCGCCACCAAAGATGTAAAGCGACGAAGTAGCCAGGAATACCGTGCCCGAGGTGATGATCGTCCGGCTCAGGGTCTGGTTCAGCGCCTTGTTCATCACTTCCTTGAATGTGCCGCGCAGTCCTAGCTTCAAGTCTTCGCGGATACGGTCGAAGATCACGATCGTGTCATTCGTGGAGAAACCGATAATGGTCAAAATGGCCGCCACGGTCGTGGCATTGAATTCACGGCCGGAAAGACAGTACCAGCCAATGGTCATCAAGACGTCGTGGATGACGGCCAAAACCGCACCAACGGCGAATGAGAACTCATAGCGGAACGCCACATAAACCAGGATGCCGAACAGGGAGAGCAGCGCTGCAATGATGGCGGACCTTTGAATGTCCTGGCCGACCGTGGGCCCGATATGATCCTCTCCCAACAGATGGAATTGCGCCCCGGGCAATTGCTCCACGATCTTTCTCACTGTGTCTCCTGTTTCCGGGAGCGAGTCGATGCGAAGGGTTTCGCGGCCGGTGGACATGTCCCTTTGATACTGGATATGCGCATCCTTGATCTTTGCGTCCGTGAGCGCGGCGCGCAGTTTGTCCACGTCCACTTTCTGGCCCACGGAGAAGGTCGTGGTGTCGCCGCCGACGAAATCAACGCCGAAGGCGCTCTTGCCGCGGTAGAACCCATAGGCGCAGCCAATGGCGATCAGGAGCCAAGACATCGCAAACGCCGGCTTGGCCAGCTTCATAAAATCAAGCTTGGTGGCCCGAATGAAATGCAGCATCGGGATGGACTTGAGCCAGCCCCGATCCAGGAGGAAGTCGAAAATCATCCGGGTGACAACCAGGGCGGTGAACAAACTGGCAGCCACACCGATGGTGAGCGCGACGCCGAAGCCTTTGATCGAGCCGGTGCCCATGAAAATCAGAATGATCGACGAAATCAGCGTCGTGACGTGCGAATCGAAAATTGTGCCAAACGCCCGGGCGTAGCCGGCCGCTACTGCCCCGCGCAATGACTTGCCCTTGGCGGACTCCTCGCGAATCCGCTCGTAGATGAGCACGTTGGCATCCACCGCCATGCCGACGGTCAGCACAATGCCGGCGATGCCGGGCAACGTTAGCGTGGTGCCGACCGAACACATCACACCGAGAAGTATGATGATATTGGCGATGAGCGCGATATTGGCCACCAGGCCGGCGACGAGATAATAAACAATCATGAAGACCGAAACCGCGAGGGTGCCATAAATCGCGGCCTTGATGCCGCTGCGGATGGCGTCTTTGCCGAGCGTCGGATCCACCTGCCGCGAGGCTTCAATCATCAGAGGCGCCCGGAGGGGATTCTCGAGGACATTGGCAAGCTCGAATGCTTCTTTCTGGTCGAACTGCCCGGTGATCCGGCCGCTGCCGGTCTCAATGGGGGTTTGAATGACCGGCGCGGAGTAAAGCTCGCCGTCCAGGACGATCGCGAGGCGGTGGCCCACGTTTTCGCGGGTGATGTCGGCAAAACGCTCGGCGCCTGTGGAATCCAGCGTGAAATCGATCTCCGGCTCGCCAAGATTGCCGCGGATGACCATGGCGTTCTTGATGCCGCTGCCGGTCATTTCCGCGTGTTTCTTCACCTCAACCTCAACCAGGCGTTCCCGGCCATCCCGCGTGTGCTCTTTGCGGCGGAGAATTTCGTAGCCCGGTTGCACCGTGCCTTCCTTGATGTCCTCGTCACTGGTCTGGCTCACAAGGCGGAATTCCAGGAACGCGGCTTTCTGAATCGTATTTTTCGCGCTCTCCTGATCAGCCGCCGACAATCCCGGCAGTTGCACCAGGATCCGGTCTTTGCCCTCGGGCTGAATAAGGGGCTCGGCCACGCCGAATTTATCAACGCGTTTGCGCAGCACCTCGACCGCCTGGGACAGCGCGGAACTGGCGTCGGAGGCCTGCGCAAGCCCGTTCGTGTCCATCTTGACCAGAAACGACGTGCCGCCCTGCAAATCGAGTCCCAACCGGACCCGCCCGGCGGCCTCGCGCTGCAGGCGGTTCAGGATGAAGCTGTTCGGGTGCAGCTCATTCTTGGCCTCGAAGAAAGGGAAGTAATGGGTCAGGTCGTTGGTGCCGACCGCATCGCGCAAGTTGTCATAAGGCTTCTCGGGCATGGCAGCCTGCAACTGCTGGGCCTTCTGGAGAATGGCGCTGAAGGCCGCGTCGCGGTTGACCGCCCGTTCGCGGAACACCTGGACCAGGTCGCGGCCCTTGGGCGGGTACAGCTCGTAGAGCGACCAAAGCACCACGAGCACGACAAGGGTAAATCTCCAAAAACTGTTTCGATTCATGGGTGGAAACTAGGATTGAGCAGCTTCGCCGCTCCGTTCGGTGATTTCGGCAATGGCAGACTTGGTGATTTCGAATTTCGCATCAGCCGAGCGGAGGGTGATGGTGTTTTCTTTGACAGTGATAATAACGCCGACGACGCCGCCGCTGGTGACAATTTTATCGCCGGGCCGGACCGTCTTGAGCAATTGAGCGTGGTCCTTGGCCTTTTTCTGCTGCGGTCGAATGAGGGCGAAATAGAAAACGACGATCAGCAGGACAAACGGGACCATATTCATCCAGGCTGGCGCGGCTGACTGACCTTGTTGAGGCGTCGGACCCATGGCGAAGAACATGTTTACACCAGATAAAGTCATATGAGTTAAATGAGCGGGTAAATCTAAGGATACAAACGCTTTTGGCAAGCTTAACAAATGTGACTGGCTGACAGGCGTGTATTTGATCCGGTCCTGCCGTGTCATTTTCCCATGAGGCAACAGGTGCGGGATGGCGCGGCTTGGCCGGGAATATACCAGCGCCGTAGGCGCGACATCTGTGTAGCATCCAGTCAGAAATGGATTGTTAAGCTCCGTTAGGAGCGGCATCCTTGTGGCGCTTCGGTTCATGGTCAATACCTGCACTGATTTAACTGATGACAAGTTTCTCCAGTCTTCGAGTTCGGTTGGTGGGCACGGTTCTTTTAGCTATTACACCCGCCTGGGTGCTGATGTACTGCACTGACCTGCCCTGGACCGGTTTTGTGCTCGGTTTGCTGGCTCTGGGCGCCGCGTGGTTCGGCGGCGAGCGATTCATCCTCCGCCAGGTTCGGGTTCTGTTACGGGCTGCGGCGCGGCTCGGAGCTGGTGATTTAAGCAGCCGCACGGGCCTGTCGGGCGATCGGGGGGAGCTCGGTCAGCTGGCGGCGGCTTTTGATTCGATGGCTGCCGCCCTCGAGCAGCGTGGCAAAGAACAGGAGCAGGCGGAGAAGACTCTTCTCAACCGTTCTTTCCAGCAAACCGTTGTCAGCGCGCTGGGCCAGTTCGCCCTGATGGGCAGGGATTTGCCGGCTTTGTTCAACCAGGCGGTCATGCTTGTCGCCCAGACAGTGGAAGTCGAGTACTGCGACATCCTCGAACTGCTGCCCGACGGCCAGTCCTTGCAGATGCGTGCCGGCGTGGGGTGGAAGGAAGGGGCGATGGAAACCCTGCGTGTTCCCGCCGGTCCTGCGACGCAAGCCGGATTCACGTTGGCCGCCGGGGGGGAACCCGTCGTCATCGAGCATCTTCCGGGCGAAACCCGGTTTTGGGCGTCGCCTTTCCTGGTGGAGCATGGCGCCATTAGTGGGATCAGTGTTGCCATTTCCGGCCATGGCCGGGCGTTTGGCATTCTTGGGGCCCATACGGCCAACCGGCGGACATTCACCGACGACGAAGTCCATTTTCTTTTGGCGGTTGCCACGGTGATAGCCATCGCGGTCGAGAGGACCCGGGTGGAGGCTGAACTTCAAAAGCTCGCGTCATTTGCCCAACTCAACCCCAACCCGGCAATGGAACTGTCCGCTGCGGGCGCGATCACCTACTTCAATGATGCCGCCCTGAAGCTGGCCAACTCTCTTGGCCGCGACCATCCCTCGGGGATTCTTCCGCCCGATAACGCTAAAACAGTCTGGAACCTGCTCGAGAACGATCACAACGCGCGGCGCTTTGAAACCCGGCTTGAGGGGCACACGCTTTCTTGGTCATTTCATCCCGTAGCCGCCAGTCAGGTGGTGCATTGTTACGTTGAGGACATCACCAGTCGGCTGAGCCTGGAGGCGCAGTTGCTCCAGTCCCAAAAAATGGAGTCGATCGGACAATTGGCGGCCGGTGTGGCGCACGATTTCAACAACATGCTGACCGTGATTCAGGGCCACTCCGGCCTGTTGATGGTGCGGCCGGCGCTCCCGCCCGAGTTGCTGGAGCCGGTGCAGGCGATTTACTTCGCCGCCGAGCGGGCGGCGAACCTGACCCGCCAGCTGTTGATGTTCAGCCGCAAGAATGTGATGCAGTCCAAACCGCTCGATCTTCGCGAGGTGGTCGCCAACATGAGCAAAATGCTCAACCGTTTGCTCGGCGAAACGATCGCTCTCGAGTTCCATTCGCCGTCCGGGATTCCGCTGGTCGAGGGTGATGCGGGCATGATCGAGCAGGTCATCATGAACCTGGCTGTAAACGCGCGCGATGCCATGCCCCGGGGCGGCACGCTGGCTATCACCATGAGCAGTGTCGAAATGGCGGAAGCCTGCGTGCAGACACATCCTGCCGCGCGTGTCGGCTCGTTTGTTTGCCTCCGCGTCGCGGACACCGGGTGCGGCATGGAGCCCGCCGTCATGAACCGCATCTTCGAGCCGTTCTTCACGACCAAGGAAGTCGGCCGGGGCACGGGTCTTGGACTCGCAACCGTATATGGCATTGTCAAACAACACGAAGGCTGGGTTGAAGTGACAAGCGAGGTCGGCAAAGGTTCCACCTTTAATGTTTTTTTCCCGGCCAGCTCGAAACCGGCGGAGGCCGTCCTGCCCGGCAAAGGACCGGCCGCCGAAGTGCGCGGAGGCAAGGAAACGATTCTCGTTGTCGAAGACGAACCGGTCTTGCGCGACATGGCGCGCGTGATCCTGGAAAGCTGCGGCTACCATATTCTCGAAGCCGCCTCCGGCCGGGAAGCGCTCGAAGTCTGGAAAAACCACCGGGGCGCCATCGACCTGCTGCTGGCCGATATGATCATGCCCGAAGGTATTTCCGGAATGGACCTGGCCCGGCAGCTTCTGGCTTTCAGGCCCGGGCTGAAAATCGTGTTCGCGAGCGGTTACAGCATGGATGAGCTGGATACCGATTTTTTCCGGAAAGGACACGCCCGGTTCCTGCAGAAGCCATACACTCACGTTACGTTGACCGAGACGGTGCGTGATTATTTGGACGAAGTCATCTAACGGGAGCGCGGGCTACCGGCCATTTTGTTGGAGCAATTCTTTCAGCCCGGCGTTGAATCCCTGCGCCTGTTTCAGGGTTTCCAATGACAGGTGCATCCGGTAGTGCCAGCGGTGTTTCGGGTTGGCCGGAACATTAATGCGTTCATCCGCGGGATTCTCCCGGCGCAAGTGCTCGTCCATGCCCAGCAAGTCCTGCAGTTGGAAGATGCTCCACATCGCCGGAGAGGACAGGTGCTGGACAACGATGGCTTTGTTGATCCAGGCCTCGCAACGAACGGGCGCGACTCCTTTTTCTCCGAGCTCGTGATTATAAAATGCCTGGGTGCGCTTTCTGTCCTCCTCCCACCACCCTCTGATCGTGCTCATATCGTGCGAGGAAGGGGTGACCACGCTCAAATATGGCGCGTCTTTGGGCCGGGAGAATTCCTGTTTCGGGTCCTTTGGCATCCGTTGAATTTCAAGGCTGAGCAGGCCCAATTCCCGCATGACCTCAGGCACGCAGGCGGGCACCATGCCTAAATCCTCGCCGCAAACCAGCAGGTTGGTGGCCCGTTTCAGCGCGGGCAGTTTTTGCCGCGCCTCTTTCATCCAGAAACCATCCTGCCGGCGATAGAAATAGTCCACATACAAATCCCGGAGCTGCTCCCGGGCGCGCGGCTCAAGGTTCTTGAATGAAGCCGTGCGTTCGATCGCAAATCTGAAATGATACTGCCGGCCACGGGAGCCTTCGACCTCGAACAGGATCACATTGCTGATCAGATCGTACAATCCAATCTTGAGCTTTTCATTGCGCTCACTCGCTTCCAGGGCGGCGAAATGGCGTTCCACCTGCCGCTGAGTGGCGAACTCGGGCTTCAGGCTGAAATGATCCGGGCCGTGGGAATTGAGGAACCGGCTTTTCACCAGCCCGCTCTCATTTCCAAACATGTCTCTCAGGACCTGGTCCGTAATAAAGGGCTGGGTATAGCGATTACGGTCCCACGCAATGCCGCGTCCGGTCAACTCGCCGGGCTCCACGGGGATTGCGGGGACGAAATACCCCATGATCCCTTCCACCGCATGCAATGGAATGCTCCAGATGCGGAAAAAACCCAGAATATGATCGATGCGAAACGCGTCAAAATAACGCCCCATCTGCTCGAACCGGCGCTTCCACCAGGCAAAGCCGTCCTCCTGCATCCGGCGCCAGTTATAGATGGGGAACCCCCAGTTCTGGCCTTTCACCGCAAAGGCATCCGGCGGCGCCCCCGCCTGGAGTTCCATGCGATAGAGTTCAGGCTGCTGCCAGGCGTCCACACCGCAGCGGGAGACGCCAATGGGGATATCGCCCTTCAGGATCAGTCCCTGGCTGTGGATGTATTCGGCGGCGTCCTTCAATTGAAGGTGAAGGTGGTACTGAACGAAGTAACTGAGCGCGATTTCATCGTGCGCGGTGGAACTTTCGGCAGCGAGCCTGTTGATTTCATCCGCGTTATACTTTTGATGAGCCGGCCACTGGGCAAAGTCCGCGGTGCCGTTCTTGTCCCGCAAATGGCAAAATACCGCGTAAGGCGCGAGCCAGTGCTTGTTCTCCTCAAAAAACCGCTGATAGTCCGCGCTTTGGAAAGTTTGGGCCTTTTGCAGCGGATAGACTTGTCTGATGAAAGCGAGCTTGGCTTTGCTCACAGCCGCGTAGTCCACCGTTTCCAGGGCGTTCAGGCGCTTCCGCTCACTCTCCAGCCCCGCCAACAGTTGTTTGCTTTGATGACCCTGTGCCAGGTCGCGGAGTTTGAGATAAACCGGGTTCAGCGCAAAAGCGGAGATCGAGGCATAGGGATAGGAGTCCAGCCAGGAATGCGTCGCGGTCGTATCGTTGATTGGAAGAATCTGAATCAGTTTCAATCCAACTTGCTTGCCCCAGTCGGCCAGCAGCTTGATATCCGGGAATTCGCCGATCCCGAACCCGCTCTCGCTGCGCAAACTGAAAACCGGGATGGCGACCCCGGCCCCTTTCCACGTGGTGCAGGGCAGGGATGCGAAACCGTCGTTGACGATGGTTAGTTTGTGCTCCGCGGCAGCATCATCCAGTGACCGGTCGCTTCGGTCCTCGTGGCGGACAAAGGCTCTCTCCTGGACGTTATACACGCCATATTTGTAGGCGATGGGGAAGATCTCTCCCTTGAGATTGAGCTGTGCGGAATAAAAATCCTCGCCCTCTTTTCGGCTCAAGAGCACCGGTCTGGCGGTGTTTCGGTCGCCTGAAGCTCGGCTGTTTTCCAGGAGGCAAAGCGTCTCTCCCTTTGTCAGGAGCGGGGCTTTTGCCTTGAAGATATGCGTCACTTCCGCGGAAAGAGTGGCGGGCGCGTCCGTATGATTGGCCCGCAAAAGGACTTCTTTGAATGGCTCGGTATAAAAGACGTTCTCGGGAAAACCGGCATGATTCCAGGAATCGATGATCAGAACCTCTTCCCGGCTGAGCCAGGTGCGGCTGATGGCCTTGTCATTGCCCCAATCATGGATTAGCGAGCCGTCGGCATTGCGCAGCACGTAGTTATAGGTTGTGTCTTCGTCCGGGAACGCGCTTTGCGGCAGGGTGAGTGTGGTGCGCCAGAAAGCCTCGTTGACATACTCAAGCCGGATCGCCTTCTCGATATCGCCGTTGCCGAATATTTCATGGTCGCCAGTGAGGAAAATGGATTGTCCGTACTCGGTGTGAAAGCGGAGCTGAAACGTTAATTTCATGAGGACCCTGCAATTTACAACGACGGGCGGGAACCGGGCCAGTTTCAAATGATGAATCGAGCGGGATTCTGCCGCAGTGCCCCGCGCAATTTTCAAACAGGCTCTAAGGAGTGAGGCGGCCCGGTGACCGGCAAGGTGCGCGTTAGCGCACCGCCGGGCATGAGTGTCAGCATCCGCGCGCGGTGAGAACATCCGATAATGGAAACTGAATGA
>CAIQQM010000290.1 GCA_903873945.1 uncultured Verrucomicrobiota bacterium
GGCGGCGACGTAATCCTCCAGGCGCTCGGGAAAGAGCAGCGTTTGGGAGCGATCCAGTCCGGTGCGATGGTTCATGCTTGTAACAGACGAAACCCCAGCGTAAATGTTCAAACTGTGAGCGGGTTTTCACACAGCCTCACGCGGCAGCTGATAACGTAAGCCAACCACCGGTCGCGGATCACCACTTACCGAAGTGGACGTAATCCGGATTATACCGCGTGCGAGATTCCGGTTGTTCGCCCGGAAAACCGAGTGAAATGACAGCAACCGGGATGACAGCAGTCGGCAAGGAACAAAGCTGCCTTATCTGCCGAACGGAAGTTTCGTCGGGATGCACCCCCACCCAACAGGCGCCAAGCCCCAGAACATGGGCGCACAACAGCAGGTTCTCGATTGAAGCGGAACAGTCCTGGAGCAGAAAGCTAAGCTGGCGTTCGAAAGCCGCCTCCAGATCGCCGCAAACCAAGAGCGCCAGCGCCGCGGTGGACAACATTTTGCCACCGGGCAAAGCCGCCGCCATTTGTGAAAGCGTGGACGTGTCCCGGACAACAATGAACCGCCAGGGATCTTTGGTCATGGCGGAAGGCGCCGCCATGGCCGCCTTCAGCAGTTTGGTCAGCATTGCCTCGCTCACCTCGCCGGGAGCATAGACGCGGATGCTGCGCCGGCCGAAGATGAAATCCAATTTTTCGTCGATGGTTATGCTCATATCATTATCGCGGAGGCGCAGGATAGCGACAGGCACCGGGGATTCAATCCGCAAAAGGGCCCACGGGGCTCCTAGGCTTTGTATTGGCGCAGGACGACAAAGGAATCTGGCCCCCGCCTCCTGTTGCCCCACAGACGGAGGGTAAAAACCAGTGACGACCACGGGCAGAGCCGCGACCCTATCGCACTAACTGTCCGAGAGACAGGAGATCAAAAGCTGTAGCCCAGCCCAAAAGTTAAGAAGAAGGCCTCACTGAGGTTCAAGTCAACAACCTGGCCGGCAAAGTCATGGTTGTAGTGACCCAAGTCCTGGAATTGCACACCACCGACCAAGCTCCAACGGTCGGCGAAGCGCCACGCAGCGTTGACACCGACATAACCGCCCCAAAGCACATCAAAATCGCTGCCACTGCCCGAAGCGTGGGAGCTAACGACATTGTTAATTGAAAGGGTTTGGGACCAGGAAGCGGATGCATCGAGCAATCCCACAGCCAACCCGCCGGAGAGCGACAGGTTCACCGTTTCACTAAGAGGCACTTCGAGCCATGGCCCGAGGCGGAAACCCCAGAGGTTAGCGTCAAATTGGCAATGCTCCGCCACAGTTGCAAACACGCGAGTGGAACTGACAGGCGTGTCGCCGATGACGAAAGCTGCCTGTTGCCCCAACGAAAATCGTCCCTGGTAGGGCTGCCCGGCATCGGTAGGCGAGGTCGGCGGCGTCGTGCCGGAAAAATACGGGTAGGCATCCTGGAAGGCGTAACCGGCAGAGCTGCTGTTGTCTCGCAAACACACGTTCATGTAGTTAGCCGCCATTTCGATTCCGTAATGCACGTTCCCTCTGGTGCCAAGCTCGTGGGTGTAAGTGAGTTCGGCCCCCAGTTGCGGATCATCATCAAACGACCGGGACGACAGGTCCGTGCCTGGAGCGGAACGGGTCGTGAGGATGGTGTTATTGCCTGTAACCTGGCTGGCACTGTTATCGTAACCCAAGTTCTGGGTGAGCCCCTTGGGGAACGTCGAGGTCGGGGGATACGGATTAAAATCACCGGTGCTGTCCGGCAGAACGTAGCCGTCAATGTAATTATACGACATACCGTCCGGTGTGGTGCGCGGACCGAATTTGGCACGGATGTTGAAGCCGAGCCGGGCCGAGAAGCTGAGTTGATTCAGGAACGAGTTAGTCGCCGGGTCGTCGGCACAGAAAGCGACAGCGGTGGAGGCAACCAGTATCGGCAGAATTATACGAGATGTTTTCATATTCGTTATCCAGATTCAATGGGTTCAGGGAGACAAAATCACCCGATAAAACCGACTGGTTACCGAAGCCGGCATACTTTCCGTCTTCGGCGGACCGGCATCAATCCATTGCACGGCATTGGCATTGGCGGTGATGGACGGCACAGCCTCGACCCATGTAAGCATGTTGTCGTCGCTGTAAACCACCGTGTAAACGCGACCGGGGATAGAGGCAAACTCGATGACAACGTGAACCAGTGACTCATCGCCATAGGTAAAATTTTCCATGAAAATATTTGTAATGGCACAAACCGTGCCTATGGGAGGGGTGACGACCACTGGTACAACGGCAACCGCCTCGAGCGAATTAGTAAAGGAACGGCGGTCCTGCGAGAGAAACTCGAGCGTAAACGTCACGGTTGAGTTGGTTTGGGGGTACGGGTTCAACGGGAAATTGTATTGGACATAAGGCCGCAGATCACTGTTCGTGCCGGAGGCGTTGTAAAGCCACACGCCTGTGCGGAGACCGCCCACCAGCAACCGCACGGCAGGAACGATAACATTGCTGATGTTGGTCACTATTACCTGCTCCTCGTAGAGCCCCGTTTGCGGATTGAATACGGGCAACCCGGCGAACAGGCTAAATTGCGACGTCGCCACAGTCGTCGGCACCTGCGAGTCAGGCAGCACGCCGGTGTTGTTCGTCATGTCGGGATCGTAAGTCGCCGCCAGTGCCGAGGCGATATTGGTAAACGTGCCCACGTTTGGCGCGATGACAGTAACAAAGTAGTTCGTCACACCGCCGACCGGAAGCGCTGTAATCAGCGGCCAAGTAACCCGGTTATTATTGAACGCGCCGCCGGAAGTGGCGGAGAAGAAAACTAGACCCGAGGGCAGGCTATCCGACACAAGAATGTTGGAGGAAACGGACGGGCCGGCGTTTGTAACGATGAGTTCATAGATAAGGTTGCTACTCCCCTGTAGCGCAAAGTCAGGACCGAAGAGCAACACCACGATATCCGCTGAGACCATAGGTATCACAGTTGTAATCACTGGAGGTGTCGTGTTGTTCGGCAGGTTCAGGTCGATCGTCGAAGAACTCACGCTGGCCGTGTTGTTCAGCGTCCCGCTCGCCGGCGCCGTCACCGTCAAAGTCACGTTGGTACTCTGACCGTTGACCAGGCTGCCCAGGCTCCAGGTCACCA
>CAIQQM010000291.1 GCA_903873945.1 uncultured Verrucomicrobiota bacterium
AAGCGGCTGTAATCGAATCCTGGGCGCACGGTTTTTGGGTTTGATGGCCATCAGCGAGAGTTAATAGCCTTTTGGGGCCGAAAAAGAGCAAAGTTGCTCAAACCCTTTCAATTCTTTCTCAAACCGGACGCGCTTTTACAGAACTGGGCAATCCTACGGAAGCCAAGGCGGAATTGGCATCGATCCGCACAGCTCAACAAGAACATCCGGACGTCCTCGAGGTTCGCTGGCTTATTTCGGCCCAGCAGGCGCGCTGGGAAGAGGGGTTGCAAATCGCACGGAGCCTCCTGCACCTCGCCCCTGACCGCTCATCCGGCTGGCTGCATCAGGCCTATGCCTTGCGCCGCGTTGAAAACGGCAGTGTGAAAAAGGCCTGGGACGCCTTGCTCCCGGCTGCCGAAAAATTCCCCCGGGAGCCGGTCATTTCTTACAATCTCTCCTGTTACGCCTGTCAGATGCGGCAATTGGACGCCGCGCGCGCTTTGCTCAAGCGCGCGGCTTTCATCAGCGGCAGGGAGAAAATCAAACGGATGGCCCTTGAGGACCCGGATTTACAACCTCTCTGGGACGAGATTCGAAAACTGTAAAACCGGCCAGGCCGGAGGCTCCTGGCAAAGGGCTTTGCGCCGCTCCGGAGAGCCGCCCCAGATCAACCGGCGTGCCGGCAGATTTTTCAGCCGTGCAATCCGAGGCAGCCGCAGGTAAAAAGAGGCCATGAGAATTCTCGGCATTATCCCGGCCCGCTATGCCTCGACCCGCTTCCCCGGAAAACCGCTGGCCCTCATCGACGGGAAACCGCTTATCCAGCGCGTTGTCGAACGATGCCAGCGGGCGAAGTCGCTCTCAGAAGTCATCGTGGCCACCGACGATACACGCATCCGGGAGGTCGCCCAGGATTTTTGCCGGGTGGAATTCACCGCGCCCAACCACCCAAGCGGCTCGGACCGCATTGCGGAAGTCGCCACCCGCTGCCCTTGCGATGCCGTCGTGAATATCCAAGGGGACGAACCGATGATTGACCCTTCGGTTATCGATGCAGTGGCTGCGGCCCTCCAGGAGACGGAGATGTCCACTGCAGCGACACTGATGAGTAATCTTGAAGAGTATGACAATCCGAATGTTGTAAAGGTTGTGGTGGGGGCGAACGGGCGGGCGCTGTATTTTTCCAGGCGCACCATACCTTACTTGCGTGATTTTGAGCACAAAACGGCGCAAGAACAGATGGCGGCGTTCCCCTTCCTGAAGCATGTGGGGATTTACGGTTACCGGCGGGAAACGCTGCTGCGGCTGGTAAAGTTCCCGGTGTCGCCACTGGAGCAGGCGGAAAAGCTGGAACAGTTGCGGGCGCTTGAGAACGGAATTCCCATCGCCGTGGTGAAGGTGAATTATGAAGGCGTGGGGGTGGACACGCCAGCGGATCTCAAGCAGGTGGAAGCGATGTTGAAGCGAACCCCCGCCGGCTAATCGCGGAAGTTGGTGAACTGAAGCGCCACCGGAAAGTCCTTCGCCCGCACTGCCGCGATGACCGCCTGCAAATCGTCCCGGCTTTTACCAGTCACGCGGACCTGTTGATCCTGAATCTGCGTGGTCACTTTGAATTTCGCCTCGCGGATAAAGCCGGTGACCTGTTTGGCGACATCGGTTGCGATGCCCTGCTTGATTTTGATGACCTGCCGCGCGTGCCCCAGCGAGGAGACTTCCGGCTCGCACTGCTCGACGCTCTTGAGGCTGATATTGCGTTTGGCGATCTTGCCGATGACAATTTCCGCTAGCGATTTCAGCTTAAAGGGGTTCTCGGCGGAAAGCTTGATCTCGTTTTTCTCAAGCACGATTTCCGCATTGGTACCTTTGAAATCGAAGCGGTTGGCCAGTTCTTTTTTGGCGGTGTTCACCGCGTTCTCGATTTCCATCGAGTTGACCTGGCTGACGATATCGAATGACGGCATGACTGCATGTTAATCGGCTGGCCGAAAATGGGAAGATTATTGAACGCGCAAGGGGCCCTACCCGCCCGCGAATACCGGGCGAAAGCCCGCCTCGCTCAGGATTCGGGCGATTTCGGCGCGTTTGTCCCCCTGAATTTCGATCTGGCCGTTCTTCACGGTGCCACCGGTGCCGCAGGACTTCTGCATCACCTTAGCCAGTTGCTCTTTCTCCGGCAGACCGATGCCGACGAAACCCTTAACCACTGTCACCGTCTTGCCGCCGCGCCCGGCCTTCTGCCGAATGATGTCCACCCGGCCACGATTCTTCCGCACCGGTTTGGCTTCAGCCCCCGGCTGGGAATCCGCCGGTGAACTTTCCGGCACCAGCGGGAGCCCTTCAGCGGACAGGGCCTCGAAGGGATTGTGGCAAAAATTCTGTCTGCCACCGATGGGATTGCGGTTTGGGTCGCTCATGCGTTTGTTCCGGGAGCTTACGCGCCAAGCCAGAATCGAGGAAAGCAAATCCACCGGCAAAACGGCAGCCGACCCATGGTTTTCCTGTGGAAGGTCCTCGTGAAACAGGCATAAATCATTTTCCCGCCGCTGAATAAGTTTTCACCCTTGCGCCTCTGTCTCGTTGCCTAAACTATCCCAGGAAACCGTTGCCTCCCGAATGCGGCTTTATGAAAACGTGCGCAAACCATCCGGCATACCGGACACATAGCCGCAAGCCGGCCAGAGCGGGGCTTCCGATGCCAGTCCGATGAGCGAGCGCCGCATTATCGTCGTGGGGGGCGGTGCCGCCGGCTTTTTTGCGGCCATCACCTGCGCGGAAGCCGCCCCGGGAGCCACTGTTACGTTGCTCGAGAAAAGCCCCCAGTTCCTATCGAAAGTTCGCATCTCCGGCGGCGGACGTTGCAATCTCACCCACGCCTGTTTCGACCCCCGCGAGCTAAGCGGTCATTATCCACGCGGCGGCTCGGCATTGCTGGCACCTTTCCAGATTTTTCAACCCCGCAACACCATCGCGTGGTTCGAATCTCGTGGCGTGAAACTCAAAACCGAACCGGACGGACGCGTGTTCCCGGTGACGGATTCCTCGAAAACTATTATCGATTGTCTGCTGGGCGCTGCCCAGACAGCGGGAGTCGAACTCGTTACGAACCGTGCGCCCGAGCGTGTTTCCCGATGCGCTGACGGCGGATTTGAGCTGGGATTCGATAACGGTGAAACGCTCCGCTGTGAGCATCTGTTACTGGCCACCGGCGGGTGCCGCGTGCCAGCCGCCGGGCAACTGGCCGTTTCACTGGGCCACACATTGGAGCCGCCCGTTCCTTCGCTTTTCACGTTTGATATCGCCACTCCCTGGCTGCGCGAATTGGCGGGAGTGAGCGTGCCGACGATGGAAGTATCGCTGCCCGTCCTGAGACGGCGCGAATCCGGCCCCGTGCTCATCACCCATTCGGGACTTAGCGGCCCTGCCATTCTCCAGCTTTCAGCCTGGAGCGCACGGGCTTTGCACGAGTTGGGCTACCAATTCCTGCTTAGGCTCAACTGGCTGCCCCACCTCGACGCTGAAACGCTCGCCCGGAAGCTCGAATCCAATCGCGCGGCTCAACCCGCCCGGCTCGTCGTTAACACGCCGATCCCGCCGCTGGCCGCGCGGCTGTGGCAAAGCCTCGTGGTGACCGCCGGAATCTCCCGCGAGACCCGGTGGGCCGGGCTGTCCCGCTCCGCCCGCCACCACCTAGTTCAACAACTCAGCCAGACCGAACTGCAGGTAATGGGGAAAACGCTCAACCAGGATGAGTTTGTCACCTGCGGTGGCGTGCGTCTTAGCGAAGTCAATTTCAAAACCATGGAGAGCCGGATTTGCCCAGGGCTCTATTTTAGCGGTGAACTGCTCGACATTGACGGCCTCACCGGCGGGTTCAATTTTCAATCGGCGTGGACGACCGGCTGGCTCGCCGGCAGGGCAATGAGCGGCCAAAGCCCGGAAAACTGAAGCTCCAAAAAGTTCTAACCTCCACCGGGAATTGATGGTATATTGTCTACACGAACACGGATTTCAAAACACAGGATAGTGGTCATAGCGGGCTAGCACCGCATGGCTGGAAGGGCTCAACACACACGAAGCAGGCGGGTAAAGCCAAGGGCAGAAGAAAGCCGAAAGTTGACTCGTTAAGCGAGCAACCGGTTGCGGACTCGACCGGCACCGCGCCCTGCAAACTCTGCGGCCATCCGGTTGACCTCAAACGCATGCACTTTCACATGGTGCGATTTCATGGCATGGCGATGCGGTCGAGGGGCCTTCCGGGGTAACATTCAGGCTCACTTCAGATCTGACTTCCGGTTTTGAAGTCGGTACAACGTAGAGCGGGTGGCCATTTCCCTACGACGCCGATCGGCGAGTTGACCGGAGTGGAACTGGCGGTTCTCTAATTCTCCCTGTTTAGGTTGGGACTTTTTTGTTCGCGGGGGACGGTATGGCATAAATACAAGGTAACATTGGCGCAAGCGAAACGCGAGCAAGAACACTCAACGCCTGTTTGAGAATTACGAGGGGCGCTCAGCCGCTACATTTGGCTGCGAGTTCCCGCACCTGCTTTTCCAGCTCGCGAATACGGTGGAGCAATTCCGGCAACTGTTGCATCGCTATCATCTGACGCTTGGCCTGCCGGTCCGGAGCGGCCGGGATGCCGAGCATGCGGCCGCCGTCAGGGACATCGCGCATCACTCCCGATTTCGCACCGATAACCACCTGGTTGCCGAGCTTCAAGTGGTCCGCGATTCCGGATTGGGACGCCACTACCACGTAATCGCCCAAGCAGGTGCTGCCAGCGAAGCCGACCTGCCCCATGACGAGGCAATGCCGACCCATGACCACGTTGTGAGCCACATGAACCAGGTTATCAATTTTCGTGCCCTGGCCAATGACGGTTGAGCCAAGCGTGCCGCGGTCAATGGCGGCGTTGGCGCCGATCTCGACGTCGTCGTGGATGACGACGTTGCCGAGTTGAAGCACTTTCCGGTGGCGGCCCTCATCGAGCACGTAGCCAAATCCATCTGAGCCAATGACAGTGCCGGCGTGGATGGTAACGCGGTGGCCGACCTGCGTCTGGCGATAGAGAACGACATTAGGAAACAGACATACGTCATCGCCAAGCTGGCAGTCCGCCCGCAGGTCGTTTCCGCCCATGAGGACTGAACGCGCGCCCAACCGCACCCGGTCGCCCAGGACACAGTTCGGCCCAATGTGCGCTGACGGATCGATCCGGGCTGAATCGGCGATGACCGCGCTGGGGTGAATGCCACGCGGCTGTTCTTCCGGCGGAAAGAAGACGGGCAGCACCCTGGCCAAAGCCACCCGGGCGTTAGGGACACGAATGAGGACTTTGCTGGACGACACAAAGGGTCCAGCCACGAGAATGGCGGCGGCCTGGCTTTGCTCGGCGGCGGCAAAGTAGGAGGCATTCTCGGCGAAAGTTAACTCGCCAACCCGCGCGCGGTCAGCCGACGCAAGGCCGGTGAGCTGGATGGAGCCGTCGCCAACGATTTCACCCTGGAGTTTTTCGGTAATTTGAGCAGCAGTGAATGACATAGAATCCTTGATTCTTCAACCGTTGTAATGCTGAAACATGCCGGCCAAGAGGATCACCTCCGGATGCGCCACCGCCAGTTTCGGCAGGACGAGACGGATGCGGGAGCGGTGGGCGGCCAGTTTTTCCCTTAGCGGACGCAGGTGGTCCACCTTATCCCACTGGAGCTTCTTCAGGTCCAGCACCAGACGGCTCTTGCTCCGCGTAAGGGAGTCACGGAGTCGCTGACCCAGGCCCTCGGATTCCGCAGCAGACAGGGCGCCTTCCAGCCGCATCCATACCTGATGGTTCGCAGGTTGCAACTCGACCTGAATGGAGAGAGTCGGAATTGCGATTTTGCGATGGAATTCCTCCCACCGCTCAAATCCAGCCCAGCGTTTGACCGGCATCCGATACGCCGTCCGCATCAGCCCGGGATGCTGAAAAAGGTTCAGCTTCAGCGTCAAGCCGGTCCACAACGCCGCGCCGACGGCCATCACGGACCGGAGCCGCTGCGCAAGCACCGGAGCGCCTAACTCCGCGTGTATCTGCCGTTCCAAGCCGCCAATCCAGCGTCGCACCACCGCGTTGGGGCCAAGCAATCTTCCCGCCAGAAACGCCGGATACGCAGCCCTGAGTTCTCTAGCGTAATACTGCGCTTTCTGGCGCAAGAAGCGATTCGGAGAATCTTTGAGTTTCCGGTAGCCAAGCAAGCACCCTTCCAACGTTCGAAAAATGCTCGGGCCGAGCCGCTGAAAATCCTCTTTAAAACACCAGCGTTGGAGGTCCTCGATTTCCGCAGGCGAGAGCGTCGGGTGTTTGATCATGGTCGCGAACCCGTCGCCGCGCCGGTACATCAGCTCCGGCTCCTGGCGGTACACATCGTGAAGCAGGTTCTCCTTAATTGCCCGTTCGTAAAACGGCGTGCCCGGCACCGGGCCATAGATCAGAAACTGCGCCAAGGCCGGCTTGAGCTTCATCAGGCCGTCCAGTTCCTGCGCCACGATTTCCGGGGTCTGGTAATCAAACCCGACGATCATGGATGTCAGGATCGTGATGCCGTGTTCGCGAAATTCCGTGATGATGTCCTCGATGGGCCGGCCTTGCTGCTTGGCGTAACCCGAGCGCGTCCCTTCATACCCGATCCAGAAGCCGTCAATGCCCATCTCCAGAATCTCCTCGACGGTGTATTGGCTGAGGGCTTTGACACTCGAGAACGCGAAGATAGACAGAGTCTTCCCGCCTTTCATCACACAATCGCGGAACTCCATCGCCCGCTTTTTGTTGAGGAGAAAATCCTCATCAACGATGAGCAGGACCAACTTGGGGTTCAGGTCAAGATAACGCTCAGCGACGGCGTAGATGTCTTTGCCCTCGGGCAGCAGGCGGATGTGCTTGCGCGAGAAAAAGTGCGAAGTGCAGCAAAAATCGCAGCCGTTGGGACAGCCCAACCCGGCGAAAATTTTGCCCGTGCCCGAGACTTTCCACCCAAACACCTTGAGCCAGCTTACCAGCAGCGGCTGCTTATAGGGCATCGGGACTTCCGGCTCGTTCAGCAGACGGCGGAAGAATCCCACTCCTTCCTCGCGGCAGATGTAATCGCCGTAGGGCTCAAGCTCCTCGTCCTTGAGCACGGTACCGTAGCCGCCCAGGACAATTTTGCTGTTGGGCGCGTATTGGCGGACCAGGGCGACCACCTCTTTCATCTTGTGCATGACCGCCAGCAGGAAGGAAATGCCGACGAAATCGTAGCCTTTCTTAAGCTCGCGGATCAGCTCGCTCTTCGACGGGTACTGCAACACGACCGTGGGGACGTCGAGGTTCTCCGCGATGTATTCGAGGGAATAGTGGATGTTAAACGTGCGCGGGCTGAAAAGGCCCTGGGCGCGCGTCACCTGCCCGTACAGGAGCTCATAGCCGACAGAAGGCGCATCGCCATATTTCGGCCCGAGCGGACGGCAGACACTGGTTAAGAGAACTTTCCGCGGCATAGACAATCAGACCTTACGACCTTCCAAGATATTTTAACGGGTTGCGGATCCGGTCGAGCCGTTCGGCTTCAATTTCATCAAGGACGAACTGCCGACGCCTTTGAGTGCGGGCAACTGCGACAGAATGCGGAAAAAACCAGACCTGTTTGAAAAAGCCAACCATGGTCTGACAAATGAACTTCAACACATGCATAAATCTAACTGTGAGCAAGACCTGTCCGCAGTACTACTTTCAGCCAGTTTAAGCTTGGCCCCCAGGGTCAAATGGAGCCAATGCTTTGTTCGTATCCGGGTGATAGCTTAAAGCTATAAGCGCAAAGGGAGATTGCCCGCGCTTCAAATGTATCAACCTACGAAACCGGTGCCAGCTGCGCGGGGCGTCGCTCCTTCGCGTGGTTTTGGTTGCATCTACCGGAACTGGTTTGTGATGTGACGGTGAGGTTTTGTTCCCCGCCTCTCACCCGTCCTGCGGATACCCTCGTTCAATCGCGGGGCGAGGGAATAAAGATATCGGGACGGAGTTATTGGCCGTGAGCCGAAGATGCCGCTCCTGACGGAGCTTAAGAATCCACTGTTGATCGGGTTCTACAAATATACCGCGCCTACGGCGCTAGTGGGTTTCTGAGCAGATCCTACAACGATGTCACGCCCTACAACGCTGGCCGGTTTGCAACCCTCGTGAGGATCACGTCACGCACCGGGCGGAACGCGTTCCTGTTTTAGCGCATAATACACAACTGCGGGAGGGAAGTTCAGGAATACTGGAACTGTGCGCAGGTTCGGGAAGCAGGTCTTGACCTTCTTGCGATCCAGCAATGAATGTTGAAATTGGATGTACATTCCGCCTTCACCGAGAGCCTGGCAGATGCTATCAATGAGAGCGAGAGCCTTTGTTTCGCCGAGATTGGCCAACGGAATGCCGGAGATGATAAAATCCGGTTTTTCCGCCCTAGTCTGGGCCAATTCTGAAAGCAGACGCTCGGCGGAGCCTGTAAACAATTCAACTCTGCGGCTAAGGCCAGCACCCGCAAGGTTGCATCTGTGATCGCGCGCCAAAACCGGATTAATCTCACACGCCAGGATTCGCGCTTCCGGACACTTTGCAGCCAGCCGCAAGGTGAGAGCCCCGGTGCCGGCCCCCAGTTCGATGATCCGCCCGCGATAGGTTTCCGGAATGGGAGCGATCATCCTAGCGATGAGAAACCTTTGAGAGGGTACAATGGCGCCCGTTTGGCCAGATTTTGCCACGCCAGCCCAGAAAAAGCGCAGATAGGTTGCAGCAGAGTTAGACAGGGCAACCATCCTGTTGGCGGGATCCTGCAAATGATTTTGATGATCCATATAACACCTGGGTTTATTCACAAATCACTCGCCGCATGATGGAAGTGATAATCCATGATGGCTATTTCCGCGGCTTAAAGCAAGCATCGTTACTGTTGGTTGTGGGAAAGCCATTCCGCTTTGGCGTTTTTCATGTTTAACTTCTCCAGGCAGATTTGGCGACGCGAATGAACCGGGACAGACTATACACCCTGGCACAAGAGGAAGTGAACCGAACTGTGGCAGCGCTGCCTGAGCCTCTCCGCGAGCGGGCAAAGCAGGTGCCCGTTACGTTTGAGGAACGGCCGAATTCCAAGCAGCGGCGGGACGGCATCGAACCAGACACGCTGGGATTATTTGTCGGCCCGGAATTTGCCGACGAGGGGAACACAACCGTGCCTTTGCCGCCGCAGATTATTCTTTTCCTGGAGAATCTTTGGGACCAAGCCGAACGGAACGATAGGTTTTTCCGAGAAGAAGTCCACACGACATTCCTGCATGAACTGGGCCATTACCTCGGTCTGGATGAGGAGGGACTGGTTGAACGAGGATTGGAGTGATACCAACTCCAGCCTAGAACTGCCCTTTTCAGAACGGTGTTTAGCCACAGATGACACAGATTGCACGGATGAAAATGACTGCGAAAGAGCGCAGGCGGCGCAGGGGCTTAAGTTTGGGACGTTTCCGCTATTCCCAGCGCTCAATCCTCTTTCCGTCAGGGGCTTGCCGGGGCTAAAGTATCCGAATGCCAGAGATGCTGGTCGTCAACGAGATTTATCTGAGCCTGCAGGGCGAAAGCACGTTTGCGGGTTTGCCCTGCATTTTTGTGCGGCTCACGGCGTGCAACCTGCGCTGTTCCTATTGCGATAGCGCTTATGCGTTTACTGAGGGCGAGAAGAAATCAATAGCTGCGGTTCGCGCCAAAGTGCATCGGCTGGCCAAGCCATTCCAATCCAACGCTGTTGGAACAAGCGGCGCATTTCATCTCAGACTGCCCCTGGTCGAGCTGACCGGCGGAGAGCCGTTGCTCCAGAAGGACTCCCTTCCGCTGATGAAATCGCTTTGTGACGACGGGTTCACGGTGCTGCTCGAAACCAGCGGCGCCCATGACATTTCGCCGGTGGACGCACGCGTGCGGTGCATCATGGATTTGAAATGTCCCAGCAGCGGTGAAGCGGAGCGCAATCGCCTTGAGAACCTGCGGCATTTGAAGAGCGCTGACGAAATAAAGTTCGTCATCGGCACGCAGGAAGATTACGAATGGGCGAAACAACAGATAATGCGGCACAGGCTGGATGCGATTTGCCCCCTGTTGGTTTCCTGGGCACATTCGCTAGCTCCTGAGCAGCAGGACAAGTCGTTAAAGAAAGTTCCTGCCGGCCAAACGCCGATTTCGCGGAAGGAACTGGCCGAGAGAATCATCACCGACGCGTTGCCGGTGCGGTTTCAAGTCCAGATGCACAAAGTGATTTGGCCCCTGGAAAAAAGGGGCGTTTGAAATGGAATTTTGAATTTCGCTTTTTGGCGCTTGGTTGGGAGCAGGAATTCGGAGCTATAAGATGCAAACTTTTGGCGGGTCAAAAATAAAAAACCAAAAATCGAAAGCCATCCTGGCCCTGCTGCGCGGCTACGAATCGCGCAATGTTACTTTCATGGAGCCGGATGGCTCCTGGCCCGTTGTCTGGGAACAGGCAAGCGGAGCGCACGTTTGGGATGCGGACGGGAAAAAGTACCTGGATTTGACGGCGGCGTTCGGCGTGGCCGCGGCAGGCCACGCCAACCCACGTGTGATTCGGGCGGGACAAAAACAAATGTCCAGACTGCTCCACGCGATGGGCGACGTGCATCCGCATGGGCTCAAAGCGCGGCTTGCGCGCGAACTGAGCCGCATCACTTTTGAGCGTTGGGCCCGGAAAAAGAGCAAAAACAGGAGCCGACCGTTGGGCAAAGCTGAGCGCACCGGAAAGACGATTTTCTGCAACTCGGGTTTCGAAGCCGTTGAGGCGGCGCTGAAGACCGCGATGCTGGCAACCGGGAAGCCGGGGGTAATTGTCTTCAAGGGCGCTTATCACGGCCTTGGTTACGGCGCGCTTAATGCGACGCATCGGGAGCATTTCCGAGCGCCTTTTCAGAAGCAGCTCAGCCAATTTGGCCACTTTGCGCCATTTCCCACCGAGCCGGAGGAACTCGCGGTGGCGGGAAAAACGATTCGCGGGTTGCTGCGCCGGCAAAAAATCGGGGCAATCCTGGTAGAGCCGATTCAGGTGCGCGGCGGGATCAACATTCCGCCGCCGGAATTCCTGCCCCTTCTGCGACGGCTTTGCGACGAGCACAAAGCACTCCTGATCCTTGACGAGATCTACACAGGGTTTGGCCGCACGGGAAAATGGTTCGCTTGTGAACATTCCGGCGTCGTGCCGGACTTGATTTGCGTCGGAAAAGCGTTGACGGGGGGCTTCCCACTTTCCGCCTGCGTCGGACGGGCCAGATTGATGGACGCCGCATGGCCGACCTCAAGCGGGGAGGCGATTCACACCAGCACGTTCCTCGGCCATCCGGTCGGCTGCGCAATGGCGCTGGCACAGATTCGGGAAATCGAGACGCGCAAGCTCGTGAGGCGCAGCGTGGACCTTGGCAAGCGTTTACTGTCCGCTCTGTCATGCCTCGACCGACACTCCCCAACCCTCACCCACTCCGTCCGCAGCCTAGGCCTGCTCGCCGGCGTGGAACTGCGCCAGCCCGGGGGCGCGCCGGCAACCGCAGCCGCGCTGCAGGCGATCAAGGTCATGTTGCATCACGGCTTCATCCTGCTGCCGGAAGGCGAGCATTCCAACGTAATCAGTTTCACGCCTCCACTCATCATTTCAGAGGCTCAACTCCACGCGACAGCGAGTGAACTCCGAAACGTTTTAAGCGGGCAATGAAACTGTCGGAGATGAAGCAAATCTTGGCCGCAGGTGATATCCAACTCACAAAGTCACTCGGCCAGAATTTTCTTCATGATGCCAATCAGGTCAGGCGGATTGTCGCGGCGGCACAGTTGACGAAGCGTGACAAAGTTCTCGAAGTCGGCCCCGGACTTGGCCCCCTGACGGAGGTGCTGGTCCAGGAGGCGGGCGAGGTTCTGGCCATCGAAAAGGATGCGCGGCTGGTTTCGAGCCTGCGGGAGCGTTTTAACGCCACAAGAACATCCAGCCCATTCCACCGGGAAGAAGCAACGGTGCCGGGGACAGACAAAATGGCTATCCTACGGCTACTACAGGACGATGCGCTTAATTATCTCAGACGCGAACAGCGCGACTGGACTGAATGGAAGCTGGTGGCCAACCTGCCGTATTCGGTAGCCTCGCCAATCCTAGTTGAACTGGCACAAGCGGAACATGGCCCCGCGCGGATGGTCGCCACCCTCCAAATCGAAGTGGCTAAACGGCTCATGGCAGCGCCGGACCAAAAGGACTACGGAGTGCTGACGCTGCTAGTCCAACTCAGCTACCAACCGCTAGACTGGTTCAAAATTCCAGCGAGCTGTTTTTTCCCGGAGCCGGAGATCGATTCCGCCTGCGTCTCGCTTGCGCGCCGGGAGCAACCGCTGCTGTCGAGCAACCAGAGAGAGATCTTCACAAAGATCGTCAAACGCGGTTTTTCCCAGCGGCGCAAGATGATGCTGAAGCTACTGAAAACCGACTGGCCGGCGGAACGACTGGGACAGGCTTTTGAGCACTTGAAGCTATCGCCACAGGCACGGGCCGAAACCGTCAGTCTTAATGATTTCGTGCGATTAACCGAAATGCTCTCCGCATGAGCGAAGAAATCTTCGATGTCGTCAATGAGCGGGACGAAATCGTTGGGCAGCGAACCCGCAGCGAAGTGCATCGGCTCGGGCTCATGCATCGGGCCACACACGTGCTGGTATTCAATGCGCGCGGCCAGGTCTTTTTGCAGAAGCGTTCGATGAAAAAAGACCGGCAGCCGGGCGTATGGGATTCATCGGCCTCAGGCCATCTGAACCGCGGGGAACACTACGATGCCTGCGTAGTCCGCGAGGCGCGCGAGGAAATCGGCCTGCAGCTAAACGCAGTTCCGCGGCGGCTCTTCATGCTCCCGGCTTCAGCCGAAACCGACCAGGAACATGTGTGGGTTTATCGTTGTGAAACAGAAGGGCCGTTCAAGCTGGACCCTGAAGAAATCGAGAGTGGCGACTGGTTTACTCCGGATGAGGTTACGCGTTGGATGGCTGAGCGGCCGCAGGATTTTGCCAGCGGCTTCGTGGTGATTTGGAAAAGAATTGCCAGAGTATCGGTCGCTTAAGAGCCTGTTTGAAAATTGCGCAGGGTACTGGGGATTTTAGCTTGGGCCAAGGCGGTGAGGTCGGAGCATCCCGCAGCGGTTGTAATGGCTGAGCCAGCGCCGACCCCAGACAAAAGGCCCACCGCCCGGATTTTTCAGACAGACTCCAAGTTCCTTCGATCGACCTTTCTTCCTATGGAGCGGACGATGGCAGAGGCTCCTCCTTCCCACCCGAGTGTCAGCGAACGACGGAACCGGCAATGCGCTCGACCAGATGAAGCAGATTACCCTCGGCGTCCTGGAAAAACAAAACCCGTCCGCCACCGCCCGCAGGATTGATCGGTTCGGTAAATTTAACGCCCTGTTTTTCCAACAAGGCCCTGGCCGCTTCAATCGAGTCCACGCGCAACGCCACATGCCGCCACCCGATCAGCTTGTTATCGCTGACTTCCTTGAGCGAAGAGCCGGCCTGATAAATTTCCAACATGAATCCGCCCGGCATGGCCAGCAGGAACCCCCGGGGGGTCTGCCGGTTGTCAAAAACCAGCTTTGCGCCGAACACACGCAGGTACCAATCCTTCAGCGCCACGGGCTCACGTGCCGCTAGGCCGAGATGTTCAACAGCAAAATTCATACATCCCCTCTAACCCGCCCGACCACCAAACGCACGCATTTTTTGTGCGGCGGGACGGCGAGTGCCGCTTGACCTGTGAGAATCACTCCGTTAGGTTCCGACACCAGAGAAAGACTTTTTTATGGACAATTTTCTAGTGCCGATGGTAGTGGAACAAACCGGTCGCGGTGAACGCGGTTATGATATTTACTCGCGGTTGCTGGTGGACCGGATCGTATTTTTGGGAACACCGGTGGACGATATGGTGGCAAATCTGATCATCGCCCAACTGTTATTTCTGCAGATGAGCGATCCCAAGAAGGACGTTCATCTCTATATCAATTCGCCAGGAGGCAGCGTGACCGCCGGCCTTGCTGTTTATGACACCATGCAGTTTCTGACCTGCGACGTAAACACGTACTGCATCGGGCAGGCGGCGAGCATGGGCGCCGTGCTCCTGTGCGGCGGCACCAAGGGCAAACGCTACGCGTTGCCCAACTCGAACATCATGATCCACCAGGTTCTCGGCGGAGCGGAGGGCCCGGCCAGCGACGTCGAAATCCGCGTGCGCTACATGCTCAAACTAAAGCACCGGATCAACAGCATTATCGCCAAGCACAGCGGCCGCAGCTTCGAGCAGGTGGAAAAGGACACCGATCGCGACAACTTCATGACCCCCGAGGAGGCCAAGGCCTACGGCCTCGTGGACGAAGTTGTGCAGTCCCGGAAAGAGATTCCCGGGCTGGCAGAGCACGCCACAAACCTAGCAGACAAGAAAGAGTAAACTCGATGGCCCGGCCGACGAATATCACCCTCTGCAGTTTTTGCGGCAAGACACATGCCGAGGTCAAGAAACTCATTGCCGGCCCTGGGGTATACATCTGCGACAACTGCATCACCCTGTGCAAGCAAGTCCTCGACAAGGAATTCGCGGCACCGGCCAAGAAAGAGAAACCGCGCGGCAAAATTCCAAAACCTTCAGAAATCAAGCATCAGCTTGACCTCCGCTGCGTAGGCCAGGAACACGCCAAAAAGACTCTGGCGGTAGCAGTGCATAACCATTACAAGCGCCTCCTTCAGGAGCCGCCAACGGAAGGCGAATCCGCGCCGCCGCCCGGATCCCACGCGGAAGTTGAGATCGAAAAGAGTAATATTTTGATGATTGGGCCGACCGGTTCCGGCAAAACGCTGCTGGCCCACGCTCTCGCGGAGATTCTCGATGTCCCGTTCGCAATCGCAGACGCCACAACTCTCACCGAGGCGGGTTATGTAGGCGAGGATGTCGAGAATATCATCCTGCGACTTCTTCAGAATGCCGATTATGACGTGAACCGCGCCCAGCTAGGGATCGTTTACATCGACGAAATCGACAAGATTGCCCGCAAGACGGAGAATGTTTCCATCACTCGCGACGTTTCCGGCGAGGGTGTGCAGCAAGCTCTGTTGAAAATTCTGGAAGGGACGGTGTGCAGCGTCCCTCCGCAAGGCGGCCGCAAGCATCCGCAGCAGGAATACATTCGCGTGGATACGTCGAATGTTCTTTTCATTTGCGGCGGAGCGTTCGTCGGGATTGAGCGCTTTATCCAACGCCGCCTTGGCAAGAACGTGATGGGTTTTCGCGCGGTTGAGGATGGCCTTAAGTCGGGGCCAGTCAAGCGCGAGGAGATTTTGCAGCTCGTCGAGCCGGAGGATCTGCTCGGTTTCGGCTTCATTCCAGAATTTATTGGCCGGCTACCAATGGTGACCGTTCTGGCGGAGTTGACCGAAGCGCAGTTGGTGTCGATTTTGACAGACACAAAGAACGCTTTGACGAAGCAGTACAGCAAACTGATGGCGATGGAAGGCGTGGAGCTGGAATTCTCACGCGACGCTCTCAAGGAATTGGCCGCACAAGCGATGAAGAAGGGCACCGGCGCGCGCGCGCTGCGCAGTCTGCTCGAGAAACTTATGCTCGACGTGATGTACGATGTGCCGAACAACGATGACATCCTCCATGTGAACATCACTCAACCCGTAGTCGCCGGCCAGATCAAACCCATCATCCGCCGCAAGCACGGCCGCGCCGCAGCCTGAGCAGGTTTTTCGGCCCCGCTAAACCCCTATATCCTCGTTCCAGAGTTCCGGCTTGGCCGAGATAAACTCCCGCATCAGTTGAATGCACGCCGCATCCTGTCGCACCTCGACCTCGACACCCTGCGACCTCACATATTCCTCCGGTCCCTTGAATGTGAGGTTTTCCCCGATGACGATTCGCGGGATTTTATAAAGCAAAGCCGCGCCGCTGCACATCGGGCACGGTGACAGCGTCGAATAAAGCGTGCAACGCCGGTAAACCGAAGCCTTTTGCCTGCCCGCGTTTTCCAAACAATTCATTTCAGCGTGATGAATGACGCTGCCCTGTTGAACCCGTTGATTATGGCCGCGCCCGATGATTTTCCCGTCACAGACCAGAACCGAGCCGATGGGAATACCCCCAGCCGCGAGCCCTTTTTTCGCCTCTTCGATAGCCGCTTGAAGGAAATGGTCCATGGAACGATTTTTGGAGCCTACAA
Organism: uncultured Verrucomicrobiota bacterium; assembly: GCA_903873945.1. Classification (GTDB taxonomy): domain Bacteria; phylum Verrucomicrobiota; class Verrucomicrobiia; order Limisphaerales; family UBA8199; genus CAIQQM01. The sequence goes on from CAIQQM010000291.1 coordinate 16,267, forward strand.
AGCCCCCGCCACCAAGTCACCAACCTGAGAAGTGCTGTACCCCATCTTGCTCGCAGCCAGACTTTTCACCTTCTCACGTGTGACTTTGATAACAGCGGTTTCGATGGCGGCGGCGGCGGCGGTCTCGCCGAGAAAGTCGAGCATCATCTGGCCGGCACAAATTGCCGCCAGCGGATTGATGACGCCCTGATTTGTGTATTTCGGCGCGCTCCCACCAATCGGCTCGAACATGCTTGTGCCCTGCGGATTGATATTGCCTCCAGCCGCGATGCCCATACCGCCCTGAATCATTGCCCCAAGGTCCGTGATGATGTCGCCAAACATGTTGTCCGTTACGATCACATCAAACCATTCCGGGTTCTTCACAAACCACATTGTTGTGGCGTCCACGTGCGCATAGTCGCGTTTGATATCGGCATAATCCTTCTGGCCGATTTCGTGGAACGCGCGCTCCCACAGGTCGAAGGCGAAGGTAAGGACGTTGGTTTTCCCGGACAATGTCAGTTTCTTCTCCTTGTTGCGCTTGCGGGTGTAGTCGAAAGCATATCGCAGGCACCGCTCAACACCGCGCCGCGTATTGACGCTTTCCTGCAAGGCCACCTCATTGGCCGTCCCTTTGAAAACAAACCCGCCTGCACCAGTGTACAGGCCCTCGTTGTTTTCGCGGACAACCACGAAATCGATGTGCTCGGGCTTCTTGTCCTTTAACGGGCAAAACCGTTCATCGTACAATTTGACCGGGCGCAGGTTGATATACTGCTCCAGCTCGAAGCGCGCACGCAGCAGGATACCCTTTTCCAAAATCCCAGGTTTGACATCCGGATGGCCAATGGCGCCCAACAAAATCGCCGGGAACTTGCGCAACTCCGCCAGCACGCTGTCCGGCAGGATCTCGCCGGTGCGCAGGTAGCGAGCGCCACCGACATCGTAATTGGTGTAATTCAGCTTGAGATTGAATTTTTTCGAGGCGGCATCGAGGACTTTGACAGCCTCGCGAACTACTTCGGGCCCGGTACCGTCACCGCCAATGACTGCAATATTGTAACTCTTCATGGATTATCGTTTTCGTCTTCCCGCGCTTCCGGCGGGGAGCGGAGATGCTAATAATTCCCCGGCTGGTAGCAACGGAATTCTGAGGGCCTAATCAAACCAAATCAAGGTTGGGGCTTGCCATTGGTGCAAGCAGGCAGTTGGATAATGTCCGATATGTTTTATGAACAACGGACCGCCAGGAATCCTGATCCGGCTCTGAAACGTGAAACTGCCTTACAAAATCGCGACGTTGCTTTACTGCTTTAGCGAGCGGGATGAAGTCTTGTTATTGGAGCGTGTGCAGGAGCCCAATGCAGGCTTCTGGAGTCCCTGTGGGGGCAAATTGCACATGGATACCGGTGAATCACCTTATGCCTGCGCGTGCCGGGAAGCAGAGGAGGAAGTTGGCGTGGCTGTTTCACCATCCGACCTGCATCTGACCGGGATTGTAAGCGAGCACGGTTACCAAGGCCACACGCATTGGCTGATGTTCCTGTTCGAAATCAAGCGGAGACTAACGACGCTACCCCCGGTGCACCGGGAGGGACGGTTCCAATTCTTTCCGCGCGAAGCGCTAGCCGGTCTGAAAATCCCACAGACAGACCTGGAACGGATCTGGCCGTGGTTCTGGCAGCACCGGGACGGTTTTTTCGCCGCGCATTGCCACTGTTTTGCGGATGGGAGGAATGAGTGGACGCTAGAGGAAGGAAAGGTATCAGCGCAGGAATCGTGAAAGGAATTCAGAACCGCCTTATGGCCGACGAACCGATTATAAATTTGCATAGCGACAGCCACTTCATGGGCGAGGCGTTGCGCCAGGCGGAGAGGGCTTATGAAGCGGAGGAGGTTCCAGTCGGGGCGGTCGTGGTGCGCGACGGCCGCATCATTGCCCGCGCCTTTAACCAGGTTGAACTACTCAAGGACGCCACCGCGCACGCGGAGATGCTGGCGTTAACTCAGGCGGAAGAAATGGCGGGGGATTGGCGGCTGACAGATTGCACACTGTACGTCACCAAAGAGCCGTGCCCGATGTGCGCCGGAGCAATCGTGCATGTGCGGCTAGCCCGGGTTGTGTTCGGAGCGAGCGATGCGAAAGCGGGGGCGGCGGGCAGTGTGTTGAATTTGCTGCGGTTTCCGACGTTAAACCATCGCTGCGACATCACCGCCGGCGTACGTGAACCGGAGTGCCGGATGCTGCTCCAAAATTTCTTTGCGGAGCAAAGGCAGGGAGGGTCGAAAGCCGGAGCGGCAAAAGAGCGAGGACAGAAAAAGAAAGGTTGAGACTCCGACGCCTGTCCCAACATAATCCGACGCGGTCATCCGGTGAATAGAGAAGAGTCAAAATATATCGAGAACAAAGCGCACCTTGCGCGTTACGCCGAAGAGCGGATGCTGGCTTTCCGGCGGGCGGAAACGCGAATCGCAACCGAATTCAGCAATGAGACGGAATGGTTGCGGTCGGTGAAAGAGGACTTTCCGAAGTTTGTGCCGTTCCTGACGCGGAAATGCGGGCTGGAATTTCGCGGACGGGTACTGGAAATAGGAGCCGGCGGGGCCTGGCTCAGCGCAGAACTATCGAAACAGCCCAAGGTCGTTGAAGTGGTCGCCGTCGATTCCTCGCCCGAAGTTTTGAAAGAACAGGCGCCAAAGGTTTTCAGGTTGCTTGATGCCAATACAGCTAAAATCACCCGCATGCCGGGTGATTTTCACGCGTTGGATTTCCCGAACAACCATTTTGACTTTGTGGTCTGCTCCGCGGTGCTGCATCACGCCGCCAACATCGTGCAGGTATTGCGTGAAGCCAAGCGGGTGCTGAAACCAGGCGGACAATTGGTGGCGATTCGGGAGCCGGTCTGGCCGCTGGTAAAAATCAAGTCGCGTTCAAAAATGCTCGCCCGACTGGTAGCCACGGGCGTGAACGAGCGATTTTATACGTTGTCCGATTATCGGGAATTCTTTAAGCAGGCAGCGCTACCGTTCGAGGTGAAGCGGGTCAACCTCTCCAGCGGGTTCAGGTATTACGTGAACAAGGTGGTTAACGGGCTGACGCATGCACGTTATGCTTTCATCGGCACAAAGCGCGGCAAGGCGTGACTTTTGCAGCGCCATCCGCTAGTTTCGCAGCCCATGAAAGTGATCCATCACACGGATGCCGATTTCCCTGACCGATTACGCGAAATGGCAGCGTTGTCGAGCCTCTTCGACCCGGCCATTGAACAAAGAGCCCACGCGATCCTGGCGGCCGTGCAGGCACGAGGCGACCAAGCTTTGCTGGAGCTGACTGAGCGGTTTGACGGCGCAAAACTGAGCGCCGGACAGTTACCCGTTACCCGGGCTGAACTCGTGGCCACTTCACTGAAGGCCGACAAGCCGCTGCGAGCGGCTGTGGCGGAAGCCATAAAGAACATCACGGCTTTCGCGCAAAAATCCCGGCGCAGAAATTGGCAGATGCGGAATTCGCACGGCGCGGCAGTCGGAGAAAAGTTTGATCCGTTCCAACGCGTTGGCATTTATATCCCCGGCGGCACTGCGCCACTGGTTTCGACGGCGCTGATGACAGTAACGCTGGCAAAAGTAGCAGGTTGCCCGGAGGTTGTGGTTTGCACACCCTGCGGCCAAGATGGAACCATCAATCCCGCGCTCCTGTTTGCTGCGCGAGCTGCAGGCGCAACGGAGATTTATCGGGCCGGCGGCGCCCAAGCGATCGCAGCAATGGCTTATGGGACAGCAACGATCCGCCGGGTGCAAAAGATTTTTGGTCCCGGCAACGCCTACGTAGTGGCCGCAAAACGGCTGGTTGTCGGACACGTTGCCATTGATTTGCTGCCCGGCCCGAGCGAACTGCTGGTTTTGGCGGATGACACGGCCAACCCGAAGTTCATCGCGGCCGATTTACTGGCACAAGTCGAACATGGGTCCGGCGACGAACGGGTCTGGCTAGTGACCACGTCCGGGAAGCTCATCAAAGCGGTTGAAAAGGAAATTGCCCGCCAGTTGCCAAAGCTGGCACGCCATAAATTCATACAACGGGCGCTCAAAAAAAATGGCTGGCTGGTCCACACCCGGACGCTGGATGAAGCAGTCGGCCTGGCAAACCGACTTGCGCCGGAGCATTGCGAAGCGATGCTGTCCGGAGCGCGAAAGTTTTCGGAGCGCATACTGACAGCGGGAGCTATTTTTCTCGGTTCCTGGTCGCCAACCGTGGTGGGTGATTATGTCGCCGGGCCGAGCCACACCTTGCCCACGGGCGGCGCGGGAGCGTCATTTGCGGGGCTAACAGTGGACCAATTTCAAAGACGGACGAGCCTAGTTGAATATAACCGGGCTGCGCTGAAGAAAGCATTGCCGACGGTAGAAAAGTTCGCACAGATCGAGGGATTGAGCGCACACGGAAGAAGTGCGGCCGCCCGTTTTTAGAAACATAGCTACGCGCGTCGATGGCCGATAGGGCCGCAGGTTCGACCAAATTCTGGAACCCCATGCAGGGGTGTGTTTCGAGAGCAATGCTGTCACTGTTTGGGACAATCAGCGAGTCTGAGTCGAAGGCTTTGCGGCGTCAGTGGAAGTTTTTCTTCCTTTCAGGCGCCTTTTAAGGCATCTTTTCTGCTTAGAGAGCTGCGTGTACTTGGAATACTACAGCCTGACAGAACCGCCGTTCGACATTACGCCGAACCCCCGGTTTCTGTTTTACAGCGCGAAACACCGCGAGGCGTTCAATCATTTGCTTTACGGTATTCGCGAGCGCAAAGGCTTCGTACAACTCACGGGGGAAGTTGGCGCGGGCAAAACGACGCTATGCCGTGCGATACTTGAGCAACTGGATAGCAGCCACTACGCGACAGCCCTCATCCTCAATCCGGTTATGAGCCCGGGCGAGCTGAGGAAGGCAATCGCCGTCGAGTTCGGCTTACCGGTCAATGGGCTGGACCACCTGGATACACTGGCTGTGATCAACGAGTTTTTGCTCCAGCAAGCCGAGCGAAACAGGGACGCGGTGCTGATTATAGACGAGGCGCAGGATTTGACGGACGAGTTGCTGGAACAGGTGCGACTGCTATCGAACCTGGAGACGGACAACCGCAAGCTACTGCAAATCGTGTTGATGGGCCAGCCGGAGTTGCGGGTCCGGCTCAACAACCCACGCCTGCGCCAACTACGCCAACGGATCACGGTTCGTTATCACCTGCTGCCGCTGAACCGGCAGGAAGTGAATCAATATGTGCAACATCGCCTGCACATCTCCGGCGGGAACGGGATTCCCCGCTTCACACGACCGGCATTGTGGCGTGTTCATCGCTACAGCAAGGGTATTCCACGATTAGTAAATGCGGTTTGCGACAAGGCATTGCTGGCGGGCTTCGTGCAACAACGCGAACAGATTGATTTCAGCATGGTCGGTCGCGCAATCCGCGAGTTGGAAGGAGACATCCACGCATGAGCTTGATCAATGACGCATTGAAGCGGGCCAAGCAGGCTCAACAGCAGACCCCGCCACCATCCGAACCGCCTCCTCATACTCCGCCGATCGAACCCGCTCAACATGTCAGGCACAACCTCGGCTTGTTGTTACCGGCGATGCTTGCGGTCATTGCAATACTCATGCTTTTTGTCATCTGGCAGGCGGCACAGAGAAGTCGCCCGGCACAAACCAACCAGCCCAAGGGTCAAACTAAAGTTGCGGCAAGCACAAGAACCGCTCCGTCACCGGCGTCTCCACCCGCGCCAACCTTCACGAAGATTGACAAGCCAAGCCCTCCTTCGGAAGTGGCCGATGCTGCGAACGTGGTCGCGGCGCCAAGCGCTCTGGCGACAACGAATTCTGCGGTTCCCGGAAACGAAACGGGCGCAGTTACAAACACAAGCCCAACGAACGCGCTCACCGAACCGCCGGCTCCAAAACCCGCACCGCTAAGATTGCAGGCAATTATTTTTAACCCAAAACGGCCATCGGTGATGATCGGCGGCAAAACACTGTTCATCGGCGACAGGCTGGGCGAGTTACGGATTATAGCCATCGACCGAGGAAGCGTCATACTTGCAGGCGCGGGACAGACGAACGTTCTGACTCTACCTGATCAATAACCCTTCAGGTCCAGGAAACTTTTTTCGCTTGGCGGCTACCCGGGATAACCGGATGATTGTCCGCCAATGAATTTTCTTCGCACAAAATTTGCAACCTCGCCCGCGACAGCCCGAGTGGCGCCATTTGTGATTTTTCTGGCGTTGACCGGTTGCCAGGGTTGGTTCGGCGAAGCCGGACGCTACTGGTTTTATCTCGCTAAAACGGTGGCCGGAGCATGGCTAATTTGGGATATGCGACCATTCATTTTGGAAATGAGGTGGACGTTCAGTTGGGAAGCCGTCGCCATCGGCATCGCAGTCGTTGTCGTGTGGATCGGACTTGATCCGTATTATTCAAGGCTGAGCGAGCTAACTTCCAAAATCGGATTGACCAAAGCCAGAAACGCGGCGGAACAGATACCCTGGAACCCCGCGCTCGAGTTCGGCAAGGGCACCGTGCTGGCATGGTTTTTCCTTATTGTTAGATTCGTCGGCCCCTCACTTGTGGTCCCGCCGCTTGAAGAAGTGTTTTATCGTTCGTTCCTCTATCGGTACCTTGTCAGAGTGGATTTTCAATCCCTTCCTCTCCGCCAATTGCACTGGGTATCGCTGTTTGTTACAGCCTTGATTTTTGCCTCCACGCACGAGCAATGGCTGGCGGCGATTTTTTGCGGGCTGGCATATCAATGGCTCGTGCTCCGCAAGAATCGGCTCGGAGACGCGATGGCCGCGCATGCGATTACCAACTTTCTGCTGGGGATTTGGGTGGTGTGGAAAGGCGCATGGAATTTCTGGTAAGAAGGACCTCGCCGCAAACCCGCCAAGCCTCACGCGAGTCGCGTTCGACATTTTCCAGTTTTGTGGTTTCATTGGCCCGTGCTGCCATGTTTGCTCTTCGAAGATGATGATTTGCTGGTGGTGAACAAACCCGCCGGTCTTAACACGCACGCACCGAGTCCCTACGCCGGAGAAGGCCTCTATGATTGGTTGCGGCACCGGGAGCCGCGCTGGGCGAAACTGGCCATCATCCATCGGCTGGACAAGGAAACGTCCGGGGTAATCGTCTTCTCCAAGACCCAGGCAAGCAACCGCTCGCTTACCGAACAATTCACAAGACGCACCGTTCGGAAGAGTTACATTTTATTGACCGACCGCCCAATTCCACAAAAGGAACTTGCGGTAAGAACCGCTCTTATTCGCACAGGAGCGAAGTACGCGAGCCGCCCGCCGGGCTCGGGTGCAGAGCTGGCCGAAACGCACTTTCGCCCCCTTCTGGCAGCCGACGCGAACAAGCTCATTGTCATACCGCCCCCCAACCTTCACTCCCATCTATCCGGCAGCTGGATCCGCGCCGGCGGCCGCAACTTAATGGAAGCCAAGCCCCTTACTGGTCGCACGCATCAGATTCGGGTTCATGCAACAGAAAATGGCTTCCCGATTCTCGGCGATACGCTTTATGGCGGCACTCCAGCCGCGCGTATTTACCTGCACGCTGCCGAGATAATTCTGAAACATCCCGTTTCTGGAAAGGAAATGAGCTTCCGCGCTCCGGTCGAGGCGGCTTTCCTGGAGGCCCCACGAGGGTCGGGAAGCGCGACCGAATACCCTGCTTATCTCGCCTCGCGAATGGCCCTAACTGACGAGGACTTAAGCGATGCCTATTGCCTAATTCACGGGGCGGCAGATGGCTGGCCGACCTGGCACGTGGAACGGCTCGGGAAATTCCTGCTATCACAGAGCGACCGGACCTTGAGCGCGGCCCAGCGTGAAGAACTGGCGCGGTTGATGAAAATTCTTCCGACTTGTGGTGCTTACCACAAGATTCTGACACGGCAAGCGCAACGAACGCCGCTCCCGGAAGCGTGCCCACAAGTTGTGCTAGGAGATGCGGCTCCCGAGCGATTCGTCGTACGCGAAAACGGCATGCAATTCGAATTGAGCCTGAGCGAAGGATATTCGATCGGGCTGTTTCTCGACCAGCGGGATAACCGGCGGCGACTGCTCACCGGGCACATCGCCGGAGGTTTTCCGCTGTCGGAAGAAGTCAGCCAGCCAACCAATCTGCCGGCCGAAGGGATAACGAAGCCGAAGCCCCGCCCCGTGATTGAAATCCTCAATACGTTCGCATACACGTGCGGTTTTTCCGTGTGCGCAGCACAGGCTGGCGCCCGGACGACGAATCTCGATCTATCAAAAAAATATCTCGATTGGGGGAAGCGCAATTTTGCGCTAAATCAGATCGATGCCGCGCAGCATAATTTTATTTACGGTGACATATTCGAATGGCTGCGCCGACTGGGCAGGAAGCGGCGCATGTTCGACGCCATCCTGCTCGACCCGCCGACGTTTTCGCAATCCAGAGAATCGGGCGTGTTCAGAGCAGAAAAGGATTATGGCAGCCTGGTAACAGCGGCCCTGCCGCTGCTGCGGAGAAATGGCGTTCTTTTTGCATCGGCTAACGCCGCCAGCTGGCGATCGGCGAACTTCCTGATCTGCCTCGATGAGGCAATCCGAAGGGCGGAACGAACAATTCTTCAGCGCCACTACGTACCGCAGCCGCCGGATTTTCCAATTTCGCGTTCAGAACCGGCGTATTTAAAGACCGTTTGGCTACGAGTCCAATAGGAGCCTTAGATGGCCAACCTTAAGGGATTGTCCCGTGCAGACGCAAAACGTGTCCGGGGCACCTATTTCTTATCGCGTTCGAGTGAATGGGTGATGAGGCTCCCGCGAGAAGCGGGGCGCAACCGGCGTAGCATCAGAATGGCCAACGCCAGAAATGCGCCAACCAAAATGATTCCAGCGATCCAGATAGTCCTTCTGTCAAGAGGGCTTTGGGGCGGAACAACCACACCGCTCTGGATCGGCGGCACGGTCGATGAGGACGCGGCAAGATTACTGACGGCAGGAGAGAAAGGTGCGGACCCGGAACCGGAAGAGGCTTCGCTCGTCGCGGCGGACTTCCCTGGTGCTGAAAGAGGTTGGGGGGCCGGCGCCGCCACAGCAGGAGCGGTGGCACTTGGCTTAGGTTGCTCAACCACCACAGGCTCTGGTTTTAGATTGAGCGTCTTTGCAGTTTCCGCCTTTGATTCCACCAACGGAGCCATGGTTGGCAATGGTTTGATGGTCGTTTCGAGTCCTTGTTTTTCTGGCGCCGCCAGGCTTGTGTCGGCACTACCGACTCTGGATGTGGGGGCTGAATCTCCTGTCTTAGCCTTCAAAGATTCCGGCTGTACCGGGGCGATTTTTTCGGCTTCAGTTTTTCTCCCGGATAGAATAAGCGGGGCTGCCATAACTGGCTGAGGAACAGGTTGAGGTTTAAGGAGCACTATCTCCGGCTTTTTTGGAGGTGCAGCCAGCAATTCGGAGGGCAGCGGCGGAAGTTCCACGGGCCAGGAAGCCGGGTTCACCTTAAAATCCATAATCTGGCCACCTTTTGCGCGCAAAACAGTGACAAACGGCGTTCGTACCTTCTGTTGCCCCTTACGCCACAGTTTGTAAGCCTCGTTGATCTGAGCGTCAAAAGGCGTGCCATGGATTGGCTCTGCGCCGTCGGAAATGAGGAGCACGGTGATAAAATCCGATTCTTCGATCAGGCGATCCATAGTGGGCAAGACACTGTCCAATCGACCCAGTTTTTCGTACTTCTGGTTGTTGAGAAAGGTGAGCACCAGATCGGGAACAGTCCGCCAGGCTTCGGGCGACCATTGTTGCAACGGGAAACGTCCAGCGTAAAGGTACCGGTTAAACGTCCAGAGGCCAATCGTATCGCCAGGCCGCAGTTGACCTTTCATGCCTGAACCGAGCAAATCCTGAACGGCCTGGAGAGCCGCGCCTTTCCGAGGCCGCATAGAACGCGAAGTCTCAACGATGAACAAATAACGGTTAGACAACGGAGCCGGAGTCGCGCGTGGGGCCTGGGCACAGATCCGGGAGGGCGGGGACACAATCAAAAACAGAAGCGCCGCAAACAGCGCGGCAGCGAGCCCGGAATGCAGGTCAAGAATTCGAATTCGTTTTTTCACTCGATCGCTGATACGCATTTCAGTTATCGGCGGCGCTGAAAGCAATGCCGCTCTTGCCGGTTATGATGTTTAATATCATCAGCCTGTTCCGCCAAGGTATTTTCGATGGTTTGAATGAAGTTCGAACAGGTCGATGCCAAGCCACCGAGGCTAATGACCGTGTCGCGCTCGGCGTGGTCGTCGGTGACGGCAAGAATTTCACCGTATGAATTGAAGCGGTGCGTGGCGCGCTCGATCATCTGATCGGCTGTCTGACCGCGCCGCGAATAAAGCACTTCCATTTCAGGACTCGACAAAGCTGGGGGCGTGCCGGCCCGAGCGCCGGCACCGTCGAAAAAAACGGTGATCGGTATGTTGATCGCGTCACGGTAGAGCGCAAGCCGCTGGATTAGCTCATCGCGGGCGGCAGCAGAATGGCGCGGCCTGCCCGGCGCGAGTTCCGGCCAGTTATGCAACAGGCTGTAGCCATCAACCAAAATTCTGACCAACGCCATAATTGATGTAACGATACTGCCGGGCCGCTGAATTGAAAGATTCAAACGCAAGGTGATCCCGGCAGGTGAATTGCGCCATCCAACTCGAGTCCAAGTTGAATATGAATTGCACACGGCAGCAGTTTTGATTACTATGAAATGCAACGGGGATGTTATGAAGCGAAAGGCGTTCATTGGGGTCGCGGCGCTGTGGTGCGCCACCATGGTCCCGCTCCAAGCAGCAGAGGTTGGGCTTATCAAAGTTGATGGCACCATCGGTCCGGCGACTGCCAGCTACATCGCCCGGGCCATAGAAACGGCCGAAGCCCGCAATTATTCCTGCCTGATCATTCAGCTCGACACCCCAGGCGGGCTGCTGGATTCCACAAAGGACATTGTTCAACAAATTTACGCTTCGAAAGTACCCACAGTTTCGTACGTAGCGCCGGCGCCGGCCCGCGCGGGCAGCGCGGGTGTCTTTATCACCCTGGCGGCGAACATTGCAGCAATGGCTCCGCACACAAGAATCGGCGCAGCCCACCCCGTAAACCTCGGCAGTGGCGGAGAGGTGGAAAAGACGGACGACGTGATGAAAAAGAAGCAAGAAAACGACACGGCAAGTTTTGCCGAATCCATTGCGGACAAGCGCAATCGCAATGCGGAATGGGCCAGGTCGGCCGTAGTCGAAAGCGCTTCGATTACAGCGGAAAAGGCGCTTGATCTCAAAGTCGTTGATTTGATTGCCAAAGACATTCCCGATTTGCTGGAACAAATCGACGGACGCACAGCGGATGGACAGGAGTTGCATACATCGAAAGCGACGGTGATAAAAATTCCAATGACTACGCGCGAAACTTTCCTGCAATTGGTCTTGCGCCCCGAGGTAATGTTCATCCTTATGCTGATTGTGATTTACGGGATCATCGGGGAACTGAGCAGTCCCGGGGCAATCCTGCCGGGGGTCGCTGGAGCGATAGCCCTCATCCTCGTGCTCTACATGTCCGCCATTCTGCCAGTAAACATGGCCGGGTTGGCGCTGATCGCGCTGGCGCTTGTCCTGTTCATCGCGGATATTTTTGCGCCAACGCACGGGGTCCTGACCTTTGGCGGCATTCTGGCTTTTTTCCTAGGTGCTCTGATGTTTTTTAACCGCACCGATCCGGCCTTTCGTCTCTCGCTCGCCTATATCGTCCCGGCCACATTGGTGACGGCTTTGTTCTTCATGTTCGTTGTTGGGGCGGGCTTGCGCGCGCAGTTTCTGCCCGTGCGGGCCGGCCGGGAAGCCATGCTCGGCAAGACCACTGTCGCCATCACGGCCATCAGGGCGACAGAAGGCAAAGTGTTTGTAGAAGGCGAATATTGGAACGTCTCCAGCGACACACCCATTGAACCTGGCCAAGCGGTTGAAATCGTGGAAATCCAGGGGCTCACCTTGAAAGTGAAACCCAAAATACTCTGAATCCGCCCCACTTCCCCAAATCCGTTAAACCCCAAACCAAACCCAGATTATGCCTGAACAAATTAACGCACTCGCCAAGATTATTCCCTCACTCATCGTCATCCTCGTGCTGGCTTCGGTCATCCTGCCACAAGCTGTACGCATTCTGCGCGAATATGAGCGCGGGGTTATTTTCCGACTTGGAAAACTGCTCAGCGCCAAAGGGCCGGGAATGATCCTCCTGATTCCCGTTGTTGACCGCATGGTAAAGATGGACTTGCGCGTAGTCACCATCGACGTCGCCAAACAGGAAATCATGACTCGCGATAACGTGCCCGCCACCGTTGATGCGGTAGTTTATTTTCGCGTCGTGGACCCGGTTGCGGCAGTGATCAAAGTGGAGAACTTCTGGAAAGCGACCTCGCTCATTGCGCAAACGACCCTCCGCAGCGTCCTGGGCCAGGCTCCGCTGGACGATCTGCTCTCACAACGTGATGTGATCAACTTGAAGTTGCAGGAAATCATCGATCGCCAAACCGAGCCATGGGGCGTCAAAGTAACCGCGGTTGAGGTAAAGGACGTGTCGCTGCCCGACAGCATGAAACGCGCGATGGCCAAACAGGCGGAAGCTGAACGCGAGCGTCGCGCGAAAATCGTCAACGCCGAAGGCGAATTTCAGGCCGCGGAGAAGATGGTCCAGGCCGCCGCAATGATCAGCAAGGAACCCATCGCGCTCCAACTGCGCTTCCTCCAGACGATGCGTGAGATCTCCAGCGAGCACAACACCACCACATTCCTGCCCGTTCCAATCGATCTGTTCAGCCCGTTCCTAAAAGGCCAGCAAAAATCCTAATGTCGGATCCGGAAGGCTGAGCTGCAAATCCGGCGGCGGTGAAGGGCGGAATCCGCTTTACCGCCCCGGGCCAGCCTTGGTCAACCGATTTTAGGTTCGACACCCAACGCTCGAAATTTAAGAATACGCTGTGCCCCTTTACGAATACGAACTCTGCGAAGGCGACTGCAAAGTCTGCGGAGGCAAGTTCACCCTGCGTCGGCCACTGTCGGCGGCACCCTTGACGAAGTGCCCGGTTTGCAAGAAGCCCGTCCGTAAAGTTTGGTCCGCCTTTAACTCGCCCAAAACACTCTCGATTTCGGACGCAAAAAAAGCCGGTTTTACCGTCCTTAAACGCGTTAACAAAGGCGAGTACGAACGCCAATAGCCAACCCGGCGGGGCTTGACTCCAGTTTGTGCGAAAAGTGAAGACTGGCTGAGGCGGAATGGAATAGAATTGCTTTTGGGGAAGCATTTGTGGCTTCATTGCCCGCAGTTGGAACCGGTGGCGAGGTGATTTTCCTCCCGGGAGCGGGCCGCGTGTGGCATATTGGAGCAGGTTTGGGCTGTGAATCGCAAGCAAATGCGGATTCTATATTCTGGCAGCGTGCAAGGCGTGGGGTTCCGCTATACTGTGAGAACGGTTGCCAATGGGTTCGAGGTCACGGGAATGGTTCGCAATCTTGCCGATGGCTGTGTAGAGCTAGTTGCCGAAGGCTCGAAAGACGAGTTGGATGCGTTCCGGCAAGGGATCAAAGAGTCGGGTCTGGAACACTTTATCGGGAAGGAAGACGTCAGCTGGGGCGAGGCCAGCAATGGGTTTCGCGGGTTCGAAATTGTGAGATAGACTTTACATGAAGTTTGCCATCATAGCCGATATTCACGCCAATCTGGAGGCGTTTCAGGCCGTATTGGAGGATATCAAGCAGCAGAAATGCACTCATTACGCGTGCCTGGGTGATATCGTCGGGTATAACGCCAATCCGAAAGAGTGCCTCGACATTGTCCGGAAGATGGGCATCCCCTGCGTAAAAGGCAACCACGACGAATACTGCTCCACCGACGGGCCTTTGGACGGTTTCAATCCAGCCGCAGCCGAGGCCGTAAACTGGACACGCAAACAATTGACCCAGGAAGATCGTGAATGGTTGCGGGATCTGAAATATGTACGGATGGCAACCAACTTCACGATCGTTCACTCCACGCTCGATGGCCCACAACGATGGGGGTACGTGTTTGACAAACTGGCCGCAGCGGCCAGTTTCACTTATCAAAATACGGCGGTTTGTTTTTTTGGCCATACCCACGTGCCAGTAGCCTTCATTCGGGACAGCATGGTCCGGGGTGGCACCTATTCGAAGTTCAAGGTTGAGGCCGGCAAGAAATATTTTGTGAATGTTGGCGCCATAGGCCAACCACGCGATAACAACCCGAAAGCGGCGTATGTGGTTTACGACATGAATGAAGGAACAATTGAATTGCGACGGTTGGAATATGACATCCCAATGACACAGAAGAAGATTCTGGATGCGGGGCTGCCTCCCCGCCTAGCTGAACGCCTCGCTTTCGGCAGATAGCCCCGAGCTTCAGGCTCGCGCCTTGAATTTTACGGCTCATCTTCCCTTCGTTCGCGCGACGCACTCTTGAAAATCCTGATTCTTAAACCCAGCTCCCTCGGCGACGTCATACAAGCCCTCCCGGTGTTGCGGATGCTTAAACGGCATCTTCCCGACAGCACGATTTATTGGTGGATTGAGTCAAAGTTGGCGCCGTTACTGGAAGGAGACCCGGATCTGGCGGGCATCGTCCGATTCGACCGCCAGCGTTGGGCCGAACCACGACAAGCGCTCGCATTCTGGCGCGGCCTGCGTTGGATGCGCTCCCAGACATTTGACTGGGTGATTGATTTGCAATGTTTGATTCGCAGCGGTTTCGTAGCCTGGCTTGCGAATGGAAAAACGACGATCGGCCTCGACGAGCCGCGGGAAGGCGCCCGGGGAGTCTACGACATCATTGCGCAACGCCAGTCATTTCACACGCATGCGGTGGATTGGTATCTGGAAGTGCTGCGGCTCTTGAATGTGCCTGTCCGGTGGGACTTTCAGTGGCTGCCGGAACGGCCGGAGATCGCAGCAGCCGTGCGGCGGAAATGGCCGGTTGACGCAGCTAAATGGCTGGTCATCCAACCCGGTGCACGCCGGTTGAACAAGCGGTGGCCTGCGGAATACTTCGCCAGCCTTGTGAGGCAACTGGCTGCGGCACACGCGGATTTTCGCTTCGCTATTCTGGGCACTCGCAACGAACAGCCGCTGGGCGAGATCATTGCACGGGTCGATCCTCGCCGGTGCCTCGATTTGACGGGCCAAGTATCCCTGCCGGAAATGGTCGAGTGGATCCGGTTGGGGGAGTTGGTGGTGAGCAACGACACTGGCCCGATGCACGTTGCGGCTGCGCTGGGCAAACCTGTAGTGGCTTTATTCGGCCCCACTGAGCCAAGACGCACAGGACCCTATGGCCAGATCGACCACACGTTACAGTTGGATCTCCCCTGCATTCCTTGCCTGAAACATGGCTGCGCTTCGCGAAACCCGCTGGAATGTTTGCAAGCGCTTCCAGTGACCACGGTTTTCCAAGCGGTGCAGAAACGCCTTGGCTCGCTCGCGCGGTAATTTCACAAAGGCGGCGCTCCATGATCGGTGTTTGCGGCTTGCTACTCCTTAATGGCCATTTAAAGTGGCTGGATGAAAAAAATCGCGTTGTGGTTAAGTCTCCTGAGCGGCTTAATCTCGCCGGTTGCGGCCCAGGTTGGAGTGGAGGTCACACTCGAACAGGACCAGTTTCTTCCGGGTGAAGCTCTGCAAGTGGCGGTGCGCATCACCAGCCATGCCGGTCAGACGCTCATTCTGGGTGGAGCAGATGATTGGCTAACATTCTCGGTCGAATCGCCCGACGGAATTGTTGTACCAAAGACGAGTGATCTTCCGGCGAAGAACGAATTCCCTCTGCAGTCCTCCAAAGTAGCGACCGTCCGCGTAAATCTGGCCCCCTATTTTGCTCTAACCCAGCCCGGACGCTATGCGGTAACCGCCACAATCAAAATTAAAGGATGGGACAGCGAGGTCACAAGCCGGCCGAAGGGTTTTTATATCATCCAAGGCGCCAAGTTATGGGAGCAGGAGATTGGCATACCGAAACCCACGGGCGCATCGGCAGGCTCTCCTGAAGTCCGCAAGTATATTCTGCAACAAGCCAACTACCTCAAGAACCAACTTCGACTTTATTTGCGTCTAACCGATGCTTCCGAAGCGAAGGTTTTTCGAGTCATTCCTATCGGCCAGCTGGTTTCCTTCAGCAAGCCTGAACCACAAGTCGACAAACTCAGCAACCTGCACGTTCTTTACCAAAACGGGCCACATTCCTTCAGCTACACCGTTTGCAATCCCGACGGGGATATGCTCATCCGCCAGACCTACGATTACGTGAGCGCGCGCCCGCGGTTGCGAGGGAATGGCGAGGGGAGCATAACGGTGGAGGGTGGCGTCCGCCGGATGATGGCCAGTGATTTCCCCGTACCCAAACCGGAAACGCCGCTAGAAGAACCGTCCAAAACCGCGGGGCCAACCAACGAATTTAAACAGGTGAAACCCTGACGAGCAATGAGCTTGGTCAAACAGCCACCGCCTGGCTGCCGACTCGCAATTGCAGTATCTTTTCCACGATAGCGCCAAGGTCGGACAGCACAAAATCGCGGTGCCCGGCGCCAAGCCAGGGAGACTGGAGCAGCAGAGACGTAGAACCTGCCGCCCAGGCAGCCTCGGCATCCTGCCACTTGTCACTGATGACGAAGGAATGGTCAAGGTCCAGGTACCATTTGAACCCAGCCTCGACCAAGAGACCCGCTTTGGGTTTGCGACAAGAACAGTGGTCGGTCTCATCGTGCGGACAAACAAAAATGTCGTCGATCGGAAACACCTGGCGCAGCACCTCATGCATCCGGTCCAACTCGTGGCGAGTCTGATAACCACGAGAAAGGCCTGGCTGGTTTGTCGTAGCAATCAGCACGAAACCCACGGCTTTTAGTTTCTGCAGCAACGGAAGCGCCTCCTGATTCACCCGAAAGTCTTCCAAAGCCAGCGGTCCGATCTGATGCTGGCGCTCGACTCGAACCCGGTTCAAAATCCCGTCCCGCTCAATAAACACACCCAATTTCATGCTGTTGAGACAACATTAAATCTCGCCCAGAACCACCTCATTCGCAACCAGCCCCAATCCACAGGATCAGTGTCTAATTCAGCTTTCGACAGTCTTAAAAATGAGAGAGGCGACTGACAACAATCTTTCCGGCTATTGAAGTTCCTCTTGCAGGGATTGGATGCGACCTTGCATTTCTTTGAGAATTGGCGTGGCGCGGACAACGGCACTCTCTTCTGTCTCGCCGGGAAACGAACTCATTTTTACACGCACGGCGGCAATGATGTCTCCATTCCGATCCCGCAAGGGCCTGGTAACGGACACCGACTTCTTATCCCTGCCGTAGTAGCTGACGCCCCGGGCGATCACGTCCTGTTCGGCCTTCCCGCCAGGCCGCCCCGTTTCTTTTTCATCTTTGCTCGCCACGAGGCGGGTTATTCCATGGTTCGTTCCAGCCATGTAAACCTGCAAGTTTAGCAGACGCGGGTACTTTTTCATCATATCGCGCACGACGGCTTGCGCCGGCAACTCTAGCGGTGTGTAAATGATTCTCGCATCGGCGAAGTAACTAACCGAATCGGACTTGGTCCAGAAACCAATCTTGCCCTTGGAAAAAGAGGTGTCTGTAATCGTGGGAATTAATTGTTTTCCGTTCAACAGGCAGCGGATTTCATTGCCCTTACACTCAACTGTGAGTTCGTGCCAAACTCCGCTCGGGATTTCTGCCTCAGGCCCGAGCAACGTGCCACGCTCGCCGTTGACAACCTTGTAAAAACGGAATGTGTTTCCAAGCGAACTAGCCCTCACCACATAATAATTGGTTTCATTCTGAATCCGGAACGCAAGACCCGCCATCTGTTCCACCACGCCACGCACGGTTTTGAAGCGAGTTGTCAGTGTGAAATCGCCAAATGTATCGTCGGAAAAAATCAACAGGGGGAAGTGTTCGTCGGTTGGGTCCTGCGCCAGTTGTGCCAGCACGGCCCGCTTGGCAACTGCCGGGGCCTGGGGTGAAATCGCTGGCATCAGCGACGTTACATCATCCATCACGACCCTCCAATCGCCCGGCTTGCCTCTCCCGGTCACTGTACTTTGAAAGTCCGGCGGAGCCTGATTTTCGTGCAATTCATTGAAATCGAATTTGCGCTCCGCAGCAGCCAACGGCAGAGCCAGCACCACCAGAGCCCAAAAGAAATGTGTTCGCATTTAATGGAAAGCTAACAAAACAAAGGCCGGCTACAAGTTTTTAGGCCCGCCCGGAGACAAGTCTGTAAAGGATAAGACATCTTCAGACTACGTTTGTCCAAAAAATGAGAGGTGTCCCCATTCAAAAAAACTACATTTCTGATTGACCAGACGATGCTTTCTATGCCGAGATGGTAGAACTCTTAATCGGGCGTAATCAGATGGCAAAGGCATTATTAAGGAACGGGAACGGGTCGCACTCCGCCCATGCATCAAAGTACGACGCTCATCACACCGTGCTCTCCAAAACTTATGGGGCACTGGCGGATCTGCGCCGGGAACTGTCTGATTCGAAAGCCGATGTCGCTGAACGCGAGGAGCTGCTAAGAAATTTTAGCATCTGCACCGATTCCCAGCGAGCCTGGCTGTTGCTCGAAGACTATTTTGAAAAGCTCGCCCTTTCCCGCAAAGACTTCCCCAACGCGGATTGGTGGCC
Source organism: uncultured Verrucomicrobiota bacterium (assembly GCA_903873945.1). GTDB lineage: Bacteria > Verrucomicrobiota > Verrucomicrobiia > Limisphaerales > UBA8199 > CAIQQM01. Next base: position 35,000 of record CAIQQM010000291.1, read on the forward strand.
GCATCTGCTGGCGACGCAAGGCCAAGCGCGGCTCGAAGAAGTGGCGTTTCTTTTTCTTCGGGCCAAACGCCCGCTGCCGACTGAACTGATGGCTTATGCCAATCCCGACCGATTCGCGCAAGTGGAACAAGCGGCGCAGGAGCAACAGTTGGTGCGGCATTTGGAATCGTGGGTCTTCCCGCCCGCACCGGCACACTTCGATTCTCCGCGTGCTTCCCTGCGCGTGGTTTGCCGGCCCCAACCAGATGACCGGGAGCCGGCGCGCCATAAGCTGGCCGTTCAGTTTCACCTGCTCCGCCCCCGCACCGGGGAGAAGGCCAAAGCGCCCGGAGAAATCATCGAGCTGACAACGCGCGCCGCTCACGAGCAGGAACTCTTCACGCCGGCGGACTGGGAATTCATTCAGTGGCTGGCCGAAACCGAACCCGCCCGCACCAATAGCGAGAAAACGCTGGTTCTGTCAGATTTGGAATTGTTGCACTGGCTGGCGCGTTGGGGACACACGCAGCGTCTTGAACTCGCTCCCGGGGATTCTCCCGCAACGCTCGCGTTTCACGGCCAAGTGGCTGAGCTGACGCCGCACCTTGAAAATGGGGACAAGGAACTTTCGTTTACCCACCAACTCACCGTGCCAGGCGGCCAAACTTATCGGTTGAACGAAGTCCGGTTCTTCAACCACCGCCCACCACTTGTTCTCGCCGGACACACATTTTACCTGCTTCGCAATGCTCCGCCGCTGCAATTGTTGGAGCATTGGGCCACCCAGCAGGCGATCCCCGTACGCAAGCTCAGCCATCGCCTGCTCATGCACCTGCGCAGAACGCAGTCGAATCACGGGATGGATTGGGAGCAATTGTGCGTCGCACATTCGGCGGCTCCGCAGTTTGTCTTCGAACTGCTCAACGATACGGTCAGGCTACGGCTAATGGCCCGGAGCCAACGGGATCAAAGCGTCTGGTTATGGAACGGCCACGAGTGGCAGTTGAACGAACCGGGCCGGAGCCCGGTTGGAAAGCCGCAAATTCTCGACGACCCCCGCCTTGAGCCGGCGATTTTATGGCTGCGCCAGCTCGATTGGTTTACACCGGAGCCCGGCTTGTGGGTGGGCGACGCAACCGAAGCGTTCTTGACTACGCTTGCGCGGGCATGGCCGGACCGCCCGAAGGATGCCGAGTACCTCGGCAACCCCGGATTTCAACGGCTTTTTCTGGCACCCCGCCAATTGCGTCCGCGGCTCGTCGTCAAGGGCAGCGGCATTGATTGGCTGGCCGTCTCAGCCGAGTGGGAGCAGGAGGGGTTTAAGCTCACAACGGCGGATCTGCAACGCCTCCAAACAGCCACCGGCCGCTTTGTCAAACTGCCTGATTCCGGATGGGTTGAGCTGGATTCAGGCGCGGTCCAGTCCGCCCATGAAGCGATGGCGGATCTGGGCGTTGATGGCCTGGTCCCGGCCACCCAGCGCATCGGCCTGGAACAAGCGGCGCATTTGGATGAAGCAGGATTGCAACGGTTTGGCGATTCGGCTCATGCCAAGGCTCTACGGGAACGCCTCAAGGATTTCAAGGGTGTGCCTGCCACACAATTGCCAGGGAGCGTGCAGGCCGAAATGCGGCCTTACCAGAAAGACGGTTTTGATTTCCTCTGCCACCTTGCGCAAATCAGGCTCGGAGGGATTCTCGCCGACGACATGGGGCTGGGCAAGACGCTGCAGACTCTCGCATGGCTTGCATGGCTGAAAGAGCGGAATGGAAAAGATCCCAAGCCCTCGCTCGTCATCTGCCCCGCATCGGTGCTGCATAACTGGCGCCGGGAGGCGAACCGTTTCACGCCCCAGCTCAAAGTGCTCGTGCTCGAAAGCGGCGCCGCGCGTCATAATTTGCGCAAACAAATTCCGCAACACGATCTGATTGTAACGAATTATGCCTTGCTGCGACGCGACCTTGAAGAACTGCAGAAGTTTTCTTTCCGCGCCGCCATACTCGACGAAGCGCAGTTCATCAAAAATCCGGGCGCGCAGGTCACGCAGGCGGTGAAGCAGTTGAAATCCGAGCATCGCCTCGCGCTCACCGGCACGCCGCTGGAGAATCGCCTGCTCGATCTATGGAGCATTGTTGATTTCATCAAGTCCGGCTATCTCGGCACCCAGGACCAATTCTCGGAAACTTATGAGCCACGCGGCGAAGATGCGGAATCCGCCCAGCGTATCGCGCGCCGGAGGTTGTCCGCCAAGCTGCGCCCTTTGCTGCTTCGCCGTTTGAAAAAGCACGTCGCAAAAGATTTGCCAGAGCGCATCGAACAGCGCCGCGATTGCCAGCTCGACGAGGAACAGCGCAAACTTTACCTAGCCGAGCTGCGCCGGAGCCGCGAGCAAGTGATGAAGACGGTGGCCGAAAAAGGCCTGAACAAAAGCAAGATTCACGTTCTTGCCGCCCTTACACGACTGCGCCAGATTTGCTGCCATCCCAAACTGGTGGGCAACGATTCGGGGTCGGGAAAAACAGAAACGCTCTTTGAGTTGCTTGATTTGCTTGTGGCCGAAGGCCAGAAGGTTCTCGTTTTCAGCCAGTTTGTGCAGATGCTGCTATTGCTTGAAGAAGAGTGCCGCCAGCGCCAAATCAACACCCATATCCTTACCGGCCAAACCAAGAATCGGTTGGAAGTCGTCTCCGCCTTCCAGAATGATCCCAACGCCGCCGTTTTCCTGCTGAGCCTCCGGGCTGCGGGGACCGGGCTGAACCTGACCACCGCGAGCTATGTAGTGCTCTATGACCCGTGGTGGAACCCAGCCGTGGAAGCCCAAGCTATCGACCGCTCCCACCGCATTGGCCAGACCCAAACCGTTAACGCTTATCGCCTGATATCGCCGGGCACTGTCGAAGAGAAGATTTGGGAATTACAGCAAAGCAAAGCCCAGACGATCGCTGATGTGCTTGGTGAGGAGGGTTTTGCCCGCAGCCTCTCCAAGACGGACCTGGAGTACTTGTTCTCGGAAGATTGACCAGCACAGCTTGGCCAGGTTTCGTTGGGTGACTTTTTCGGTTGGCATGGTCACCGCCGCTTTCTCCTTGCGGCTATTGGGCGAACTGCCCCAGTCCCACGAGGATGAAGAAGGATTGTTCCAACACCCAAAAAGCCAGAACCAGAAAGGCTGCACGCATAAACGGCGCCCCGGAAAGCCTTGCCAAACCAACGGACATCACGCCGACCAGCCAGAATGAAAAGACATTGACCGTTCCCAGCATCAAAGGGCTCTTGCGGGTCGCGTCAAAGTCGCCAACCGCCAGCGCCATGCTCGGCGTGGCGAACATCCTGCCAAAATTCACCGTCAACAGCAACGTAACCACTGTGCCCAGCACACTGATCATCAGCGCCAGCCCAGCAACCTCGAGTGTTTTGAGATAAACCACTGGCGTCTTCAGTAGCGACCGACCGAGCAGCCACAATATAAATCCCCACCAGAACACGCGGACGAAGCTCACAAAAACAGCGCTGATGGAGCCAAGGATCTTGAGCATGGCTGGTCCTGTAAATTTCTCCGCCACGACCAGGATTTTGTCCACCTGTTCGCGGGTCATCTTGCCCGCCTGAACCTGCTTATCCAGCATCTTCGCTTGTTCTTCCCGGACCTGTTGTTGAATGGCGGGTTGCGAAGCAATGATCACTGCGGAAATCACACCGACCAAGGCCAACAACAGGACAGGGACGAGCCAGTTTGCGGTGACGCCAGGACTGGCTTTCACTTCATCAAACACATCAGCAGGGACCGCAAAAACATTCAGCAACCGGGCGCCAAGTGATGTTGCGGGAGGCTTTGAAGCGGTGGGCTCAGACACAGTAACTGGCGAAGGTTCTTCCATAAGACGAATCAGGGTTCTGAAGCGCCGGACCGCGCGCGTTGGGAAGATGCCGGAATCTCTCTTGCCTGTCCAGAATTGTGATTTCCGTGTGATTTTCGCATAGTGAGACTCAACCTAATAAATTTTTAGTCGAAATGAGTCGAAAGAAGTGCAACTCGCACTCAACCTTGGCAAGGATTTCTCCAATGCCGACCTTTTGGCCTGTAAGTCAAGCTACCCCCGCAGATTCCCGATCACGGTGGGGCCAACCGGCGGCAATAGCTATTTCGGCTGAGAGATATAAATCAGATGGTTGTGGTTAGATCTGTTTCTGAATCTTGCCGAGAATAACATGAGACAAGGCTTCGTCGCCAAATGTGCCAACCCGGATATGGATTTCGGTCGCTTGATCTGACACTTTTTTTACTTTGATCGTGACTTTCTTACCGCTGGCATTGTGAGCCGTCAGTTGCCCTTGAAGGCTGTCCTTGGCCTGCGAGAGGACAGGGAACTCCAGTTCCTTCATGGCGGCAAGTGTGGCTCCCCATGCATGGTCCATAGAAGCTGATACTACCGCGGTAACCTCACCATTAACATAAGCATAAGTTCCTGCGCCTCCCGCAGCTCCAGCGCCCAATAAAATTACCGGCGCAACACAACCGCTGCTAAGCACCAAAATAGATGCTGTTATCACAATTGTCACAATGTTAGTCTTCATAGATATTCCTTGTCGTTCGTATGGCGGCGAAAGTCTTCACACTACCTAAGTGAATCGCATTTTGGCGCAAATTCCACAAGCAAAGTTTTGACAGCAAAGAAATGGGGGAAAAGCTGCTTGGGGCTGTCCATGTTGAACTGTCCCCACTGCGGAAGGGAGATTGCCCTCTGCGTTCCAAAGAACGAGTCCTCCACACCGCCAGTCCTGCCACCGCCCCAATCCATGCCCCAACTATTCCAAGAGATTTAGCTCGCACCCCCGGGTTCCGCCGAACCGTCAGCGCCAATAAGCTCGCGCACTTTGGCCTTGATGTCCGAGTGTTTCACCAGGGACTCGCCAACGAGAATTGCCCGGGCGCCATACTGAGCCAGCCGCATAACATCGTTTCGGGTTTGAATGCCGCTTTCGGCAACGAGCAAAGTGTTGCGCGGGTGAGCGTGCAGACGCGCGCCCAGGCGTTCCGTAACACCCAAGTCCACCTGGAAGGTGCGCAGATTGCGATTATTGACTCCGATAAGTTCAGCTCCCGCGTTCAGCGCTCGAGCCAATTCAGCTTCGTCATGCACCTCGACCAGCACCGCCAACCCCGCGCCAGCCGCCAAGGAATGAAACTGCCGCAACCGGGCATCGCTCAAGACGGCAGCGATAAGCAGTATGGCGTCGGCGCCCCATTGGACGGCTTCAAGGATCTGCCGCTCATCAATGATAAAATCCTTCCTCAGCAACGGCAGCTTTACCGCGCACCGGATCTGTTTGAGGTGCCCGAGGGAGCCCCGGAAGAATTTTTCATCAGTCAGCACCGAAAGGCAGGTTGCGCCCGCCGCTTCATATTCCAAGGCAATGCGGACGGGGTCAAAATCGGGGCGGATTACGCCCGCCGAAGGCGAGGCTTTTTTGACCTCGGCGATAAGCGCGATCGAGCCCGCCCTGGGGTGGCGTAATGCGGCGAGAAAATCACGGGCGCCGCCCAGCGCCACCGAGGCGGCTTTCAAATCGGCAACAGAAACCTCGCGCTGGGGCAAAGACGCGAGTTCGAGCTGCTTTTGCGCGATAATTGTTTCAAGAATCGTCACTTGGGGTGGTGAGGAGTTGTTTGAGGGAAGGCTTTAATCATCCACATCTTTGACGCCTTGCATTCTCTTCGCCGGACGCCCGGCGCGCAACCAGCCATTCGCAAACTGGTCCAATTCGCCGTCCAAAACGGCTTGCACGTTGCTGGTTTCAATTCCAGTGCGAAGATCTTTTACCATGCGGTAGGGCTGGAGAACGTAACTGCGGATCTGGTTGCCCCAGGAGATGCTGCCTTTATCGCCGTAGAAGCGCTCCATCTCGGCCTTTTGTTCGTCCAAACGCTGGGCGTAGATTTTGGAGAGCAGCATTTTCATTGCGGTAGCCCGGTTCTGATGCTGAGAACGCTGGTTTTGCGAGGCGGCAATGATCCCGGTGGGGAGGTGCGTAATGCGCACGGCAGTTTCGACCTTGTTCACGTTTTGCCCACCCTTGCCGCCCGAGCGGTAGGTATCAACTTTGAGTGCAGCAGGCGGGATGACAATCTCGGAAGACGTTTCCTCGATTTCGGCGATGGCATCGACGCTGGCGAAGCTGGTGTGGCGGCGTTTGTTTGAGTCGAATGGCGAGATGCGCACCAGGCGATGCACCCCACGCTCAGCCTTGCAATAGCCGTAGGCGAATTCGCCGGTAATAACCATGGTGGCACTCTTGATGCCGGCGGATTCACCCGGGAGCGCGTCAGTCACATCCACCTGCCAACCGCGCGATTCGGCCCAGCGCTGGTACATCCGCAGGAGCATGTTCGCCCAGTCACAGGACTCGGTGCCGCCCGCGCCGGCGTTGATGCTCATGATGCAATTGGCACGGTCGTGAGGGCCATTGAGAAAAACTCCAAGCTCGAGCGAATCGAGTTCCTTGAAGTAACGGGAAATGTCACGTTCGAGTTCCTGCTGGATATTGAGCTGGGCCGTTTCCGGCTCCGCTTCGCCGAGCTCAACCATGACCCGGAAGTCTTCGAGTTGCTTCTCGGCCTTCAGCAGGGGTTCGATGCGGTTGCGGAGCGAATTAGCTTCGTCGATGAGCTTTTGTGCTTGCTCCCGGTTATTCCAGAAATGATCAGCCGCCATCAGGGCGTTGAGTTCGCCTAAACGTTTTTGAGCGCCGGGAACGTCAAAGAAACCTCCGCAAATGGACCAGTTTATCGGCCACGGTGGTCAGCTCGGCTGTGATATTATCAAACATCGGGCGAATGTATGTCGGCCACCAGCGGGTTGCAAGTTGAAGGCATAACCATTGTTCATCGCGCGTCGAGCGCCGCAGCAGCCCTGGCAAGATTTGGGTCGCGCAGGAAGGCAGTATTTCGCAGGATTGAGGGGGCAGGAACGCGCCGCCTGCGCCGGATCAAACCGCCGCAAGCATAATAGCAATATGAGCATGGCGCGCCCCAGCCAGCGCTCTCTTATATGGGGAACATATTCTTTCAACCAGGCGACGAACGCGCCGCAAAGGTGAAGGCTCTGTTTAGCGGCATCGCACCGCGATATGACCTAATCAACGACCTCCAAAGTTTCGGCCTGCACCGGCACTGGAAACGGCGTGTGATAGAACTAGCCCGCACGCAACCCGGAGTTCGCGCGCTCGATGTCTGCTGCGGCACCGGCGATCTCGCGCTGGCCCTCGCGCGTCGTGGGGCAGAAGTGGCGGGGCTGGATTTCAGCGAACAAATGCTGGCAATCGCGGAAAAACGGAAGTGCAAACGAAGAGTTTCCATGTCGGGAATTCATAGCCCGCGCTTTATCCACGGGGACGCGCAAAACATTCCCTTCGCCGACAATTCGTTCGAGATTGTGACAGTGGGATATGGGTTGCGGAACCTGGCGAATTGGGAGGCTGGGCTCAAAGAGCTACAGCGGGTCGCGACACCCGGCGGCAGGTTGCTGGCACTTGATTTCGGTAAGCCGGAGAATGCGCTTTGGCGGTGGCTGTACTTCAGCTATTTGAAACTGTTTGTGCCGTTGCTGGGCCGGATTTTCTGCGGCAATTTCGACGCATATGCGTATATCCTTGAATCCTTGAAACACTACCCCGAGCAAGGACGCATAGCTGTCAGGATGGGTGAAATGGGCTTGACCAATGTGCGGATCGTCAATTTTCTCGGCGGTGTGATGGCGGTCGTTTATGGAGAAAAAGGGGAAGCGGGCAAAGGGAATAGTCCATAGTCTGTTTCACGTTTCAAAAGCCCGGCATTCCAGATCTTCCCTTGCTAAAGCGGAAAATTTTTGGCCAGAATGCGGGTGTGAATTTTCGAGAAAAAATCATTTCCTGGGAGAAATTGCCGGAGTGGCGGGCTGCTGTGCGCAGGCAAGGCAAACGATTGGTTGTTACGAATGGTTGCTTTGATCTTCTGCACGTTGGTCATGTGACTTACCTGGAGGCGGCACGCAACCAGGGTGACAGTTTACTGGTTGGTTTGAATGGGGACGAATCTGTGGGGGAGTTGAAAGGGCCGGACCGCCCCTTAAACGGACAAAATGACCGGGCAGCCGTGCTCGCCGCGCTGGAAAGTGTGGATGGTGTTTGCATCTTCCCCGAGCGAATGGCAACACACTTCCTGACCGCCGCGCAACCGGACGTTTACGTAAAGGGCGGAGATTACACGCTGGAGACGCTCAACCAGGAAGAACGCAGGGCCGTCGAGCAAGCAGGCGGGAAAATTGTGATCATTCGGCTCGTGCCAGGAAAATCCACAACCGCGCTGTTGAAAAAGATCGCCCAATTATAAGCCGGCCCTCAAGGCCAAAAAATGCGACATTAAAGCTCCACATCGCAGGGTCTGAGCCATTCGTGATGAAAGTTTTGATAATTTCTTTGGCGGGCATTGGCGATACACTGTTCACAACCCCGCTCATCAGCGAACTACGCGCCAACTTTCCGAATGCTACGATTGACGCCCTTGTGCTCTGGGGCGGCGCGAAGGATGTGCTGCTGGGAAATCCAAATCTTAACGAGATCTTCCAAAAAAACCTCATCAAAGAAAACAAGGTTTCCTCCCTCAGGTTCCTACGAACTTTGCGGAAACGAAGGTACGACGTTTCCTTTAACACGCACCCGCAAAGCAGGGTTCATTATCGGATTGTGGCGCGCCTGATCAACGCCGGCCTGCGCGTGAGCCACGAGTACGACAATGCGACGCCGTTTGACCGCCTATTGGTCAACCGGGTGCTCAAGCAAGACTACGGAAAGCACGCCATCGAAAACAACCTGGGGTTTCTGGAGTTGATCGGCGCCCGGCTGCTGCTGCCGCGGCACGATTACGAGGTCTTTCTGACTGCGGTTGACCGGCAATGGGCTGGGGACTTTGTCGCCCGCCAAAACTGGTCCGGGCGGAAGCTTCTGGGCATCCATGTTGGCTCAGGCGGCACAAAGAACCTGTCCCTCAGACGCTGGCCACTGGAGCATTATCTTGGGTTATTTGAAAAACTGCGCCGGAACCATCCGGAAGCGGCAGTGTTGCTTTTTGGCGGGCCGGAGGAACAGGGAGACCACGAACTGATTCTGGCGCAAACCAGTCGCGACCAAGTATGGGCTGCCGAAACCGGCAACCTTCGCCAGGTTGCCGCCTTGCTCAAACGCTGCGACGCGTTTCTTAGCGTCGATACCACGTTGATGCACTTGGCAACGGCGATGAAAGTCCCGAGGCAAATCGTGATTGAAACCCCAACCTGGAACAAGCCGATCGAGCCATATAACAACCCGTTCGTTTTGGTCAAGAACCCGGCTGTTGGCGGACGAAACCTGGAATATTACCGCTACGACGGCCGTGGCATCCGGGGAACAAAGGAAGAGCTGCTTCGCTGCATGGCCTCAGTGACCATCGAAGCGGTGTACCAAGAGGTGGAGAAGGCCTTGGCCGGGAACCCTGGAAGCCGGGACTGAACCGTTTGTTAACAATTCGGGATTCAACAATACATATGATTAATGACTTTATCATCGTTGGCGGAGGCATCGTTGGGCTCGCGACCGCCTGGCGGCTGCAACAAGCCCAGCCGGGCTGTAAGTTGCTGCTGTTGGAGAAAGAACAGGACCTGGGGCTCCATCAGACGGGCCATAACAGCGGCGTGCTCCATTCCGGTCTTTACTACAAGCCCGGATCCAGCAAGGCGACGCTGGCAGTGCAAGGACTCCAGCAGATGATCGCTTTTTGCCGGGAGCATGGAATTCCGCACGATCAATGCGGAAAGATTGTCGTCGCCACGTCTCCCGAGGAACTCCCCAGGCTAGAGAATCTTTGGCAGCGGGGCAATGCCAATGGGTTGAAGGGATTGCGCAAACTTTCAGCCGCGGAGATCAAAGAAATCGAACCCCACGCCGCCGGAATCGCGGCCATTCATGTGCCGCAGGAAGGGATCGTTGATTACCCGGCGGTCACCCGAAAGCTAGGCGAGTTGATCCGACAAGCCGGCGGAGAGGTGCGGCAAGGGGCACGCGTCACCCAACTGGCGCCGCGGGACAAGGAATGGCTGGTTCGAAGCTCGGCGGGGGATTTCAGTGCGCGTTTTGTTATCACCTGCGCCGGTTTACATGCGGACCGATTAGTTCGGGCCTCAGGTGGCCGGCCCTCGGCCAAGATCGTTCCCTTCCGTGGGGAGTATTACAAAATCCGCAATGAGCGGCAGTTCCTGGTCCGCAACCTCATTTACCCGATTCCAGACCCGAAGTTCCCCTTCCTTGGCGTGCACTTCACCCGGTTGATTCATGGGGGAATTGAAGCCGGCCCCAATGCAGTGCTGGCGTTTGCGCGCGAGGGATATCGCTGGACCCAAATCAATCTGCGCGACCTGACAGAAGCTGTCTTGTTCCCCGGTCTGTGGCGGTTTCTGGCGGCCTACCCGAGCATGTGCGGCTATGAAATCCGCCGTTCCCTATTCAAAGGCGAGTTTACGCGGTCGCTGCAAAAGTTGGTGCCGGAAATTCGAGTCGAAGACCTTGAAACCGGCGGTTCGGGCGTCCGGGCGCAGGCGATGCTGCCGGAAGGCAAACTGGTTGAGGATTTCCATTTCGAAGAGGGTCCCGGCATCCTGCACGTGCTGAACGCCCCGTCGCCAGCAGCTACAGCCGCGCTGGCGATTGGCCAGCATATCGCTGAGAAAGTGTCTGGCAAGTTGCGCTAAGCTACGTAAGGCGAGGTTGTCCTATTCGGGCTTGCGGAAATCGCCGACCGAGGCTTCTACTTTCGGACTAGCTCCGGATGCTCCATGAAGGCGTAGCAGAGCATATGACAGATGCCCATTTGGGCATCTTCCACGCGGCCATAGTGGGTGTCGTTGATCATCAGGACACATTCGGCAATTTCGGCCATCCGACCCCGCTTGGCACCCACCAAGGCCACGGTCTGCAATCCGTGGTCTTTGGCCCAGCCCAGGGCTTTGACGCAGTTGGGGGAGTTGCCGCTCACGCTGATGCCCAGGGCGATGTCGCCCGGTTTTCCGTAGTTTTGCAACTGCCCGACAAACACCTCCTCATACGAATAGTCATTGGCCAGAGCCGTCATCCAGCTCACATTGTCGTTCAAAGAAAGCACACGGAACCGTTTACCGACCTTATCAGAGGCACCCTTGCCGAGGTCCGTAGCAAAGTGAGAAGCATTGGCAGCGCTGCCGCCGTTGCCAAAAACGAAAATCTGGCTGCCCGCGTGAAGAGCGGCGCGCAGTTTCTCAATAAGTTCGGCCACCGCTTCCACGGGAATCGAGTCATGAGCGGCTTTTTGAGTTCGGATGTAGTCAGAGATCCAGTGCTTCATGTAACGGAAGATGGCCCGATCTACCGGATTTGTCAGGCAATTTCCTTCCCGGCGGTCATTTAACCCCAGCGCAGCAGAGTTTCTCGGAACTGCCTACTGATTGTAAAGGAGGCGGAGGGCCAACTGAGCCAGGGGCCGGGGCAGGAGCTTTTTCGCCACTAATTCCCCGCTGCGGCGACAACACCGCGAGACCAGGAGCGGGGTTAAGAACTGCCGATATTCGCGCCGACTCATGATGAGACGAAGCACAGGGACACCGAACAACCCGAGTACGGCGCTGTCACGGATGCGAGGGGCGATGTCCGAACAAGCGGGCGAAGAAAGCTTGTCGAGCAGGTGGGTCAGCACCTGAAAGTGCTCTCCAGTCTTGCGCCCTCGATTGTAGAAGGATGTGGAATAGAGATAAAAATCCGACAATGGTTCCGGAATGTAGCAGACGCCGTAGCGCAAAGCGGGGACAAAAGCGGCAAACCAGTCGGCATGCCAGCGGAGTTCAGGATGAAAGCGGCCCGCTTCGAGCAAGGGTTGCCGCTTAAAAACCGCGCTGGCGGTGACAATTAATAGCTTGCCCCGCCGACCTAACCGGACCAATTCCTGCGGGGAAAGGTAGCAGGGTTTCTCGGCCATGCCCGCGGCCATAAACCACCTCAAGCCGGAGGCCGCATCGTGCCATTCGCTCACCGAACAACTCATCGCCGCCTGAGGATACCGAGCCAGCAAAGTGAGCGATTTTTCAAACAAACCCGGCTGCACCTCGTCATCTGCCGAGCCAATATATACGTAATCACCACAAGACAATTCCAAGCCCTTGTTAAGATTGGGCATGACGCCAAGGTTTTTCTCGTTTTGGATAAGCCGGACGAGCGGGTTCTGCGCGGCAATCCGCTTGATGATTTCCACACTGTCGTCGGTTGAAGCATCATCCAAAACTAACACTTCTATTGGCCGCAGCGATTGTTTGATAATGGCGGAAAGGGAGGTGTCGAGGTATTTGCCGTGATTGTAGTTGGGGACTACAACCGAAAGCGCCGGGAGTGAAGAAGACATGTAAGGCTCGCGAACTTAGGTTTCGGGTTAGTGCAGCAAATGAGAGCAGGGGAGAGCCTCACACAAACGCCAAATGCTCCGGCTCCTTTCCCTGAGGGCGTTGGAGTTCGAGTTTTTCTTTGACCAAATTGTCGAGGGTTTCATTGACACGGTGCTGCAGGCAGAGACTGCCGCACATTTTCTGCGCATTAAACTCGGGGCTGGCCAGATAATTTATCACTTCCCAGTACCGGTCACTCTGCCAGATGTCCTTGAAACTTTGCTCGCAGATGTTCCCGATATGGAACTTCTTGTATTTTTCGTTGAACAACATGCCGCAGGGAGCCACCAGGCCCGAGCCGGAAATCTGTAGCAAAAATGGCGCGCCATAGCAGCGCTGGTAAGAGCGCGTGCCCTGGGCCTGGATTTTGCTCCACTTGACGGTGCATTGGTAGCTGGAATCGGAATAGGACTCCGCTTCGTGCAAGAGATCGCTGAGCCGCGAATAGCCGCGGTAATCCACGCCTAGGTCGCCGTTTTCGTTATCGCTGCAATGTTTGATCGCGAGGTAATCGACCCGGAGCTCTTTGCCCAGCCGCGCCAGGGGGATAATCTGATCGGCGTACTGCGGCATGAGCACCATTTGGAGACCGATCGTGACGCCGAGACGGTCGCGCCGCTTGATCTCGGTCATGTGCCGGATGTTTTCGATCACCCGATGGAAATATTCCTCCTTCACACCCATGATTTCGGCATAACGCTTGGGTTCGCCAGCGGAAATATTGACGCGCAGATAGGTCAAGTGAGGAAGCACTTCCTCCGATTTGCTGCGCGTCAAGACATAAGCGTTGGTGCCACAGGCTATCGAGAGCCCCAGGGCGGATCCCTGCTGGCACGACTGCACAAACACAGGCGAAATGGTGCTTTCGCCATCAGAGACAAAGCTGACACCCTTGACGCCGATTTCGGCACAGTCATTCAGAAAGCGGGAGATGACCTGTTTATCGATGAAGCTCCGGTCATTCTCCTGGAGCATGGCATAACAATAATGGCATCCGAAATTGCAAGCCCGGGTCAGGGCCATGTCGATGGTAATCGGAGCGATGCGCTCGCCGCGCTCCCAGGCGCGCACCCGGTCCTCGTGCCAGGCAATCTTGGTGCCGTCGAGGATCAGCTTCTCCACATGTTCAGTCATTCCACTCATCAATTTACTTTCTCGATCTGGCGTCGAAGCTTGCTGAGGTCTTTCTTTTCCTCGCAGAACACTTCGAGCCGGGGATCGCAATGTTCCCGCACGAGTCTTTCCAGCGCCAGCGCCAGGCTGCGCTTGGCGGAGATCGGGAGCTGGTCGCCGAACCGAACGGTGACGGCATAGGCATGGTTGCAGTCAACCACCTGCACCTCGCCATTCTTGAGCCCAAGCACCGCGCCATGAGCGGCCAAAGCCGCGGTGACGCGCGCTTCCCGTTGGGCGGGGGACAAAGCGGCCCAGGCGGCGCGGGGGCCCGGGTCGAAAAAGTTTGCCGCCGGGCGGTAGCCAGTGGAAGTCAGATAATCGTTGAAGAGCCGGTTCGCCAACGAGGAGGGAAGCCGAAATAGCGGGTCAGCGTTCTGGGGAAGCACGATCCCCGCGATGGGATGGCGCTGGCGCGGGTCACGCAGCGAGAATTCCAGGCGGATGATCGCATGATCTCTGGCCTCAAGCACGGGCAACCCAACCAGAATCTCACAGAAGGCGTCGAGCGCCGCCAGCATGGGGCCGCGGGCAGTCCCGTCAAAGACAGCGTCGGTGATCACATGAGCATCGGTTTGCACCGCCCACGCCAGGGTGCAATGCTCCTCAGTGGCGCGGAGAGGAATTTGATTCTCCCGCACACGCAACTCGCGCTTAAAGCGCAGATTGGCGAAGCGCGCCCGGAGACGTTGCTGGTAAATGGGCCGCACCGAACGGAACGAGGCGGTTTCCTGCAGGTGAGCGATGGTGAAAACCACCGCGCCCGGTTCCGCCCGACAACCAACCTCACCCAGGCTGGCCAGTTTCTCCTTGAGCAAGGCAGCGGCTTGGTGCTCGATGATTTTGTTGGCTACCCGCACCGAGATGGAATCGCTGCCACAAAGCTGGGCGGCTTCGACCAGGTTGCTGAGACTCCGCACCGGGTCGTCATCCGGAACCCAGGTATCCAGCATTTCTTCAGCCGGCCGGAAGCCCCGGAGGGTGACGTCGAGATTCGTGTTGTACGCCTCAACGAGCTTGTCGTAATCGAAAATCTTTTCGGTTGTCGTCATTCGGTTCCAGCAATTTAGCTATTTGGACCCATTATAGTAACAATGGACAGAGTGAATAGTGAAGTCAAGCTCCTCCCGCGTCAGGTGCTGGTGGGCGGGGAGGGTAATAATGCTGCGGCAGTCGGCTTCGGCCTTCGGGAAGGTCCCCGGTTTATACCCCAAATAGGCGGCGGCGGGTTGGAGGTGGATGGGTTTGGGATAATGCACCTTGGCTTCGATGCCGCGCTGCTGCAGGAAGGCCAGGAGGCCGTCGCGGTCCTTGGCGCGCACCATGTACAGGTGATAGACATGCTTGACGCCGGGGCGCCGGAGGGGGGGCTTGACGAACTCCGGAATGTCGGCCCAGGCGGCGTCGTAATAGGCTGCGTTCTTGATCCGGGTTTGGGTGATGAAATCCAGTTGTGGCAGGAGACGGTTGGCCACGACGGCTTGCAGGGTGTCCAGGCGGCAGTTGATGCCGAAAAACTCGATTTCGTCGCGGTTGACGAGTCCATGATTGCGATAGAGCCTGAGTTTGCGGGCCAGTTCCGCCGAGCGGGTGGTGACCACGCCTCCGTCAGCCCAAACATTCAAGTTCTTGAGCGGATGCAAGCTGTAGGCGGCAGCCTCACCCCAGGAACCCATGGGGCGGCCGTTGAATTCGCCGCCAATCGACTGGCAGGAATCCTCGAAAATCATGAGGCCGCGTTTGTCGGCGATGGCCTTGATCCGGTCGAGGTCGGGGATATTGCCACTGAAGGTTACCGTGACGATGGCTTTGGTCCGGGGCGTAATGGCCGCTTCGATCTTCTCGGGATCAATCATGAGACCGTCTTCACTGTCCACGAGCACGGGACGCGCGCCGGTGGCGACGATGGCGCCGACGGTGGCGTAGAAGGTCATGGTGGTGGTGATCACTTCATCGCCCGGACCGATGCCGGAGAGTTTCATCGGCAGGATCAACGCATCCGTTCCGGTGCCTACGCCGATGGCGTGCGGCATGCCGGCGCGTTTGGCAAAACGCTCTTCGAACTCCGTCAGCGGCTTGCCCAAAGTGAAATCTCCGCTTTTCACCAGCGCCCGGATATCGTGCAGATAATCTTCGACGTCAGCGAATTGGCGGTCCAGATAGGAGAAAGGGACTTTCATGGGATAATGGGATTTAGTTCGTTTTATAAAAATCGAGGATGGCCTGAGCAACTGCGTCAATTTGCTGGCCGCTGAGTTCGGAATAGATGGGGAGGCTGAGAATTCGCCCAGCCAGACGTTCGCAAACCGGGAAGTCTCCTTCGCGGTGGCCCAACCGCCGGCCGACGGTCATCAAATGGATGGGGACGGGGTAATGGATGGCTGTTCCGATGCCTTGCGTTTGCAGGTACTGGACCAACTCATCCCGCTTGTCGGCCTGCACTACGAACGTGTGATAGACACAGAATTCGCCGGGGCCATCGACGGGGCATTGCAGGCGCCGGCAGGCAGCCAAACGCAGACGATAGCGTTCGGCATTGGCCCGGCGGGAGGCGGTGATAGCCTCCAGGTGCCGAAGCTTGACCCGGAGTATGGCGGCCTGGATGGAATCAAGACGGGACACCATGCTGAATTCAAGACAATCATTCCGACTGGGCTGGCCATGGTTGCGCAGCAGCCGCGCGCGCTGCCAAACCGATTCGTCATCGGTAACCAGCATTCCGCCATCGCCGCAGGCGTTCAGATTCTTCAACGGGTGGAGGCTGAAGCAGCCGATCCGGCTGAGTGAGCCCACCGGCTTTCCGTGCAAAGCCGCACCAACCGCCTGGGCCGCATCTTCGATCAGTTCCACCCCGCGCTCTTGCGCGAGGGCTGACAACTCTTTCATCGCCGCAGGTTTGCCGGTCAGATGCACTGGAATAATGGCCCTGGTGCGCGGAGTAATGGCGCGGGCCACGGCTTCCGGGTCCAAATTCAAATCATCCCGCACATCGGCAAACTTCGGCACGGCTCCGGCCAGGGCAATGCAACTGGCGCTGGCGAGATAAGAATTGGGAGCCGTAATCACTTCATCGCCCGGCCCGATGCCGAGGCACCGAAGCGCGAGGATCAAAGCGTCGGTTCCTGAATTGAGCCCCACGGCGTAGCGGGCGCCGCAAAAAACGGCAAACTCCTGCTCAAAGCGCTCGGTTTCCTCGCCCAGAATAAACTGGCCCGAATCGAGCACCCCCGCGACAGCCTGGAGCATCTGCTCGCGCTGGGGGTGTTGCCGGTGGGACAGGTTTACGTAAGGAATGGATGTGCTCATTGCAAACCAGGATTTAGAAAGGACCAGGAAACTCAAGGTATGGGACATCCACAGGACAGGGCCGCTTGGGAAACTTATCAACCAAACTGGCTCCGCGCCCGACGATCCGCGCGGCCGCCAGAAATAAGTCGGGGGCGGCCGGATAATAAACCGCCGCCAGCGCGGAAGAGCTGGGGGAGGCGCAATCCGGGTAAGTCACGCGCACGGGTGGAGCATTCAATTTCAACCCCGCCTCGCCAACCCGGGCGACGATCTCCGCCGCAAATCCGCACTGACGGGTATCGTCATCCGCCACCACCAATCCCCGGGTCTTTTTCACAGAGTTGGCAATCGTCTCGAAGTCCAGCGGATTCAAGCATCGCACGTCCACAACCTCCATTTCCACCCCCGCGTGGGCGGAGGCAAAATCCGCAGCCCGCAAGGCTTCAATCACCATGTGGGAACTGGCCACTACCGTCACATCCGAACCGCTCCTCGCGACCAGACACTCGCCCAAAGGAGTGCGGTGATAACCCTCCGGCACAGGTCCGCGCATATTGTGCAGCCAACGATGCTCCAGAAAAATCACAGGGTTGTCGTCCTCCACGCTGGCGACCAGCAGGCCTTTGGCATCCGCCGGCGAGGCCGGGGCAACCACTTTTAGACCGGGTATATGCGCAAACCAAGAGCTTAGACTCTGGGCGTGCTGGGGCCCCTGCCCCCAGCCCCGGCCGATGATCATTCGGATCACAATCGGGATCGTGCCGCCGCGGCCGTCAAACATGTAATACCATTTGGCCGCCTGGTTGACGATTTGTTCAAGGCTCAAGAGCGCAAAATCGACGCGTTGATGGGTAAGGATGGGGCGCATTCCGCCCAAGGCCGCGCCAATGACCAGACCGGTCAGAGCGTTTTCGGACAACGGCACATCCAGAGCCCGATCGGCGCCGAACTCGGCCGCCAGCTCGGCGGTGGTTCCGAAAATCCCTTTCGGGTCGGGCACTCCCAGGCCAATCACAAAAGCACGCGGGTCGCGGGCCAGGCAGAGAGCGGTGCCTTCGCGGATGGCCTCGGCGAAGGTCAGCTCTCGTGTTGGGGATTTGTCGCTCATGGCGCAAACACTCCCCTCTGCAAGGTCGCCGCGTCCGGCATGGGACTGGAGCGGACATTTTCAATGACCGCATCGATTTCCCGGATATATCGTTTTTCGGCCGCTGTCATTTCCGGGTCGAGTGCCGGGCTCAATGCCAGCAAGCGCGTTCGCGCGACAGCTAAGGGGCAACGCTCCGCCCAATGCTTGATCTGTTCCGCCTCGCGGTAGCCTAGGTGGTCATCCTGTCCGGGGCCGCAGTGTTCGTAATAGCGCCAGGTGGAAAACTCGACCACACACGGCCGGCCCGGGTCTTGGCGCATGGCGGAAAGCGCCTGGCCGGTCAGAGCGAAGACTTCTTCAACATCGTTGCCATGCCCTGAGAAATAGAGGCTCCCGTGGCTTCGCACGTAACTTCCAAATTCAAAATCCGGGGCGCGCCGCAAACTGAGGGGCGTGTAAACCGAGAAGCCATTGTTTTCGCAGATGAAAAGCATCGGCACGCGCAACACGCACGCAAGGTTGAGCGTTTCGGTGAAAACCCCCTCTTCGGTTGCGCCTTCGCCGAAAAATGCGGTGGTCAGCTCATCGCCACCTCTCCGTTTGTCGGCTAACGCCAGCCCCAAGGCGATGGGCATAGTGCTGCCCACGATCGGCACCGCGCCCCAAAAACCGGCTTCCCGGTCGATCAGATGCATCGAGCCGCCGCGGCCGCCGCAGCAGCCGGCTTCCCGGCCATAGAGTTCGGCGAGCATGGCGCGGATATTGCCGCCTTTGGCCAGATAGTGGCCGTGAGACCGGTGCGCGCTCATCACTTTGTCCTGCTTGCGCAAATGAGCGCAAACTCCGACCGCCACAGCTTCCTGGCCGATGCTCAGGTGGACCGGACAGCGCATCTCTTTCTCACCGTAACGCTCCGCGATGCGCCGCTCGATAACGCGGATGCGCAGCATCTCCAGATACAGGCGCCAGAGCCGATCGCATATTTGGCTTGAGGTTTCCGCCCGGGGCGGCTGGCTCAGAGGCACCGGTGAGTTGGCCATCATTGTGCGGAGTTGAGCCTTATCGAATGCGGAGTTCCTGCATCCGCTTGATATTCGAAAAGAGCGTATTGGTCATCGGGTTGGGTATTTTCCCGGCTCGGTAGGCGACGGCAATGCTGCTGATGGCATCCTCGATGGTGAACTTTGGCTCGAACCCGAGCACGTTCTTGATCTTCTCAGAGTTGACATGGTAGGAGCGATTGTCGTTCGTCGGCGTGTACTCCAATTCGATGACCGGATCATCGAGCACTTTGACCACCATTTTCGCAATGTCTTCGATCGAGCGATTCTGGAAGCCGACATTGAAGGCCTCGCGGTCAATTTTGGCGCCGGGTGCTTGCAGGAATAGATGATAGGCCCGCACCATATCGTCGATGTGGAGGTTGGGGCGGAGCTGTTTGCCGCCAAAGATGCGGATCTTACGGTTCACGAGCGCGTTGATCGTGAGAATATTAACGCTGAGGTCAAGCCGCAGGCGCGGTGCGTAGCCGCAGATAGTCGCCGGACGCACGATGACGCGTTCCATGCCATTGGCATTGGAGTGGGCCAACAGATCCCGCTCGCAATCCAGCTTGAAACGCGAGTAATCCGTCAACGGCTCAGGCGCAGCATCCTCGCGGACATTCGGGTCCTCCTTAACTCCGTAAATGCTGGAAGAGCTGGCGTAGACGAACCGCTTGACGCCCTGGTCGATGGAACTCTGCAGCAACCCGGCAAACGCGTCGTAGTTGATCGATTTGCCAAGCGAAGGATCGAGTTCGAAACTCGGGTCGTTGGAAATGCATGCCAGGTGGATAACGGCGTCGATGCCCTTGAGCGCCGCTTTCAGGCGTGTACTGTTGCGGATGTCCAACTCGATCCGTTCAAGCTGTGGATTCCGGTTGGCGTCGCCATAGACGTCGCGGCCGTACCAAAACAGATCGACGACTTTGACCTCGTAGCCTTGCTTGAGTAGAGAGGGCACGAGGGCGCTGCCGACGTAGCCGCCACCCCCAGTGACCAGGACTGATTTGAATTCATGAGGATGCTGCTTGTTCATAAAAACGTTACTTCATCAAAGACGTGATATGCCGGAACAGGCTTGTCGGCTCGATGAAGCTGCGGTGGCCCATAATAGTGCAGGCTTCCGCTCCGACGACGTTCGCGATAAAACCGAGCACCTGGGGCGGCACGCTCAAGGCCGCGCAAGGGGCTGTAAGGCCCAGCACGGCATCTCCCGCGCCGACGCGGTCCACGACGCGGATGGCAAACGCGGGCACGTGGAAAGTGCCTTGTTCACGGTCATGAACCAAGCAACCGGAGGCGCCGCGCGTCACGAGGAAGTTTTTCGTTGAGATTTTACGGGCGATACCTTCAGCCAGGCCCCGCAGGTCGCCGCTGGCTTTGCGGGCGTCGAGGCGGACTTCGGGATCCCCGATAGAGACAAAATCGGCGCGCGGGTATTTTGAGATGGTGTTGAAGCCTTTGTTGCCGGCATTGGCCTGAGTGTTGACGGCCAGGAATTTGGATTTCTTGCAGACTAATTCCACGCCCCGGTCAGTCATCAAGCCGTGGCCATAATCGGCGACCACCACCAGGTCAAATTGTGGGGCCAGCCGTTCCAGCGCGGAGCAGAACTCCGCCTCCGCCTCGGCTGGCATGGCGTCATTGCGCATCACATAGACCTCAAAGAGCTTGGCTGAGAGATATTCCTCGAGAAACCGGCGTTTGATGATCGTCGGCGCACCCGCCACCCGGACGAATTGAGGCGTGATGTTCTTATTCAGTTTGGAGAGGATGAAATCCTCGCACGAATTGATCTGCCCAACCGAACTGAGAAGGGTGACATTGTCGCAAAAGTTCGAGATGTGATTGGCAATGGCCGGCGCGCCGCCGGCGTATTGCTCGGTTCGATTATGCAGGGCGGCCAGCACCGGTTCCTTGCCGGATTTGCCCATCACCGAGCAAAACTGGTATTCGTCGATAATGGTTTCCCCCACAATGAGCACCTTAAGTTTGCGAATGGCCTGAAGGTAGCCGACGATCTCTTCCGGAGTGTGGCGCATGCGGAACTGCTCGAGGAACGCCTTGGTTTCCGTGGAAAAAACGTCCGTAAACCGGTTAATGAGGGCCGACGCGCTAAAGGTTTCCTCATCGGTGAGCACGAGTTGCCCGCCAGTCGCTTTGACGGCATTCTCCTCTTTGTCGATGGCATCGGTATGGTCGCGTTTTCCCGCCTCGCGCACGATGCCTTTCACATAGAACGAAGGCCGGAGCCGTTCTATGGTTTCCACCGCCGTAGGCCATTCATTGATGGCGACAAAATCGACACAGGCAAGGGAAGCCAGGGCTTCCGCACGCAAACGTTCGGGAAAGGCGGGGCGATGGGGTCCTTTGTTGACGAACCGGTCGGGGGTAATCGTCACGACGAGCAAATCGCCTAACTTGCGGGCCGCTTCAAGATGCTTGATGTGTCCGATATGCAACAGGTCAAAAACTCCGTGGCAGTGCACGGCCCTCTTCCCTTCGGCTCGAAGTACTGCCAGGGTTTTGGCCAGGTCCTCGATCGGTCTTATCTTGCGCTCGGTCGTGTCCATCTCGTGTTCCGGTCTAAAGAATTTAAAGATTACTTTGGCAGAGGAAAGCACTTTCTTCCCTCGCATTCCGAAATTGGGCCTATGAGACCTTGCCGTCGAGACTGAGGCGATCAAATGGACCAGCCCACTCGCTGCTGCTCTCCTGCGCCTCCAAGTGCAGAATAGCTGCTGCCAGTGCGCAGCCGTGAAACACAGGCTCAGGTTTTCCCCAGGAGCCTGCAGAATAGTTTTCCAACAGGCGTTTTCTTGAACCGGAGGGACTTTCAGTGTAACTAAGGCCCCATGTCGCAGCCAGTTGATTTCCCACCAGTGCCCCCGGCGAGAAAACATGCCTCCTTTTTCCGCCAAAGTGGCTGGCTAATGATTTCAGGAATCGGCGGGGGCGTTCTGATGTGGGCGGTCCATTTTCTGTCCAAGGCCATTCCAGCCGGCGAATACGGTCTTTTTGGAGCCCTGATGGCCGTGGGGATGTGCATCCCAGCCATGCCGCTGCAAATGATCCTCGCGCAACAGACGGCCAAAGCCATCGCCTGTCACCGGGAGGGCGAGCTCTCAGGCATGATCCGCTTGCTTTGGCGTTGGACCTTCGTTCTCTGGTTCGTTGGTGCCGTCGTCGTGCTGATATTTCAAGAGAGCATTCTGAAGGGATGGGAAGCCTCGAGCCCTGCGGGACTCTGGTTAATGCTCCCCGTCCTGCTGCTTTCGATTTGGGGGCCGATGTTTGGAGGGATTCTCCAAGGACAACAGAACTTTCTTTGGCTTGGCTGGTCTGGAATTTTCAACGCTTTTTTCCGGTTGTCGGTTGCCGCATTTGCGGTGCTGGCCTTGGGTGGACGGGCCGCGGGCATGGTGACAGGCGTCCTCGTTGGCGCGGGGATCTCCCAGGCGATCGCATTCTGGCAGACGCGCTCCCTTTGGCTGCTTCCGCCCCTGCCTTTCGACTGGCGCGGCTTGCTCCGCCAGGTCATCCCATTGGTCCTCGCCTGCGCCGCTTTCCAATTCCTGTTCACCGCTGATACAATGTTTGTGAAGACGTATTTCAGCCCGGATGAAGTCGGGTTCTATGTGGGCGCCGGAACTTTGTCGCGCGCGCTCATGTGGCTGGTTGGCCCTCTGGCAACAGTGATGTTCCCGCGAATCGTCCACCACTCGGCCAAAGCTGAAAAAACCGACTTGATGGGGCTCGTGCTTTTGGGAACGGCCATTATGGCAGTGGCCGGGGCGATCTGTCTTTCGGTGCTGGGTCCGTGGATAATCAAACTCGTTTACAAGCAAAGCTACGTGGCGGTCGCCTCTGCCGTGCTGCCTTGGTATGCCGCGGCGATGGTTCCGCTCGCGCTCGCTAATGTGCTGCTCAATAATCTGATGGCTCGGAGCTTGTTTCGGGCAGTGCCGGCGCTGTGTCTGTTGGCTGTGGCCTACGGTTTGGCGCTCACCCACTTTCACCACAGTCTGGTGAGCGTGCTCAAGACGTGTGGCGTGTTCAATCTCCTACTCCTGGCCGTCTGCGCCTCGTTTACCTGGGTGAAGCCGTCTGTAAGATGTTCTTGAGTTACGTTTCCGACTTTCTTAGCGTGCCGCCAATGAACTTCCTTTTGGCATGATGCCGGAGACCGTGAGACAACCCCTCCTCCTCACCCCACCGACCTCCGTTCAGCCGCCACCACTGGCAAGCATTATAGTCCTCAACTATAATGGCGCAGCCTGGCTCGAGCGCTGTCTGGCGTCCCTTCACGCGCAAACCATATTCAGCCAGATTGAAATCATTGTCGCCGATAACGCTTCTCCGGACCATTCCGACCGCTTGGCGGCGGAATTGATGCGCGACTGGCCGAACGGTCGCGTCATCCAGAATGGCTGCAACCCCGGCTTTGGCGGGGGAAGCAACCTGGCCGTCAAGCAGACAACGGGACGCTACCTGTTTTTCCTGAACCCGGATGTTTGGTTGGAGCCTGATTGTCTCGAGCGGCTCTGCCAGGAGTCGGAGCGGGCAAGAGTCGGCGCAGCCAGTAATCTGGTCCTGGATTACGAAACCAACGATGTGCAAGCCCGCGGCGCTGTGGGCTTTGACCTCTTTGGCTTCATGGTCGGGCCGAAGGCTGGGCAAGTCCCGGAACGCCTGTTTGCCTCCCAGGGTTTTTTCTTCCTGCGGCGCGACTTCTTCGAAAGGATCGGCGGCTACGACGAGACCTTCTTCCTTTACTGCGAAGAATTCGATCTTTCCTGGCGGATCCAGACTGCAGGAGAAGAAATCGTCCATGTCCCCTCCAGCCGCATGCACCATCGCGGGGCGGCCGGCGAGAATCCAAAAGGCGGGACCAAACTAGTGGAGCTCCGCACGAGCGATTCCAAACGCTTTTATGCCAACCGCAATCACTTGCTCACGATCCTGAAAAATGCCCAGCACGTCTTGTTGCTTTTGCTGCTGCCGGCTTTGGCCTTGATCCTGGCGGAGG
Organism: uncultured Verrucomicrobiota bacterium; assembly: GCA_903873945.1. Taxonomy (GTDB): domain Bacteria; phylum Verrucomicrobiota; class Verrucomicrobiia; order Limisphaerales; family UBA8199; genus CAIQQM01. The sequence goes on from CAIQQM010000291.1 coordinate 59,075, forward strand.
GGTTGGTCGGCGCGCTCCTGCTGCGGCGCTGGTCTTTCTTATCACGCAGTTGCCTGGACGCCCTGGTGGGTTGCTGGCGTCTGCGCGGGCACGTGAGAGCCGAACGCCGCCGCATTCGCGCGTTCCGACGCTGCGGTGATTTCTATCTGCTGCGGTTCCTATCCTGTCGCTTCAGTCGCTGGCATGAATTCAAGAAAGTGCTCAAGCTGGGCCTGCCCAAGGTGGATCAGCGGTAAACGGTTATGAAAGTTCTTATCACCGGCGGCAAAGGTCTGTTGGCCTACGCGCTCCAGCAACTGCCGCCAGGGTCGATGGACCTCACCTTGTGGGACATTGAAGAGTTCGACCTGACTCGGCCCGCTGACATGCGACGGCAATTGGATGCGCTCCAACCCAAGGTGGTCATCAACACGGCCGCCTACAACCCAGTGGACCGCTGCGAGCAGGAGCGCGAGCTTTCCTGGTGCTCCAGAGCCCGGTGCCAGTACAACCGGTCCTGACGGCACACTTCAGTCCGACGATGGCTCGCCCGGCTTACTCCGTCTTAAGCAATGAGAAAGCCGCGTCCCAGCTGAGCAGTCATTTGGGATCCTGGCGCGCCGGGTTGGCCAAAATGTTTCAGGATTGGAAACACGCCCCGCCGGCCGAAACGGTTCCAGGCCGCGCTTGACCTTTCCGGGGCGTTGCGATTCAATTTTCCCTATCTTTGACTTCCTGTGGCGAGCGGCAGACAGGGTCGGAGCACGCGCTTAGCAGTCCGTGACGCTCCCCCGCCGCAAGGGAGACGCGGGTTACGTATTCTTATGATTCGAGAAGTCACTCATTGCCGCACCTGCGGCTCCGAAAATCTGGCTTTGGTCCTGGACCTGGGGAAAACACCTCTGGCCAACGACTTTCTTCCACCCGAAGAAGTGTCTGATTACAAAACCTTCCTGCCATTGCGGCTGTGCGTTTGCCGTAACTGCTCGCTTGCACAATTGGCGGATACCGTCAGCCCCGATGTGCTTTATTCCCACTACGCCTACGTCACGTCAACTTCCCGCACAATGGAAGTGCACCTCAGCGCCCAGCGGGAGCATCTGCTGATGGTGGGCGGCTTCGCGCGACCGCCGCGGGTGCTGGAGATTGCGAGCAACACAGGTATCTACTTGAAGAAGTTCCAGCACGCCGGTTGCGAAGTGCTGGGCATCGAACCGGCCGAAAACATTGGCCGCCTGGCGATCTGGGAAGGGGTGCCGACACGCCTGGAGTTCTTCAACGGGGCAACGGCCAAAGTGCTGCGCCAGGAGTGGGGCCAAGCCGACCTCATCCTGGGCCGTCACGTTTTTGCACACATCAACGACCTGCCCGACCTCATCGCGGGCCTTGAAGCGGTGTCCCACCCGGGCACAGTGGTTGCATTCGAGGTGCCTTACCTAGTAGACTTTTTCAAGGGCTGCGAGTTCGACACGATCTATCACGAGCACCTCTCCTACATTTCGGCCCGGGCGATTGAAGCGCTAGTGGCCAACACTCCGTTCTTCCTCCAGCGCATCGACCGCTATCCCATCCACGGAGGCTGCATACTCTTTCACCTCCGGCACCGGGAATCCAAGGTTCATGTGCATGAGAGTGTGGCCCAAGCACTGGCAATCGAAAGCCAAATGCGCCTTGACGACCCGGCCTTCTGGCAGCCGTTCGTCAAGCGAGTACGCAAGGTCCAGGAGGATTTGCCTGCGCTGGTCCGGCGATTGAAGGCCCAAGGCAAACGGATCATCGGTTACGGGGCTTCCGCCAAAGGCAACACGCTCCTCAATACCTGCGGACTCACGGCCCGGGACCTGGACTACATCATCGACAACACCCCCTTCAAACAGAACAAAGTGGCACCGGGTTCGTGGATTCCCGTCCGCCCCCCGGAAGGACTGATGCACGACCGCCCAGACTACGCCTTGATCCTGGCATGGAATTTTGGCCCCGAGATCATCCAGCGCGAGAAAGCTTATCAGGAAGCCGGCGGTCGGTTTATCCTGCCATTGCCCGAACCTAGAGTGGTTGATTATGCCCGCTAGCAATAAGGCGTGGGTGCCTGGCCCAACCGGCTTCAGGGAACCAGCCGACAGGCCCTGGAAGCCGCAGGCTATTTTATTTCGGACCGCTTGGTCCTCCAGGAGGGCCATCTGGCGCAGTACAGGAAGCAGCCGGAAGCTTTCCCACGAGAGCCAGCCCGGCGGCTGCCGTATTGATAAATTGGAGGCGGGCTTCTCGTCGCGCGACTACGGCCACACTGAGCGGTAGAAACCCGCCGGTGCGTTGGTGGAGGCCCACTCGATGTACTCGCAGACGCCATACTCGTCCGCAGTCTGTGTGGCCACGTCCTGCCAGTCGGGCGTGAACAGGGACTCAGTGTTTTGGGGTTGGCACGCTTATAGTCCTTTGAGGGGATTTCTCGACACAGGTTGATTAAAGCCAGTAACCGGGAAACCGTCAATTAGGGAAGCACATAGGCCAAGCGGACAATCTTAAGACGGACTTTACATTTCTTGTCCGGAGTTGAGCAATTACTTTGGAAAATCGGGGTGTCGTCCAAGCCGACCGCGGAGGCCGTCCCAGAGGCCCCGGAAGGCGCAGGACAATTTGTGGCCTCTTTGATGCTCAAGGATGGCTATCCGGCACAGTTCAAGAAGCATCCGCGACCAATCCCACAAGACCCAAGCCGGAAACGAGGCCAGGTATCGGAGGTGCAGCACCGTCCGGTTCCGAATGTTGTAATAGTAACGCCAGGCTGAGTGGATCCGGAACGAAATGCTCAAGCCAAGAAACCTGCGCACTTGTTTGTCTCCCAGTTCGTGGCGCAGAACCACCTGCGGGGCACAAAGAATGCGGAAGCCCCGTTTCCGCAAACGCAAACAGAAATCCGTGTCCACATAGTCGATGAACAGAGGCTCGTCATAGAAACCGATTCTCGAAAAAATGTCCGCCCGGATCAGACAGCCCGAGTTTGAAGCTCCCTTGACGAATGTAAAATCACGCCTTGCCACATTTTGGGCGCCGCCGTCCGGATCGCAATGGGGCACCCATTGGCCGGGAACAATCATCCCAACTTTTTCAGGCTCGGGGCAAATCGCGTAGGCACGTAATAGATCCTCGAAATAGCGCGCAGTTACCGCGCTGTCCTGATCGAACGTGGCCACCCATTGGCACCCGGCGTCCAAGGCGCGGCGAATCCCAATGTTCAAGGCTGCCGCGATCCCCAGGTTCTCCTCGTTCCTCACGAGATGCACCCCAGTCAGATGTCCGACTTGTTCGACGATCTCCAGCGATGTCCCCGCCGACCCGTTATCCACCACGATGATTTGCCCCACCTGACTGCAAAGACTCCGGAGGTTGTTCAACAGAGCGGCGTCCGGTTCGAACGTGACCACGACCGCTGTGCAAACTGCGGGGGAAATGGCTTGGTTGGTGGGCGGTTGCATTGGCTTCGTTATTCGCCAGCCAGATATAAGCAATGCTCGGAAACGAGTCGAACTTTCTCTTGAGAGAGTCATTTCTCGCAGATAGTCTCTCCCCGTTTTTAATGATTATGCCACCAAGCAGCCCATCCCTATCCGACGCTAAGAACAGGAAATTATATCTCGCCACCCTCGGCCTGCTCGCTTTGGTGCTGGGCCTGCTCTTTGCGCGGAGTTTTGGGTCCGGCTGGGTGCTGTTTTCCAACGACGGACCGCTGGGCGGCATGGTGGCAGCTCAGAACCGCATGCCGGGCACCCTTACCGGGTTCTGGTCCGATACCAATTCCATTGGTGTGAGTGGCGGAATGCAGCCCCCCAGCATTAGCAATCTGCTCCTGTTGTTGCTGGGGCCTGTCGGCTTTGCCAAGTTCATCGCGCCGTGCACTCTGTTCCTGCTGGGGCTTTGCGCCGCTTTCGCTTTTCGACGTTCGAATTTTGCTCCGCTGGCCTGCGTTCTGAGTGGGCTGGCCGCAGCCTTGAACATGGATTTTCTTGGGGCCGCCGCCTGGGGTGTCTGTGCACAGGTGGTTTGTTTCAGCATGAACTTCGTGGCTGTGGGATTGCTTATCAGCAAGGAGCCGCGAGGGAAATGGGTGCGTACAGCGCTCGCCGGCCTGGCTATCGGGATGGGCGTTATGGAAGGAGCGGATATCGGCGCTCTTTTCAGCATGCTGGTGGCGGCATTCGTGCTTTACAACGCCTGGGCCGGGACGGAGGGAACTCCTGGCAAACGTTTTAGGATTGGCATCGGGCAGGTTGTAGTCGTGGCCGCATGCGCCATGTTCATCGCCATCAGCACGGTGACCACGTTAATCTCAACCAACATCAAAGGGGTAGCCGGCACCCAGCAGGATTCCCAGACAAAGGCGCAGCGCTGGGACTTCGCCACACAATGGAGCCTGCCAAAGCGGGAGGCGCTGAATCTCATCATCCCCGGCCTTTTCGGCTATAGGATGGATACGCCATTGCAGTTGCCTGAGTTCATGCAGGAAACGTATAAGGGCGGCAATTACTGGGGGGCAGTCGGCCGCGACCCTGCGTGGGATCGTTACTTCGCAAGCGGCAGGCAAGGTGCGCAGCCTTCGGGTTTCATGCGCTTCTCCGGTGGTGGTAATTACGCCGGCATCCTGGTTGTGCTCATCGCGCTGTGGGCGGGCGCTCAATCGCTTCGCCGCCATGGCTCAATCTTTTCGGAAACCGCCCGGAGGCACATCTGGTTCTGGCTCGGCGTGGTGGTCATTTCATTGTTGTTCGCTTTCGGACGCTTTGCCCCGTTCTATCAGTTTCTCTACGCCCTCCCCTATTTCTCAACAATTCGCAATCCGGGCAAGTTCACCCATCTGTTGACCTTCGCCTTGTTAATGCTTTTCGCCTACGGCGTTGACGGCTTATGGCGCGGTTATTTGCAAACGACTGGCCGCAGCACTTCAAATTTGAAAGCCCGCCTCAAGGGTTGGGGATCCGGCCTTTCTGGATTCGACCAGCGCTGGATTCTTGGGTGCACCGCAGGTCTGGGCGCAAGCCTGCTCGGCTGGCTGTTTTATGCGGCCTCGCGTCAATCCTTCGAGCAATACTTGCAGACAGTTCAGTTTGACGAAAGCATGGCTCATGCGATAGCGGGTTTCAGCATCACCCAGGTCGGATGGTTCATTCTCTTTTTTGCGCTCTCGGCCAGCCTGTTGACCCTGGTTCTGAAGGGCACATTCGCCGGCAGGCGAGCGAAGTGGGGAGGCGTCCTCCTCGGCCTGCTCCTAGTGGTGGACCTCAGCCACGCCAATCTGCCTTTACTCATTTATTGGGATTACAAAGACAAATATGAAACGGACGCGCCAAATCCCGTCATCGAGATTTTGCGCCAGAAACCTTATGAGCATCGCGTGGCGATGTTGCCTTTCCGGGCGCCGCCTCAATTCAGCCTTTTCGACCAGCTTTACCGGATCGAGTGGGCGCAGCACCATTTCTATTACTACAACATCCAATCGCTTGACATTGTCCAAATGCCGCGGATGCCGCAGGATTTGATGGCCTATGAGTCAGTCCTGTTCTTTGACGGAACCACCAACCGCCTGCACCTCATAACACGCCGCTGGCAACTGACGAATACGCGCTATCTCCTCGGGGCTGCAGGTTTCCTGGATGTCCTCAATCAACAAATCGATCCCGTCCAGCACCGGTTCCGCATCGCTGCCGCGTTCGACATCGTCCCCAAGGCTGGCTCGAGAAACGCGACGCAGTTGACGGACCTGACCGCGGCGCTCAAGCCGGACGGCCAGTATGCATTGTTCGAATTTACCGGTGCTTTGCCCCGCGTAAAGCTCTTCGCCAACTGGCTCGTCAGCACCAATGATGACACAACGCTTAAAAAGCTCGCCAGCCCTTCTTTTGATCCCGCAGAAACCGTCCTGGTCGCCGAACCGCTGCCGCCAGCCAGCGGAACCAGCAAAACCGCCGGAACTGTGGACTTTACCAGTTACAGTCCCAAAAAAATCGTCCTGCACGCCCAGGCTGCCGTCTCTTCCGTACTCCTGCTAAATGATAAATTTGATCCCAACTGGCAGGTCACGGTGGATGGCAAACCCGTTAAACTGCTTCGCTGCAACTACATCATGCGAGGCGTTTATTTGGAACCCGGCTCGCACACCATCGAGTTCGCATTTCGACCTTCACTCAGGGCGCTTCGCATCACTCTCGCGGCCATCGCACTCGGGCTGCTGCTTATTGGCGTCCTCGCCTTTCGCCTCGGGAAGGGCAAACCTGTCCCAGCACCCTGAACCAAGAGTGGAAGTGAGGTTTTCCTCGCGTCCGCTAGAACCGGACAAACAGTGGGCTGGAATTCCCGTGCGTCAGCCATCGGCCTTTGAGCGAGGCGCACCAATTGGTGCCGTGGTTGAACCCTTGGAACGGTTCAACTATAAACGTTCTTGGGGTGTCGCGGACGGCGTAAAATTCCAAAAACGAGCAAGTCTCGCACTTCGACAAGGAACTGCCCGAGGAACCAGGCAACCGGTCCGCTGAACCGTTTGGCCACACGGACAATTTCGCTCGAATAATCCAGGTTGCCTTGCTGCCTAAAGCGTTTGGCTTTGATGCCGGAACGCACCGCCAAAAGGCCCTTCAGTTTGAACTGCCGCCACAGGCCGGATTTACTTTTACGAAGCGCCTCGTTTATCTGCATCGTGCGCCATTCATCCGTGATCAATGAATCGATGTTCGGCGCCCGGGATGAAGTGGCGTTTGCCCCATGCCAGCGGTACTTCGCCAGAGACCGACGCACATGGACAAGTTTGCGGCAGTAGCTGCCATATTCGGCCCAGTACACCATATCCGCCAGGATAGGCATATCCATGCGGAAGCGACAGGGAGCCAGCCGGCTGCCGGTCTTGAGCAACGTAGCGCAGTAGGCTTGGTTCCCGATTTCAGCCTTGCGGCGGAGGAATTTATCCAGCGAAAGCACTTCCACCTTGCCGTCCGCTTTACCGGAGACACTCAAAGACTTGTTGTTTTCATCGATGCGTTCGTCCAGGCACCAAGCCATTCCGCGGCCGTCACAATCTTCGAGCACACAGACCATCTGCCGGTAAAACTCCGGATCGATCAGGTCATCCTGGTGAAGGATTTGCAGGTAGTCCGTTTCCGCGGCAAACTCTAAAGCGCGATTGCAATTTCCGTGGAGACCCAGGTTTTGGGGGTTGCTAACGTACTCAACTTTGAGCGCACGAAAGTCCCGCACAATTCCCGGAGTGCTGTCAGTGGAACCATCATCCAGCACGATCACCCGATCCGGCAGCAACGCCTGACGAGCCACAGATTCAAGGGTCTGCGCGATGAACTCCTCCCCGTTCCACACAGGAATCACAGTAATGATTTTGGACTTCATGAAGCCAAGTGTTTACTAAAGCCCGGTGGGATGGTCGAGGAAGGCCCAGGGCACCTTGAACCGGCGGGAGAGATGGGCCGCCAGAGCCTTAACCCCGAATGTCTCGGTAGCGTAATGGCCGCCATAAAGGACATTAACGCCCAACTCCTCGGCCAGCGCATAAGTCCAATGCGGCCCTTCGCCGGTAATGAACGTATCCACACCTTCGTCCGCCGCTTTTTTCAACTCGCCGCCCGCGCCGCCAGTCACGACGCCAATGCGCCGACAGGTTTGCGGACCGCCAGGCAGAACCACCGGTTTCACGCCCGTAGCGCGCTGGAGACGTCGAGCAAGGTCAGTGCGGGAAATTTTCACCTGAGACTGGAACCCGATGAACTGGCCATGGTCAAAAAAGAACGGGCGGAGCTGTTTCAGGCCAAGCGCAGCACAAAGTTGGGCGTTATTGCCAACCTTCGGGTGCGCGTCCAACGGGAGGTGGGAGCTGTAAACCGCGAGATTATTTTCGAACAGACAGCGCAGCAATTCGTGGCGCTTCCCGGTCCAGGGATGCGACGGCCCCCAAAAGAGGCCGTGGTGCACGAGCAACAAATCCGCTCCAGCCGCCGCTGCGAGCTTGACGGTTGCCAGGCTGGCATCAACCGCCGCAGCAAGCCGGGTCACCGTGCCCCAATTTTCAACCTGGAGGCCATTGGCGGCGCCGTCGTAGTCCTGCAGCTCTTTTACGCGCAGCAACCCGTCGCAGTAACGAACAATCTTCGGCAGGGAACCTTTTGACATGCGCTGATGGAACCAAAACCAAGCGCCGCTGCAAAGGCGGAAAGATTTTTCATTCTGCCTATTGAATTCCACACGCAGCGTTCTATAGTGCGCATCGATTTGAAGTAATCGAAATGACTAACGCAACCGAAGGCACCGAGCCCTGGAGCATCCAGGATGCCCGCAATTTGTATAACATCCACCGCTGGGGGGCGGAATACTTCGACATCAATGAGGCAGGGCACGTCGTCGCAAAGCCGTTGCGGGAAAACGGGGCGTCGGTGGATCTGACCGATGTGATCGAGGAGGCCAAGGCCCGCGGGCTGAAATTTCCGGTATTAATTCGTTTTCAGGACATCCTCCGCAACCGAGTGGAGTCGCTCAACCTTGCGTTTCGCAACGCCATTTCTGAATTTAACTACCAGGGCGGGTATCGCGGGGTTTTCCCCATTAAAGTCAACCAGCTTCGCGAAGTGGTTGAAGAAATCCTCGATGCGGGCAAGCCCTACGATTTCGGCCTCGAAGTGGGCAGCAAGCCCGAACTGTTTGCCGGCCTGGCGATGCAGAACCAGATCGGGAGCCTGATCGTTTGCAACGGTTACAAGGACGCCAGCTTTATTCGCATGGCCCTGCTCGGCACCAAACTGAACAAGAAGGTCATTATGGTGGTCGAGAAGCTGGAAGAGCTCCGCCAAATCATTGCGATCTCCAAGCAACTCGGGGTCGAACCGCTGATCGGCATCCGCGCGCGGCTATTGAGCCGGGGCGCCGGCAAGTGGGCCGAAAGCGCCGGTGAAAACGCCAAGTTCGGGCTAAGCACGGCGGAGCTGCTCGCGGCCACAGAAATGCTGAAGGCCGAGAACCTCGCCCATTGCTTCAAGCTCCTTCATTTTCATATCGGCTCGCAGGTGCCAGATATTCTCATCGTCAAAAAGGCAGTTCAGGAGGCCTCGCGGTTTTACGCAAAACTTTACAAAATGGGATTCCAGATCGAATTCCTCGATGTGGGCGGGGGGCTGGGGGTGGATTACGACGGCAGCCGGTCCGCGTTTGACAGCTCGACCAATTACACCTTGCAGGAATATGCCAATGACATCATTTATTACATCGCCGATGTCTGTAATGCGGAGAAGGTTCCCCACCCGACTGTCATCAGCGAAAGCGGCCGCGCGCTCGTGGCGCATCATAGCGTACTGATCGTGGAAGTGTTCGGGGCGCTCGAAAAAGCGCGGGGCGCCGAGTGTTCTCAATACGACGAGAACGAGCCCCCACTGGTCAGGGAACTGCTGGATATCCGGAAAAACCTTCCGAAGTTGAACAAGCTGGAAGCCTACCATGATGCGCTCGAGCGCAAGGAAGATGCCCAGCACATGTTCACGCTCGGGATGATGGATCTTCCGGAAAAGGCCAAGATCGAGAACCTCTATTGGGAAATCAGCCGGGCGGTCGTGGACAGTTTCAAGGGCCAGGCTTACATTCCTGAAGAAATTCGCCAGCTGGAAGACATCCTCGGGGACCAGTATCTCTGCAATTTCTCCGTGTTCCAGTCGCTGCTCGATCATTGGGCGCTGGGCCAGTTGTTTCCCATCATGCCGGTAGGCCGCCTCAACGAGCGACCCACACGCGAAGCTACGCTGGTCGATATCACCTGCGACTCAGACGGCCAGGTTAACAAGTTCGTCGACTTGCGCGACGTGCGCGACACGCTACCGCTGCACCAGCTCAACACCAACGGCAACGGCCAGTTCGAGCCTTACTATCTGGGCTTTTTCCTAATGGGCGCCTATCAGGACATCATGGGCGACCTGCACAATCTTTTCGGGCGCGTAAATGAAGTCCACGTCTTTCTGGAACCGGACGAGCCGGCCGGTTATTACGTCGAAGAAATCATTGAGGGCAGCACGATTGTGCAGTGCCTAGCTTCCGTGCAGTACGACGAAAACGAATTAAAGCGACAGATGAAGGCACAAATTGACGAAGCCATCAAATCGGACCGGATGAAGCCTTCCGAAGCGATGCGTCTCCTCGATGATTACGAACGCGGGTTGAAAGAATACACCTACCTGAGCTTTGGGAAAACAGAAGGAAGAATGGAACCGGGCGCTGCCGGCACAGCATGAGCGCGTGTCCGCGGCTGGTTCTCCGCATTTCATCTTTTTACCATGCCTGAATCGGTTCCCAGCACCGAACTCCTGCACTCGCTTGGCCGGCTTGTGCGCGGGCTGTCTGCTTTGTTCTGGGGATTGCCCATAACACTGGTCGTATGTTTTCATACAGCCAAAGCCGGGCCGTTGAACTCGTTTGGCATCGTGCTGCCCCTAGTTCCCGCCGGGGTACTGGTTTACGCTCTCTGGCAACTTGGCGATTTCCAGAAACAAGAACGGGTCTGGCGCAATGCACTCGACCGCGCCAGGCTTCTGGCTCTGATCGACTTTAGCTTGTGCCCGTTTCTTTATTGGTGGAACAAAATTCCCGACAACGGCTTTTTTGCGACCATGGTGGTTTTGCTGATGTTCTCGGCTCTATTGTTTCTCGGCAGCTTGAATTTGGTTTTACAGCGGCTTGGCGCCATGCTGCCGGATGAAGCATTGCGGCTGGAAACCAAACAGTTCACTGCTCTGAATCTCAATTTGCTGTTTGTGACCTTCGTCCTGGCGGCGCTTTATTTTGGACTCCGCAAGGTTCAAGTATTGCCGCTTTGGCTAAACGTGGTCATGGAATTCATAGAGCGGGGCAATATTTGGTTTTTGGTCGTGTTAGTCCTACTGCCTCTGGCCATGACCATGGCACTCTTGTGGAAAACCAAGGAAGTGATCCTCGACAATGTTTTTGGAGCCAAGCGGTAATTGACCGCACTCCGTTCGTCGTGGCGGCACACGTATCTCGAGGGGGATCTGCGCGTTACCTGGCGTTACATGCTGGCAGACTCTTCAATTTCAATTCACCAACCGATACCAGTTGTCCCGCTGATGCGGCTCGTAACCAAGTTCCGAGATCAGCCGCCGCATATCGCCGACCGCCATGCGAAAGGACGTTCCGGCCTGCGACACCACATTCTCCTCAATCATGATGCTGCCGAGATCGTTCGCGCCGTAATTCAATGCCACCTGGCCGATTTCCTGCCCTTGCGTCACCCAGGAGCTTTGAACGCTTGGGAAGTTATCCAGGTAAATACGGGAGAGAGCTTGCGTGCGCAGATATTCGTGCGCGCCCACCGTCGGCGCGCGCAATTTTGTGTGCTCAGCCTGGAACGTCCAACAAATAAACGCAGTAAAGCCCGCCGGGTGCACCGCCACCTCACTCCCAGGGGAATAGCCGGCCTGGGAACAGGGAACACGCCCGCTAGCGCCGGACCTGCTCTTGTCCTGCTGCGCGCGCACACGCTCGAGATGCTCTATCCTGTCTTCCACTGTCTCGACGTGACCAAACATCATAGTTGCCGACGAGCTCAGCCCCAGCCGATGCGCCACGTCCATGACCTCCAGCCAATCGTCGGTCATCGCCTTAAGGGGAGATATCCGCCGACGCACGCGGTCCACCAGAATCTCTCCGCCGCCGCCCGGGATTGATCCAAGCCCCGCTTGCATAAACTTCAAGATGATTTCTTCCAACGGGAGCTGAAAGACCTCGCGGAAATGCACGAATTCACTGGGGCTGAAGGCGTGAAGGTTGACCTGGTGGAATTTGCCTTTGATATGCGATAACAGATCCAAATACCACTGCAGCGTCAACTTTGGATGGTGCCCGCCCTGCAGTAAAATCTGCGTGCCGCCCAATTCAATCGTCTCCTCGATTTTTCTATCTATCTCGTCGAAGGTAATGACATACGCATCGGCGTCTCTTTCGGTGCGGTAGAAAGCGCAGAACTTGCAATAGACGTTGCAGATGTTTGTGTAGTTGATGTTGCGGTCGACAATGTAGGTAACGATCCGGTTGCCGCGACCGCCGTATGCCGACTTCCGGGCAAGTTGGCGCCGCCGGTCCGCCAAGGCGCCGAGTTCTTCGATGGGCAGATGATAAAGCCGCAGGGCTTCGGCTTGAGCGATGCGCCCGCCGTCCCAAACTTTTTGCATCAACTCGTCCAGTGACGCGTCGCAGATCACCTTTTGAACGTAGCGGAGATCGGGGGCTGAGACAAACTAAGTAAACATTGCGGATTTTTGAAACGGCACGACCTGCGGCGCCTGACGCAAATGCGTCAGGGCATACAACATCAGGTAGGCGATGAACAGGAAGGCGGCGAACAGCACTGGAAAGGCCAGCGAGGTGGGCTGGGACACGGGGTTAGAAACCCAATGGCCAACACCACGATACAGCGCCACCGGCTTAAAAAAGATGTCCCAACTGTTGAAACGCAAAAAGCGGCCCAAATAGATCCCGACCCCACACAACGCCGCGACGACAGCGATGAAGCCCCAACTCGCCGCGCGACCGAACATGCGCGTAACAACCGTTTGCATCAGGTACAGCGACACGAAACCCAACACAAACCCTGTAAACGCGCACAGGAGAACTAACACCATATCCACCCAAAAATGGGCGTAGAAGGAGGCCGTAAGGTGGATTACGTCTGTAAAGATATAGGGGGCGTTTGGGAAAAAGAGCAGCCATGCGCCCGCCAGACAATAAAAACGCCAATTCCGACTCGCCCGGTTCTGGAAATTATCGCTGGCCAGCAGCGCAAAGATCAGCGGCAACCAAGCAAGGGTCAGGTTCCAGATGAGAAAGCCGTAATGGATATTGCCAGTGTAGATGATGCGCCCCAAGGCCAGAGCCATGCAAACGGCGGATGAAAGCATTAAAGCGAGCATCGGCATGGCGATCTCGCGCTTAAAAGCGAGTTTGAGCAATTGCATAAGCACTGTTCTTTAGACCTGTTTTATCCGCGCCTTGCTCAATCAATAATTGATTTGGTTTAGAATTATTCCAAATATTGACGTCGGCACCAACTGCGGTTAGCTTCCCGGTGTCATGCGTTCGGCCCAAAAACAGAAATTAAGCGACAGTCTGAGCCATCAACTGGCAACGTGCGGTTTTCGTTTTACTCCGCAGCGCCAGCACGTTTATTCTGTGCTGCTGGGAAAACTCGATCATCCGACGGCTGAGGAAGTTTTTATCCGGGCCAAGCGGGAACTGCCGGACATCTCCATGGCGACGGTCTATAATTGCCTGGATGCGCTGGTGAAATGCGGATTGGCGCGGCAAGTCAGCCTGGCCCGCGGCGCGACGCGTTTCTGCCCGAACATGAAGAATCACTGTCATTTTTATTGCGACACTTGTGAGAGTGTTTTTGATGTCAACCTGCCCGCCGAGCCGGGGATCGCGCTCCCGGAGGGATTTAAGGCTGCGCACTATGACATCGCCATTCACGGGCGCTGCCCGGCCTGCGCTAACGGAGGGAAATAGCCGGGAAATCACCCGGCCGCTGAATGGATATTTCAGTTTAAACTTTGAACAAACGGGATGAGCACTGCGACCGAGACAATTGAGAGTTTGGTCCGAAAGGAATACAAATATGGCTTCTACACGGACGTCGAGACGGACTCCGCGCCGCCGGGACTGAGCGAGGATATTGTCCGCCTGATTTCGGCGAAGAAAAACGAGCCGGCGTTCATGCTGGAATGGCGGCTTAAGGCCTACAGGCACTGGCTGACCCTAGAGGAGCCAAAGTGGCCACATGTTCACTACCCACCCATTGATTATCAAAATGCCGTCTATTATTCGGCGCCGAAAAAGAAGGGCGCGGGACCGAAAAGCCTCGATGAGGTGGATCCCAAGCTGCTGGAGACCTACGAAAAACTCGGCATTCCCCTGCAGGAGCGCGCGCGCCTGGCCGGTGTGGCGGTAGATGCGGTGTTCGACAGTGTTTCTGTGGGCACCACATTCAAGGAAAAACTGGCTGAACGCGGAATTATCTTCTGCTCCTTCACGGACGCAGTCCACGACCATCCGGACCTAGTCAAAAAGCATCTTGGTTTGGTTGTGCCCTACACGGACAACTTTTTTGCGGCGCTCAACTCAGCCGTGTTTAGCGATGGCTCGTTCTGTTTCATCCCGAAAGGCGTGCGGTGTCCGATGGAGCTATCCACTTACTTCCGCATCAACGCCGCCAACACCGGCCAGTTCGAACGCACGCTCATCATCGCCGAGGAAGGCGCTTCGGTCAGCTACCTCGAGGGCTGCACCGCCCCGATGCGCGACGAACATCAGTTGCACGCCGCCGTGGTTGAATTGATTGCGCTAGACCATGCGCAGATCAAGTACTCGACAGTGCAGAATTGGTACCCGGGCGATGAGCAGGGCCGAGGTGGAATTTATAATTTCGTCACCAAACGCGGTTTGTGCAAAGGCAGGAACTCCAAGATCTCGTGGACGCAGGTAGAAACCGGTTCCGCCATCACCTGGAAGTACCCGAGCTGTATTTTGCTCGGAGACAATTCCATCGGTGAGTTCTACTCAGTCGCCGTGACGAACAATTACCAGCAGGCGGACACCGGCACCAAGATGGTCCATATCGGCAAGAACACCCGCAGCACGATTGTGTCCAAAGGCATCGCCGCCGGTCATGGTCAAAACAGCTATCGCGGCCTGGTCAAGGTCCAGAAAACCGCCACAAATGCGCGTAATTTTTCCCAATGCGATTCTCTATTGCTCGGCGACCAATGCGGCGCCCATACTTTTCCTTACATCGAGGTGAAGAACACCTCGTCCCGCGTGGAACACGAGGCTTCGACCTCGAAAATCGGCGAGGATCAAATTTTTTACTGCAACCAGCGCGGGCTTTCCACACAGGACGCCGTCAATATGATCGTCAACGGTTTTTGCAAGGAAGTCTTTCGTGAATTGCCGATGGAATTCGCGGTTGAAGCGCAAAAATTACTCGGGGTGAGCCTGGAAGGCAGCGTCGGCTGAACGCTCGCCACCCACACCCAAACGCTGTGTGCCCAAATAACGACTTGAAAAATGAAACATCCTCTTCTGGAAATCAGAGACCTGAACGCCGGCGTTGAGAACAAGCAGATCCTTAAAGGCATCAACCTGACGATAAAGGTTGGCGAAGTCCACGCGATCATGGGACCTAACGGCAGCGGCAAGAGCACCCTCGCCGCGATTCTGGCCGGCCGCGAAGGTTACAAGGTCACCGCCGGCCGAGTCCTTTACGATGGCAAGGATTTGCTCGAACTTGATCCCGAGGAGCGCGCCCGCGAGGGGCTCTTCCTCGCTTTCCAATATCCGGTCGAAATCCCGGGCGTAAACAGCACGTATTTTTTGAAGTCCGCCCTGAACGAAGTGCGCAAACACAAAGGCCAGCCCGAGCTTGATGCGATCGAGTTTCTGGAATTGGTCAAGAAGAGAATGAAAGTGCTCGAGTTGAATGACGACCTTTTGCGCCGCTCAGTCAACGAGGGTTTTTCCGGCGGGGAGAAAAAGCGCAATGAGATCTTCCAAATGGCGGTGCTCGAGCCCAGGCTCGCCATCCTCGATGAAACGGATTCCGGGCTCGATATTGACGCGCTCCGGATCGTCTCGACCGGCGTCAACCGGTTGCGCCGCGCGGACAACGCGCAACTGGTAATCACCCATTACCAGCGGCTGCTTAATTACATCGTTCCGGATTTCGTCCACGTCCTTGTGGATGGCCGGATCGTCCGCACCGGCGGCAAGCAACTTGCCCTCGACTTGGAGGAAAAGGGCTACGATTGGCTCAGCAAAGAAGAAGCGGAGCCTGCATAAGCCCGTTCGCTGAAGCCGCTCCGGAAGTAAATCGCTTTCAGTTACCGGGATCAGAGCGCGGGCAGCTTGCTTTGAGCACTTGCGCTGGTTAGTTTGGCGTTGAATGCGGCTGCTCGACCGTTACCTTTTGCGCGAATTGCTAGTCCCGCTTGGCTACTGCCTTTGCGGCTTTTTGATTTTTTGGATTTTCTCTGACCTCTTCAACGAGTTAGGCGAGTTTCAGAGGAAAAAACTCCTGATCAGCGACGTTGGTGAATATTACCTGATTACAACACCGGGATTTCTCGTCGTCGTGCTTCCCATCGCGCTCTTGCTGGCTCTGCTTTACACCCTGACCACCCACGCGCGCCACCACGAAATCACCGCGATCCGGGCGGCGGGCGTCAGTCTCTGGCGGTTGAGCGCTCCCTACTTTGCTTGCGGGCTTGTCGCCAGCTCGCTTTTGTTCATTGTCAACGAATTCTGGGTGCCGGATAGCGCAGAGGCCGCGGAACAGGTCAAAAGTCGCCACCAACCACGCGCGCCTGACGCGCCCGGACGAAATCAGGTCCGTGAGCTGGCTTTCAAGAACGAAGCGGCCGGGCGCATGTGGCGCATTGGAACGTATAACTTCGAAACCGGGGAGATGACCAACCCGGAAGTGTTCTGGACGGAGGCGGACGGCTCGCCGCGCTGGCTCAGGGCCTCCCATGCTCTCCGAAGAGCTGGCGCCTGGACGTTCTACAACGTCCGGGAATGGAAGGAACCGCCGGGAACAAGTTCGCTTTTGGCGCCTTGGCTGCAAACGAACCTACTGGTAATCCCGGAGTTTTCCGAAACACCCGAGCAAATCAAAAGCGAGATCAAAATCAGCAACAGCATCACCCTGCGAGGCGCGAAAAAGGCTGATATTCCGCTCGTTGAAATACTGAACTACCTGCGCTTGCATCCAAGGCCGTCATCCTCGAACGCGTCCTGGCTGCATACGAAATTCCAGGGCCGGCTGGCAGCGCCCTGGACCTGTCTCGTGGTCGTACTGATTGCAATCCCCTTCGGAGCGGCTTCCGGCCGGCGCAATGTCTTCGTGGGCGTGGCGAGCAGTATTTTGATTTGTTTCATCTATTTTATCCTGCAGCAACTCGGCCTTGCTCTCGGAACCGGCGGTTACGTGCCGCCCTGGCTGGCGGCGTGGTTTCCCAACCTGTCGTTCGGGATAGCGGGACTCTGGATGACGGCACGGGTCAGATAAGTTCTGAAACTGCCTCTGAATGCGGCCGAGGCAATGCCTGATGGCGGCGCGCCGACCATCACCTCACGCCCCATCCGAATGCTGCCTGAATTTCTAATGCAGCTTGTCATCCAACAGGCTGAAGGGGTAGTTTTGTGCCCGTTGTAGACACACAAGAGAATTCGTAAACATTGCCGCCAGCTTTCGACCATGACACGCAAGCACACTTCGTCCAAGCCAGCTATTTCAGTCATGGTATTGGGTGTTGGCGCGTTCGCCCATAGCACCGCGCAGATTCTCAAAGACGCCGGGGTGAGCGTCGCGACCTACCTCACGCGAAATTACGGTCATTATCCGCCTTCCCTGGCCGGACCGGTCTACAGCCAGGAACAATTTCCATCTCCTTGTCCGCTGCTCAAGGAGAAGGCTGTGGATCTCGTGGTCCCCATGTCCATCGACTGGGCACAAGCCCCCTGGAAAGACGAATTGCTCAGCCTGGGGATCCCAATCTTTTGCCCCACCCATGAAGGCATGAGGATCGAGCGGGAACGGGATTTTGCCCGCCAGCTTTGTCAGCGGTTCAAGATTCCATTTCCACAGTCTCACGTGGCGCGCAACCGTTTGGAAGCCGAGGAAATTCTGGGGAAATACCCCCGGGCCTTTGTCATCAAGAACCCCTTGTGCTCGCCGACCAGCCCGGTGCATACGGTGTTGTGTGAATCACTGGCGGACACCCGCTCATGGCTCAAGCATGTCAATTACGCGGAGGGCGTTTTTTTGCAGGAATACCTCGGCCCGCGCGAGGCCGGACACATCGCCCTAGTCAGCGGCGGGGAAATTTGCTCGCTCGTGACCAACCAGGAATACAAACGCGCTTTCGCCGGCAACATGGGGATTGTCGCCGGCGCTCCGCTCGGCGGCCTCGTCGAGTGGGATCCGGCGGACAAATACGGGCTCGCGCGAGAATTGATCCATCCCCTACTGCCCTGGTTCCGCGAGGTGAAATATCACGGCCCGATCCAAGTGACCGCCGTGCAGCGAAACGGGAAATGGCATGTCATTGAGTACAATATCCGAATTGGCGTCACTTCCGGAGCGATGCTTTTACGCATGCTCGCCAACCCGATTGAAACGCTGCTCCAAACCGGGCGAGACGAGAAACTCGCTCCCCGATTCGTAAAGAACCTTAATTTCGGGTGTTCGGTCACTTTGGCCGGGTATGCCTATCCCCACGTCCAGGTTCGCGGACCTCAATTGCCGGTGGAGGTCGGGGGATCTTTCAGTTGCGACGTCTGGTGGAACGAGGTCGCGCGCGACGGAAATGACTCGCTCGTGTCCACCGGCCATCGTATCGCCGATGTAATCGCATTTGGCTCCGTACTGGACGAAGCTATTGCCAAAGCCTACGCGAACATCCGCAAAATCCGCAGCCTCGGCAGCTATTATCGTGAAGATATTGGCCGGAGCCTCTGGCCGCCCGGAAACCCTTGAAATAATTTAACCCCATCCGCCTAAACGAGCTCTGAAATGAATACTTTGTTCCCCGATATTATTGATTCAACAAGCTCCCCTTCCGACGCTTTGCCCTCGGTTAACCGGCCGGCAGCACCGGCTTCAACACCTGAGAACTTTCTTTCCTTGAATTATCCCCTGCGGCCCGCCTGGGTTGAAATCGACCTGAACAAACTCAAACGGAACTTTGAGCTCATTCATCGGGACAAGCCGAAAGGCTTGCAAGTTGTTTCCGTGGTAAAGGATGAAGGGTATGGCCATGGCGCATTGGCCGTGGCCAGGACCGCTTTGGCTTGTGGCGCCAGCTTTCTTGCAATAAGCACCGTCGAAGAGGCCATGGCTTTGCGGGACCGGGGCATCCCCACACGCTTGCTGTTGCTTGGCGACCGCCAGGAGGCAGAGTTCCCCTGGTGCCTCGCCCACGATCTGACCTGTTGTGTCAGTGAGCCGCAATCAATCGCAAAACTCGGCCAACTGGCCGCCCGCGCCGGCAAACGGATCCCGGTCCATCTCAAGATTAACACGGGCATGAACCGCTACGGCGTGCGTTGGGATGAGGTCGCCTCTCTCGTTGATCTGATCGCTTCGACCAAATCACTCTTCCTCGAGGGCGCGCTAAGCCACTTTGCGCAATCCGACGAGACGGACAAGACTTTCGCTTTACTGCAACTGGCTCATTTTAACGAAGCGCTCGACATCATTTCTGAGCGGGGTTGCTCGCTGAAACTCAGGCACTTGTGCAACAGCGGCGGTTTTCTCGATCTCCCCCAAGCCCATTTCGACATGGTTCGGCTCGGCATCCTGCCACTGGGCGTCTTTCCTTCTTCGGTTTGCCGCCGCATCCCGGGCATAGAACCTGTCATGTCGGTTAAAGCTCGCATTGCCGCCATTCAAAACCTCCAACCCGGCGATACCGTCGGCTACGGAATGCGCTTTAAGGCCGAATCTCCGCGACGTATCGCGGTTTTGCCGATTGGTTACGGGGACAGCTTCCCGCGCGTCCGCAACCAGGGTTGCGCGCTCATCCACGGCCGCCGGGCTCCCCTGGTTGGCGGTGTTGCCATGGACGCGATCACCGTGGACATCACCGACATTCCCACCGCCCAATTGTGGGACGAGGCCGTCATTATGGGCCGGCAAGGCGCAGAGGAAATTACCGTGCACGAGGTTGCGCGGCTGAAGAACTCGGTTTCGTACGATATCCTCGTCGGTTGGCGCACCCGGTTGCCTCGCCTCTACGTCGGCCAGGATGTTCTCCCATGAAACTGCTTTTCTCCGAAACCAAAGCTGATTATGGACATTATATTTTCCCCTATGCTATCTGGGCGTTTCCCGAGGCGGGGGAAAAACCGGGTGATCTCTTCAATCAAGGATTCCTCCCCTCATCCCGTGATCTTGACCGGTTTTATCTTTGCCGCCAGGTGCGGGTTTCCCTGAAACGGCATCGCCTCTCTTCGGAAAACCGGCGCATCTTGCGCAAGGGCGCCGGGATTACCGCCACGCTGGTTCCGCGCGCGGAATTCGATTTTACTCCACAACGCCGCGAGTTTTATAAGACCTACGCGGACATCAAATTCGGTAAGGACGTCATGTCCTATGAGCGGCTCGATGCGTTGTTCGGGGGGAAAATCACGTCGCATTTGCTCATGTTCACCGACACCCGTTCCGGCGCCGAGGTGGGCACAGTCACGCTCTACCTCGAGCCCAACTCGCTGGCCTATTATTATTACGCCTTTTACGACCTTAACTACTACAGCCGAAATCTCGGCATGTTCATGATGACTTCAGCGATCTCGTTCTTCGCCGAGCGCAAGTTCAACTTTCTTTATCTCGGCTCCTGCTACCTGAAGAACGCCCTCTACAAAACCCAATTCGTTGGCGCCGAGTTTTTCAATGGCGTATGCTGGTCCGCGAATCTTGAAGAATTGAAGTACCTCATCCGCCGGGATCGGCACGAACTGCGCCAGCATTTGCTCGAGACCGACGAGTACCGGGAGGCTTTTTACGACGGCGATCTCGCGCCGCTCGTTTCCAGCAGCGCCTTTCGCGTGCATATCAAGTGAGCTTCGGCCATCAACACTTCTGCAGCGTCCCGTCTCTCTGAAGCCGCATCTTCTGCCCGCGCCATTCGATGTGATTGCCACCGAATGCCGCCACCCAAATAGCCGTTTGCAGCAGGTCCTTGATCGGCACGAGCCATGAGTAAAGATAGTGGTTTCGCGCTCCGGTCAACTTTTGCTGCAAGTGCGCCGCGGTGGCCATGCGCAGCCCCAGGCAACCCAGACAGAATACCAGCACAAGTCCCGAGGGATTTACAGCAAGCCAGAGCACCGGCCAAAGGGTAGCGTTGCTCAAAATGCTGAAAAAATACGGCGCCGGCTGGCAGACCCGGATCGTACGCGCCCACCGGAGCTGATGGGTCCACACCGCAGACCAGTCCATAGGCTCCGACCAGCATTCCACAACCACCGGCGACAGAGCGATTCGCTGCCCGCCGCGCACAATTCGGTTCCCCAACTGGTAATCGTCAGCCAGACAATTCATCAGCGCCGCGAAACCGCCAATCTTCTCAAGCTGCTCACGCCGCACCGCCATCACCGCGCCCAGGGCAAAATCCATCGGCTTAAGGCTATTAGCCTGCAACACCTGGCTCCAAAAATCCGCGTTGATGGCCACCGCTTCCCACTGCATCGCCAGAGTGGTGGGGTTGGCCAGCCGATAGAAGCAATTCACCAGACCTGTTTCCTGGTTGCGCAGCGGCGCGACCACATTCGCCAGGAAATCCGGCGTCACCCGGACATCCGCATCGCTGACGATCAGGATGTCATGCCTTGCCGCCCGGGCCAGCTCCACCAGTTTCGAAACCTTGGAATTCGCGCCCGGCGGAGGCCCGCACACAATTAATTCCGCGTCAATTCCCGGATTTTCCCGAAGAAGGTTGCGGACGGTTTCGCAAACCGGGTCTGCCGCCGAAGCGACACCGAAAAGAATCTGCAGCGGCCCGGGGTAGTTCTGGGCGAACCAGCTTCTCAAGCACGCTTCGGCATGAGCATCATGTCCCTTCAGCGGCTTGAGCAACGTGACCGCCGGCGCGAATGAATGCGTGCCCGCGCGCTCATGCAAAGGAAAGCGCCGCGCGACAAACCATTGCCACAGCATCAGGACCAGGCTCAAGACCGCCAAAAAACCGAGGATTGCACTCAAGAACACGTCCGGTTCCTTAACAGAGAGCGCCTCCGCCGCAAGCGGATTCTGCGGGCCAATTTTCCCGGAGCGGATTTTGCTCGCCGCTGGTTCCGCCGGTTGTATAGGTTCCTTTCGATGCTCAATTACATTTGGCTTGGGCTGATTTTGCTGGCCGTCATCATCGGCGGCTGCACCGACAATCTCAAGGCGGTGGCCGACCAGAGCTTCGAGATGGCGAAGTTTGCCGTGCTGAATACGGCCTTTCCGCTCATCGGCATCATGACGCTCTGGCTGGGAGTGATGCGGCTGGCCGAGTGCTCCGGGATGGTGACTTTGCTGGCGCGCGCATTGCGGCCGCTCCTGCGCCGCCTCTTTCCGGATGTCCCCGCCGAACACCCGGCCATGGGCTCCATGCTGATGAATGTCGCGGCCAATATGCTCGGGCTTGGCAACGCCGCCACCCCGCTCGGGCTTCGCGCCATGAAAGATCTTGAATCCCTCAATCCGCGGCCCGGCACGGCCACTAACGCGATGTGCACCTTCCTTGCCATCAACACCAGTTCGGTGCAACTCATCCCCGTCACCGCCATCGCCATCCTCGTCGCAAACCGGTCCGCGAATCCCACCGCCATCGTCGGCACCGCGCTGGTTGCGACAGTCTGCGCCGCTGTCTCGGGCGTCACCATGGCGAAACTCCTTTCGCGCCTGCCCGTGTTCCGGCTGCCGCCAAAACCCCTCGCGACGCCTGCTCCCCAGGACGGAAACCCCCTGGCAACCGGGCCGGAAACCTCCTTTCCTTTGAAAAACGCCGCCGGCCTCCAACCGCTAAAGTGGTGGGGCGCCGCCTCGCTTGGCGTTCTTGGTTTGTTTTTCTTCTGGTTCTTCCTGCGATCGGCATTTCCTGCAATTCTCGGAATCGAAATGCCGCAAGAGGCCACCGGGCAAAACGCCTTCGTGCGAATCGTGGCTGCCATTTCGAAGCTCCTCATCCCTTTGCTCCTCGCCATTGTCCCGCTCTACGCGGCGCTACGGCGGGTGAGTGTTTATGAAGAGTTCGTGGAAGGCGCCAAGGAAGGATTCAACGTCGCAATTCGCATCATCCCGTACCTGGTCGCCATTCTTGTGGCAATCGGAATGTTCCGCGCCGCCGGAGGCATCGACTGGCTGAGCCACGTACTCGCCCCCGTGCTGGCGGCGGTTGGCTTCCCGCCCGAGTTGCTGCCGCTGGCGCTGATGCGGCCGCTAAGCGGCAGCGGTTCGCTGGGTCTGTTCGCCGAGTTGGTCAAACAATGTGGCCCCGACAGCCTTATCAGCCGGATGGCTGGCACGCTTTACGGCAGCACCGAGACCACTTTCTATGTCCTCGCCGTCTACTTCGGGGCGGTGGGCATTAAGAAAACCCGTTATGCCGTTTTGGCCGGCTTGACAGCGGATTTGGTCGGCATCGCCGCCTCAGTGATGGTTTGCCGGCTGGTCTTCGGGTAAGGGAGGCCCGCTATTGAGAGGAATCTGCTAGCGGCCTGCCAACTGGCGGCTCTTGCGCCATTTTGAACGATGTCGGATGATCCAATCGGTCAATGCCCGCTCAAATCCAATGTCATGCCCTGCCTTTTCCGATTCAATCCATTTGTGCTTCAGGATCTCTTCTCGTTCGGCTTGAAATTCCCGATAAAGCGAGGAGTTCTTTAGCAAATCGTTCGCCACGACCGGCGCTTTTGTTTCTTCAGACATAATCACGAATTCAAATTGCTAAGGGCCGCAATCTATAAGGGAATCCTGGAAAAATACAATCCTCTTTTGCGTTTTCCTCGTGGGTGGATTTTTCGTGTTTGAAGCTCGATTTTCCATTCCCATCTTCTGCCATCGCCAAAAATTTAGCACAAAAAAGGCCCGCGCGCCAGCAACTAGCGGAAGCGCTCGCGCAATACCTCGGCTATCCTGATGAATGATTGCCCCGCCGCAGTTTGGGCAGCCGACACCACTATGGGAACGCCCCGATCTCCCGCTTCCCTGATTTCAACAAAAATGGGCACCTCCCCGAGAAATAGGACCTTTTGGCGCCCAGCCTCTTCCCGCCCACCGCCGTGGCCGAAAATTTCCACGCGCTCGCCGGATGGGCTCGTGTAAAAACTCATGTTTTCCACAATGCCGAGTATCGGGACGTTGACCTTCCGGAACATGGCGATACCCTTACGCACGACGCCGAGCGACGCCTCCTGCGGAGTCGTCACGATGACGCCGCCATCCAGCGGAACCGTTTGGCAGAGGGATAGCTGGGCATCGCCCGTGCCCGGCGGCAGGTCCACCAGCAAAACATCCAACTCGCCCCATTCCACCGCGGTGACGAATTGCTGGATGGTTTTCATAATCATCGGGCCGCGCCAGATGACCGGCTGGTCGCCTTCGAGCAAGAAACCCATGCTCATCAACTTCACGCCGTGCTTCGACGGCGGAATCATCTTATCCTTGCCGCTGATCGCGGGCTTCTCGTTCACACCCATCATCAACGGAACGGTCGGCCCGTAAATGTCGCAATCCAACAGGCCCACCTTCGCCCCGAGAAGCTGCAGTCCGCAGGCCAGGTTGACGGAAACGGTAGACTTGCCGACGCCCCCTTTTCCGCTGGCAACCGCAACGACCCAGCGGATTCCTGGAATCGCGGTCTGATTCGACCAGGGACTTTGCGGAGAGCTTGCTGGCGGCGTGGCCTGTTGATTCACCTCCACATAAACCGCATTCACCTTCGGCAACGCCTTCAGCACCTTTTCGCTTTCGGATTTGATCTGCGCCGCAGCCTCGGGATTATGGGATGTCAACTGCAATGACACGCTGATCGCGCCATCTTTCACGATGATTTGCTTGACCAAGCCAAAGGAAACGACGTCGCGGCTGTAGCCGGGATATTTTACCGCTTTCAACGCGTTCCTGACATCATCTTCAGTGAGCATGTTCTCCATAATCAGTCTTCATTCCCCGGTGTCAATCTCAGGCCGATTCTCCCCGCCGCCGTGGATACCTAACCAGCGCCGTAGACGTGACATCTTCGGCTCATGGCCAACACTTTCCGCGGCTTGACTTTCAACCCGGTTCAAGTCGATCGGAAAATGAACTTCCGGCAGAACTATCTGGTGGAAATTTTCCGTTCGATTTCCCGAACCAGGAGCATGTTTTGGCCGTTCTGCGGTTCGAGCTGTTGCAATCTTATGGCGCAGCGGAGCGCTGTTTGAAAATCTTCGGTCTTCCACGCCAGCCTGATGCAGCCGCGGAGAGCGTTAGCGTTGGCAGGCTCGAGGCGAAGCGCGGCGTCGAACACTTCGCGGGCCTCCATGTTCTGGTTGTTTTCCGCGAGCACAGTTCCGAGATTGACCTGGTATTGCGCGGACCCGGGGTTCCGATGCACCGCCCATGCAAGGAGTTCTATCGCTTCGGGAAACTGGCCCATCGCAGCGCGGGTTAATCCCAGTGCTGAGGCAACAACCTCGTTGGTTGGGAATAAACGATGCGCCTCAGTAAGGGTTTGGAGGGCGGGAGCAGCGTCATCATAGGAAATCGCGGAGTTTTGGCTCATCGTTTCCTTTTCGGGGTCGATCGGGAAAAGTTGCCGCACATGAGGCAAGCGAAAGATGGCGATAACGGCGTTTTTCTCCATCCGACTACTCCTAGGCCCCTCCACCCAACTGCGGGTAAAGAGTGTAAGTTCGTCCTGCCAGATTTCCATACGGTTCCAACTCGCCGAGCCCCAGACCACAAGCAAAACACTGCTGAGCGCCAAAGCCGGCAAGGGCCGTCGGCTCTTCAAAAGCAGCGCCCCCAACATCAGCAGGAACCCAATGAGTGGTAGGTAGAGAAATCGTTCCGCCATGTACTGCATCATGGGAACCAAGTTGGACACGGGCAAAAAGAAGAGGCCCAGCCATAACAATCCAAACACCGCCAGGTCCCGCTTGCGCCACAACCATGTGCCCAGCCCGACGCATAGAACCAGGAGCGCCGCCCCCGAAAGAACACTCCAGGAGACCGGCGGATTCTGGCCCGTCATGTAGCTGTAATCGATGCAAAATGGGGGCAGTCCCCAAAGCAGGCGGAAATATTTTCCCGCCACTGGCAGCATATCAACCAGGGTTTGCCCATAGCTCCCGGAAAGCGGCGCCGACTGGGTAGATTGTCCAATGACAAGATGGCGATGGATCGTGTAAGCCAGCGCCACGACAAAAAAGCCCAGGCTGAGTTTCGCGCTCCGGCGCCAGGACAGCCTGTGAAGCCCAAGAAAAACAAAGAATGCGAACATGGCGAACGGCACTGCCGATTCCTTCGAGTAAACCGCGAGAACAAAGCAGCCAAGGCTGGCCCAGATGCTCCTATTGTCCTCCTTCCATTTTAATAATGCGAGAGTGGCGGCCAGAACAAAGACCGCGGCCATAGTATCGTCGAGTGACTTTGCCCAGCACACAACCTCCGAAATCACCGGATGAATGGCAAACGCCGTTGCCACCAGCAGCGCCATGGCTCGCGCAAAATTCGCTACTTCGCCCGCCTGGCGCTGATAAAGCAGCAGTGCAACCGAAAACAGGAGCATCGCCGCCGCCGCATGCCAAAGCAGATTGGCAAGATGGAAGAGCCACGGCCGCGGCGCCTGTTTCCCTTCCAGCGCGCACAGGACAGCGTATTGAGCGGTTCGCAATGGCCGGAAAATCCTGGCCTCATCCGGCACAATCGATTGCGTCTTCAAGGAGTAGAACATGGCCGGGACCTCCTTGAGCGAGCGGATGTTGGGGTTTTTTACAATAAAAACGTAATCATCCCAGACAAAATCATACCGGATTGTCCGGCCCCAAACCAGGAGTGTGACCACTGCGAGAAACAGACAGGGAAACCACCCTTTTGAGAAGTATCGTCTTGCCCACATAAGCAACGGCCACTGATTTAAGCATTTGCCCGCTAACAAGTCGTGCAGAAAGATGGGCGGAGTTTATGGGCGCCAGGACTGAGTTCGGACGCATTCACCTTAAGCCGGAATCGGCGAGGCGGCTGGCTTTTGACCTAGAGCCTGTCATGCACTTTGATTGAGATAAGGCTGTACAAGGCAAGCACTTTCGTACATTACACTGGGGATGACGAAAGAACGAAAGAGTTCTCCCAGTGATGTCAGCGAGGAAGAGTGGGCATTTTGCGCGCCGTACCTGACCCTGATGAAAGAGGATGCACCGCAGCGCGAGTATTCCTTGCGCGAACTCTTCAATGGTCTGCGTTGGTTTGTGCGAGCAGGCTGTCCGT